>JAFKGG010000215.1 GCA_017307915.1 Burkholderiales bacterium | reverse complement strand
GGCGGCCAGATCCTGCAGCAGCTGGCGCGACTGATCGCGCGACAGGAATACGGTGATCTCTGCGCCATCGCGCGAAATGCCGCTGCCTATGGCGCGCATCACGCTCGGGCGCAAGGCGGCATTGCATGACGCCACGATGGCCGATACCCCTTTATCGATCATTGCGATGTGCTCGGGGAGCAGCAGCGGGGCGGGCGCGGCGTCGGGCATGAAATGAAGTGCTGACTGAGCAACTCGGAAGCCGGATTATCGCGCGGCCGACAGCGTTCTGCTAGGGCTGGTTCAGCGCCGCGCCTCCAGCGCTTCCCAGCGCTCGAGCGCGGTGAGCAGCTCTTCCTCGATCGCCGCGAAGCGTTCGTTCATCGCGGCCACACCGGCGGCGTCGTTCTGATAGGTGCTCGGGTCGGCCAGCTTCTCGCCCAGCGTCTTCTGCTCGGCTTCGAGGTCGGCGATGCGCTGCGGCAGGGCGTCGAGCTCGCGTTGTTCCTTGTACGAGAGTTTGACGCGGCGTGGCGCAGCGGCAGCGCCTGCGGCGGATGGCGCGTCGCCGGCGGTCGAGGCCGCTGCTGCCGCGGCGCCCGTGCCGGCAGCGACGTCGTCGGCTGCACTGGCCCCCGTAGTAGCACCCGTGGCGGCACCCGCATTGGCACCACCGCGCACGGGCGCCGCCTGGGTCTGCGTCTGGGCGGCTTCACGCCCTCGCGTCGCCTCCACATCCGAATACCCACCGGCATACTCGCGCCATTGCCCATCGCCCAGCGCCACGATCGATTGCGTGACCACGTTGTCGAGGAAGGTACGATCGTGGCTGACGATCAGCACAGTGCCCGGATATTCGGCCAGCAGCTCTTCGAGCAGCTCCAGCGTTTCGATGTCGAGGTCGTTGGTGGGTTCGTCGAGCACCAGCAGATTGGCCGGCCGCGCGAACAAGCGCGCCAGCAGCAGCCGGTTGCGTTCACCACCCGACAGCGAGCGCACCGGCGAACGCGAGCGCTGCGGCGCGAACAGGAAGCGCTCCAGGTAGCTCATCACGTGCGTGCGGCGGCCGCCGATCTCGATCCAGTCCGAACCCGGGCTGATGGTCTCGACCAGCGGCGCTTCTTCGTCGAGCTGCTCGCGCAACTGGTCGAAGTAGGCGATGTTCAGGTTGGTGCCCAGGCGCACGGTGCCGGTGTCGGGTTCGATCTCGCCCAGCATCAGCTTGAGCAGCGTGGTCTTGCCGGCACCATTGGGGCCGATCAGGCCGATGCGGTCGCCGCGCTGCACGATGGTGCTGAAGTTGCGCACCACCGTGCGTTCGCCCCAGCTCTTGGTGACGTCGATCAGTTCGGCCACCAGCTTGCCCGAGCGTTCGCCGGCGTCCACCGTCAGGTTGACGTGGCCCAGCCGCTCGCGCCGTTCGCTGCGTTGCCGGCGCAATGCTTCGAGCCGCCGCACGCGGCCTTCGTTGCGCGTGCGGCGCGCTTCGACGCCTTTGCGGATCCAGACTTCTTCCTGCGCCAGCACCTTGTCGAATTTTGCGTCGAGCACGGCCTCGTGCGCCAGTTCGTCGGCTTTGCGGGTCTGGTAGGCGGAAAACGAACCGGGGTAGGAGCGCAGCTTGCCGCGATCGAGCTCGATCACGCGCGTGGCCACACGGTCGAGGAAGCGCCGGTCGTGCGTGATGACGATCAGCGCGCCGCGATACGAAACCAGCAGGCTTTCGAGCCACGCGATCGACTCGATGTCGAGGTGGTTGGTCGGCTCATCGAGCAGTAGCAGGTCGGGTTCGGCGACCAGCGCGCGCGCCAGTGCCACGCGCTTGCGCGTGCCGCCCGACAGCGAAGCTACCGACGCTTCGCCATCCAGGCCCAGGCGGGTCAGTACGCTGTCGATGCGATGCGTGACGGCCCAGGCGCCGCTGGCGTCGAGTTGCGCCTGCAAGGCCGCCAGCCGTTCGAGCGAGCCGGGGGCGGGCTGCGTGCCGGCCGCGGCAAGCTGGTGCGTCAGATGCTGGTATTCGGCAATCGCCGCGGCCTGCTCCGACAGGCCGGCAGCTACCGCGTCGAACACGCGGTGCGCCGGATCGAGCAGCGGCTCTTGCGCCACGGTGGCGAGGCGCATGCCGCTCTGCACGATGCGCTGGCCATCGTCGAATGCGATGTCGCCCGCGATGCCGCGCAGCAGCGACGATTTGCCGGTGCCGTTGCGGCCGATCAGCGCCAGCCGTTCGCCAGGCTCGACGGCCAGGTCGACCCCGTCGAGCAGCGCGACGTGGCCGTAGGCGAGATGAACGTTTTGTAGCGTGAGTAGCGGCACCCGGTTACGACTTCTTGGCGCGCGGCTTGGCAGCCTTGGCGGTCGCAGCCTTGCCCTTGCCGGCGGCGGCGCTCTTGCGTGCCGCTTTCGGTGCCGTCGACGAAGCCGCTGCCTTGTTGGCCGCGATGCGCATCCGCAGCGCGTTCAGCTTGATGAAGCCGCCGGCGTCGGCCTGATTGTAGGCGCCGCCGTCGTCGTCGAAGGTCGAGATCTTCATGTCGAACAGCGAGTCGGGCGACTTGCGCGACACGACGGTCACGTTGCCCTTGTACAGGCGCACGGTGACAGTGCCGTTGACGTTTTCCTGCGTGTGGTCGATCAGCACTTGCAGCGCGCGCCGCTCGGGCGACCACCAGTAGCCGTTGTACACCAGGCTGGCGTAGCGCGGCATCAGGTCGTCTTTCAGATGCGCCACTTCGCGGTCCAGCGTCAGCGACTCGATCGCGCGGTGCGCCTTCCACAGCACGGTGCCGCCCGGGGTTTCGTAGCAGCCGCGCGATTTCATGCCGACGTAGCGGTTCTCGACCAGGTCGAGGCGGCCCACGCCGTGCTTGCCGCCGAGCCGGTTCAGCTCGGTGAGCAGCTCGTGCGCCTTCATCTTCTTGCCGTTGATCGCGACCAGGTCGCCGCGGCGGAATTCCAGCTCGACGTCTTCGGGGCGGCCAGGTGCTTTTTCCACCGGCACCGTCAGGCGCCACATGCCTTGCGCCGGCGGTTCACGCGCCGGGTCTTCGAGCACGCCGCCTTCGTAGGAGATGTGCAGCAGATTGGCATCCATCGAGAACGGTGCTTCGCCCTTGCGCTTCTTGAAGTCGACCGGGATGCCGTGCTTGTCGGCGTAGTCGAGCAGCTTGTCGCGCGACAGCAGATCCCATTCGCGCCACGGCGCGATGATCTTCACGTTGGGCATCAACGCATAGGCGCCCAGCTCGAAGCGCACCTGATCGTTGCCCTTGCCGGTGGCGCCGTGCGAGATGGCGTCGGCCTTTTCGCGGCGGGCGATCTCGACCAGCCGCTTGGCGATCAGCGGCCGCGCGATCGAGGTGCCGAGCAGGTACTCGCCTTCATACAGCGTGTTGGCGCGGAACATCGGGAACACGAAGTCGCGCACGAATTCTTCGCGCAGGTCTTCGATGTAGATCTTTTTCACGCCGAACTTCAGCGCCTTCTGGCGCGCCGGTTCCAGCTCTTCGCCCTGGCCGATGTCGGCCGTGAAGGTGATGACCTCGCATCCGTAGACGTCCTGAAGCCATTTCAGGATTACCGAGGTATCGAGTCCGCCTGAATAGGCGAGGACGACTTTCTTGATGTCACTCATTGCCGGCTGCCATGTAGGTGCAAAATTTTTCGATTATAAACGTAGCGATTCAAACCAGGCCGCGACGCGAAGCCTCCAGCGCGGCTTCGGCGCGCGAGCTGATGTTCAGCTTGCGATACAGCGACTTCACGTAGCTGGTCACCGTATGCTCGGTCAGGCCCAGCAGGCGCGCCACTTCAGCCACGCGCAGCCCGCGGCCGATGGCCGACAGCACGTCGGTTTCGCGTGGCGTGAGCGCGGTCAGCCGTTCGGGCATGGCGCTGCTGGCCGAGGCGGCGCTGGCCGACGGCGCCGTCTGCGACGAGGCAGTGGCCTGAGGTGACGCCGCGCCATCCGTGGCCGCAAGCGGCTGGCGCTGGCCGAACCATTCGAGCATGCGCCGGGCGATCGACGGCGACAGCGGCGGCATGCCGTCGTCGATGCGGCGCAGCGCGCGCACCAGTTGTTCGGGCTCCTGGTCTTTCAGCAGATAGCCGCGCGCGCCGGCGGCGATCGCCGGAAACAGATGCTCGTCGTCGTCATAGACGGTGGTGACCACGCACAGCGTCTGCGGATGGCGCAGCGAGATTTCGCTGATCAGATCGATGCCCGAGCCGTCGGGCAGGCCGATGTCGATCAGCGCGAGGCGAAACGCGGGGTCGTCGGGTGCGCGTGCGGCCGGGCCGTCGGCCAGCCAGCGGCGCGCTTCGGCCAGCGTGGCAGTGCCGGTGACCGACAGGCCGGGGAAAGCTTGCTGCAGCAGGTCTTGCAGCCAGTGTCTGACATCGGGCAGGTCTTCGACGATCAGGGCAAAAGCGGACGCAGTCATCGGGCAGCGAGTGTGGAGGAGTCGTTGGCAGGCGTTTTATCGGTGTCGGCCGGCTCGGCGCGGGGTGGCGCGAGCGGCAGGTCGAAGCGTACCGCGGTACCGGTGTCGCCGGTGTGCAGTTCGACGCTGCCGCCCAGTTCGGCGGCGCGGCGGCGCAGGCCGGCCAGGCCGTGGCCGCCATGCGTGCCGGTGCCCGGCACCTCGGCGCCGGGCGCTCCCGATGCGCCGGATGTGTCAGGTGCGCCAGGCGCATGGCCCATGCCGATGCCGTCGTCGCGCACCTCGGTGACCAGGCGATCGCCGTCGAACGACACCTGCACCGACAGCCGCGTGCAGCGCGCATGCCGGATGGCATTGGAGACCAGCTCGCGGATCATCGAGATCCAGTGCTTGTACAGCCGATAGTCCAGGTTCGGCAGCACGGCATCGTCGGGCGGCAGCGGCCAGTCGAGCTCGATGCCGGCGGCTTCCAGGCGTTGTCCGGTTTCGTGGCGCAACTCGGCCACGATGGTGGTCAGCGGCAGCCTGCGGCCGTTCAGCCCCGACACCACGGTGCGGATGTCGGCGATCGCATGGCGGATCAGGCGTCGCGTGTCGTCGAGCGTCTGCCGATGCAGGCTCGACAGCAGCCGCGAACCGACGTCGTCGTGCAGGTCGCGCGCGATGCGGTGCCGCTCTTCGAGCGCGCCGCGCTCGTAGGCGTCGCGGCTGGCGTCGGCCAGCCGCAGCAGCTCGACCAGTTGCAGTGCCAGCTCGCGGTGCCGCACCGAAAACAGCGCCCGGCCGCCCCACGGATAACGCAGGCGCAGCGGCCCCGACGAGGCCACTGCCGGCAGATCGAGCGTGACGCCATCATCGCGCAGGCGCACGTCGGCGTCGGCATCGAGCGGTGCGATTTCCAGCGGATCGAACAAGCGCCGCAGCAGCCCCTGCCATTGCCGGGCACGCTGCTGCGGCGACGCTGCGAACGCCAGCTGGATCACTTCATGGAACATCTCGTGCTCGGCCATCGGCTTGCGCTCGACCATCCGCTGCCATAGCGTCTGCCGCAGCGGCAGCCAGCCGAAGCCCACGATCAGCAAGGCCAAGCCGAGCGAGATCGTCGGCTCCAGTCGCAGCGCGAACACCAGCGTGGCGTCCAGCGCCAGCAGCAGCAGGGCGCCGCCGGCCCACAGCAGGATGCGGTAAGCCCATTGATCCAGGTCGAACAGCCGGTAGCGGCGCAGCCCGAGCGCCAAGCCGATGTACATGATGAGGAAGAAGCCCAGCGCATAACCTTGCCGCATCGGCGGCAGCCAGCGCAGCAGCGTCGACGCGACGATCACGGCCACGAACAGGCCGCAACCAAAGATCGCCGCCAGTGCGAACCAGCGCAGCGCGGCGCGCGAGGCGGGGTCGCCGGCAGTGCGGCGCCATTGCACGATGGCGCAGGCGATCGCCGCACCCATCGACAGCATGATCGGCACGCGCAGGCCCCAGTCGACGTCAGGCCAGGCATGCAGCAGATGCGCGCCGTACCAGCCCAGCGCCGCTGCCGCCGGCCACAGCAGCCGCGACGGCCGCACCAGCAGCCGGGGATAGGACAGGAACAAGCCGACGAACGCAGCGCCGAAAATGATCGAGCCAGCGTGATTGGCGCGCGATAGCCATTCGAAAGTGTGGCCATCGAGCGCCAGCGGGCGCGTGCTATAGACGGCGGCCGGCAGCGCCGCCAGCGCGAACAGCAGACCCGTCAGCGCGAACATGCGCGCGCCCCAGTCGCGTGGCCGCAGCACCCACACCCAGCAGCCGATCAACACGCTGGCGCAGCCGGCGGCGAGCTGGAACCAGAACACGAATGGCAGATCGCTGACCGGGCGGGCTTGCGCGGTGGCAGATGCCGTTTGCACGCTGCCGTCGGGCAGCGCAATGCCGAGTTGCACCGGGCCTGCGGCCAGCAGCTCGCTGATCTGCTGCTGACGCGTGAACAGTTCGACCATTTCCTCGTAGCGCTGAAAAAAATCAGGCTCCTCGATGAGGTCGGTTGCGCGCAGATCGATGCGTCGGCTGCCGTCAGCGGCGGCGATCCAGCGCAGCGTCGACGGCGTTGCAAGCGCGGCCGTCGGCCCGCTGGCGGCCACGATCTCGATGCGATCTTGCTCGAACTGCGGCTGCAACTGCAGGCCCAGCCACGGCTGCTGCAAGGCAAGCCACAGCATCGCGGCGCTGGCGCCCAGGCAGATGACCGCCGCAGCCAGCAGCAAAGCGGCAGGGGAGCGGGGATTGTTGACGGCGTGGCTCATCGGCAGGCAGACCGCAAGTCATTGGGCCACAAGGGCAGAAAGCACTGGCGCGTATGTCGAGCGGCAACTGGCCGCCTGACCATGCTGGCGCGCTCCCGCATCGGGCAGTTCGCTACGCAGGGCCAGCGCGCCATGGCTGTCGCTGCAGGTCTCTTCATTATCGCGGCTTTTCCCGGGCTTTTTTTCGATTCTGTCATCGACAAGGGCTGGGTAGCGTCATCGTTGGCAATTTTGACAACTCCAGCGGTGCCAAAGGGCAGCCCACTCGTCGGTTACCAACGAGGATTACCCCAGTTGAAGGGGTGCCCCTCGCATAATCGCACTGAAGACCTCCGTGCGACAGCATGGCGGCGGACCAGGGCCGTACGTAGTAAGAAGATGCACAGCACAGAACGACGCCGTTACCCGAGATGGTCGACCCGGCAGAAAGCGACGGTTCGCGGCTCGGGTATGACGCTCGACGGCGAGATCCGCGACTACTGCCAGGCAGGGCTGTTTCTGGCGTTCACGCAGCCGGCGCGGGCCGGCCTGATGCGCGCGTTGCCGCCGGGTAGCCTGGTCGAGCTGGATTTTTCCGAGCAGCGTGCCGGCGGCGTCCTGCAGCATCGCGTGCATGGCCGGGTGGCGCGCGTGCTGCCGACCGGCCTGGGTTTGCAGGTGGCTACGATGCCGCAGGCCGTCCTGCGGGCGCTGCAGGCGGCGGCAGCCGGCGAGGTCAGGGCGCAGGCGCCGGCGAGTACCGGGCAGGAAGTCGATGCCCAGACGCGGCGCGCGCTGCGGCAGGCCTGCTCGCGCCGGTTCAAAGTTTTCATCGGCGCTGTGCTCGAAGATTTCTTCGATCGTGCGCCGGTGCGGCTGCAAGAGGCCTCCAACGAGGAAGCTGACCTGGCGCTGCGTTCGCGGCTGGGCGAAGCGGCCTGGGAGCTGTCGAGCAGACGGGCCGAGATCACCACCTGTTTCGTGGAGTCGATCGGCGAAGCCATTCGTAATGCCGGCCGCGCCATGCAGGCGGAGCAGGCCGGCGACATGCCGGGCGAGCTGGCCCTGGTCGACGACGAACAGTTCGAAGACTGGTTGAGCATTGCCACGGTGGCGCAACGGATCGAGGCGGATCTGAGCCTGCCGCTGGAGAACCTGCAGCGGCGCTACGGCGCGCTGCAGGGCATCGAGGTGGAGCGCGACAGCAATCCGTTCGGGCCCGAGGTGATCTGCCGCGCTTTCCAGGATGCGCTGCAAGGGC
>JAFKGG010000214.1 GCA_017307915.1 Burkholderiales bacterium | reverse complement strand
ACGGAGTGCCGGGCGGCTATGAGCCGGTACTGCAATACCGCGAACGCACCGCCGCGCGTGCCGACGATTGGCTGGCGTTGGCCGAGCGGCTGGACGACGAAGCCAGCCGCCAGACCTTGTACGCGCTGCTGTTGCAGCGGCTGGAACTGAACCGTCACGTGCTCGACGGCGTGCTGCTCGGTCCACGTGATGAATACTTCGGTCCGGGCGCGCACAGCGAAACCTTCATCGCCGGCTGCCGCGAGCATTTCGTCGATTGCGGCGCCCATCGCGGCACCGTGGTGGCCAAGTTGCTCGGTGCGTCGGGCTGGCAAGTGGCCGGCATCGATGCCTTCGAACCCGACGCCGAAAACTTCGCCGCGTTGAACCAGTTGGTGCCCGCGGTGCTGCCGGTTGCGCTGCCGAACCTGCGCACCCATCAGTGCGCGGTGGCCGAGCGCAGCCAGACGCTGCGCTTTGCGCAGACCGGCACCATGGGGAGCCACGTCAGCGAAACCGGCGGCGTCACCGTGCGCTGCGTGGCGCTCGATGACGTGGTCGAGCGTGCCAGCTTCATCAAGATGGACGTCGAAGGGTATGAGGCGCGCGCGCTGCGCGGCGCGGCCGGTCTGCTGGCGCGCGAGCAGCCCAGGCTGGCGATCGCGGCTTATCACTACGCTACCGATCTGCTCGACATCTGCCAGGCGCTGCACGAGTTGCTGCCGGGCCATCGGCTGCGGTTGCGCCAGCATTGCAGTTATTTCTACGATGCGATCGTCTATGCGACGCCGCGGCACGATTGGCTGCCGCTGGAGAGCGCCGCATGACGATGGGCTTGATCGAACCGGCCTGGTATCGTGACCCGCAGTGGTTGCAGCGCGAGCATGAACAATTGTTCGGGTGCTGTTGGATTTTCGCCGGTCTGCTGTTCGAACTCGACGGTAACGGGCACCGCGTGATGACGATCGGCGCTACCGAGATCATCGTGCAGCGCGATTCCGGTGGCCGCCCACGTGCGTTCCTGAACGTGTGCTCGCACCGGCATGCGCAGCTCTCACCAATCGGGTTGCACGGCGGCCCGCTGCGCTGCCCCTATCACGGCTGGGTCTACGACCGCGCCGGCGTGCCGGTCGGCATTCCGCAGCCGCAGGCCTTTGCCGCCGTGACGGCCGATCCGCAGGCGCATCGGCTGACCGAGTTCGCCTGCGAGGCGGCTGGGCAGTTCGTGTTTGTGCGCCTGTCCGAGCAAGGGCCGTCGCTGGCCGACTATCTGGGCGACGAATATGCGTTCTTGTCGCGTGCATCGTCCGGGTCGGATCGCGTGCTCGACGAATTCGAGGCGCCGGTGTCGGCGAACTGGAAGGTGATCATCGAGAACGCGCTGGAGGGCTATCACGTGCCCGCCGTTCACGGGCAGACCTTCATGCAGGTCGACGGTATGCAGCGCGGCATCGAGGTGCCGGTCGACGTGTTCGATCACCCGCTGCATTCGTCGATGACGCATGCCGCTGCGCCGGCCTGGCTGGCGCGCTTCGATCGCAGCATGGCGCCGAAGATCGGGCGCTGGCCGTGGCGCTTCGATCACTACACGCATCATCACGTGTTTCCGAACCTCACTGTCACCTCGTTTCTGGGCTACAGCTTTCACGTGCAGCGCTTCGACCCGATCGATGCGACCAGCACGCGCGTGCATTCGCGCACGCTGGGTGCGCCTTTCGAGGGGCAGACCGAGGTCGGCGCCAAGCTGATCGAGCGCATCTACGCCGACGGCCATGCGTTCACGCACCGCGTGTTCGACGAAGACGGCGCGATATGCCGCCGCGTGCAGGCCGGTTTGGCGCAGGCGCGACGCAGGGCGGTACTCGGCGACGGCCTGGAGCAGCGCGTCGCGCATTTTCAACGCGCGTATGCGCAGATCATGGCCGATGCGACCGGCGCGGAACGAGGATGCGCGGCAGACGCGCAGCGCGGGAAAATATAACGAACGTCTAGCGTTAGCAGACCCTAGACCATCAGCGCCGCCAGCAGACGCTCGATCAGGATCTGGAACGGTTGCTGCAACAGCGGCAGCCCGAGCGCCAGCAGGGCCAGCCCGGTGCCGATGGTGACCGGAAAGCCGATCGCGAAGATGTTCAACTGCGGCGCGATGCGCGCGATCACGCCCAGCGCCAGGTTGACGAACAGCAGCAGGGCCATGAAGGGCAGGGCGATGGCCACGCCGAGTTCGAACAATCCGGTGCCCAGCGCGGCCGGCTGCAGACGATCCAGCCAATTGCCCAGCGCCACCGCTGGCGGGATCAGGTCGAAGCTGCGCACTACCGCGGCCACCATCAGCACCGGGCCGTTGATTGCGACGAAGGCGGCCAGCGACAAGGTGTTCAGCAGGCGGCTGACGGCATTGAGCTGACCGCTTTCGGGATCGAAGAAGCCGGCGAATGACAGACCCATCTGCAGCCCGATCGCTTCGCCGGCGATCTCGACCGAGGCCAGGATCACGCGTGCGATGAAGCCGATAGCGATGCCGATCAGCGCTTCGGTGGCCACTGCCAGCAGGCCGACGGCCGAAGCGATGTTGACGCTGTTCTGCGCCGGCACCAGCGGCGCCACCACGATCGCCACCAGCAGCGAGATTGCCACGCGCACGCGCATCGCCACCACTCGCTGCGACAGGATCGGCGCGCTGCTGAACATGCCAAGGATGCGGAAGAACGGCAGCAGGTAGGCCGACAGCCAGGTCAGCAACTGCGTCTCGGTGACCTCGATCATCGCTGTCGGGCGCGGACGGTGCTCATTGGCCCCGGATCGCGGCGGGAATGCCGGCCAGCACGCGCTGCAGATAGTCGACCAGCAGCGACAGCATCCACGGCCCGACCAGCATCAGCGTGACCACGATCGAAACCATCTTGGGCAGGAACGACAAGGTGCCCTCGTTGATCTGCGTCAGCGCTTGGAACACGCTGACGAACAGGCCGACCGCCAGCGCCACCAGCAGCACCGGCGCGGCGACCATCAGCATCAGTTCGAGCGCCTGCCGTCCGAAAGTAAGAACCGATTCGGGAGTCATGTTGCTATCCGAAGCTGGCCACCAGCGAGCCGATCAGCAGGTTCCAGCCGTCGGCCAGCACGAACAGGATCAGCTTGAACGGCAGAGCCACCAGCACTGGCGACAGCATCATCATGCCCATCGACATCAGCACGCTGGCTACGATCAGGTCGATCAGCAGGAACGGTACGAACACCATGAAGCCGATCTGGAATGCGGTCTTCAGTTCGCTGATGACGAAGGCCGGGATCAGCACGCGCATCGGCACTTCGGCGGCTGGCACCGAGCTTTCCACGCGTGCGATGCGGGCGAACAGCGCCACGTCGCTCTCGCGCGTCTGCTGCAGCATGAAGCTGCGCAGCGGCGTGCTGCCGGCGGTCACGGCTTCTTCCAGATTCATCCGCTGCTCGGAAAACGGCTTGTAGGCTTCGTCGTAGATGCGGTCGAGCGTCGGCCCCATCACGAACAGCGTGAGAAACAGCGACATGCCGATGATCACCTGGTTCGGCGGGCTGGCCTGCAAGCCCAGCGCCTGGCGGATCAGCGCCAGCACGATGACGATGCGGGTGAAGCTGGTCATCATCAGCAGCATGGCCGGCAGAAACGATAGCGCCGAGAAGATCAGCAGCGTCTGCACCGGCACGGAATAGCTCGTGCCGGCCGGGCCGGAGCTCGAATTCAGTGTCAGCAAGCCCTGCTGCTGGGCCATCGCGGCCTGCGGCAGCAGCAGCGCGGCGAGCAGCAGCATGGCCAGCGGCAGGCAGGCGGCGAGGGCGCGCACGGCCGGCGGCAGCGGGGTGCCCGTGACGGCCAGCCGCAAGCGTAGCCGCAGCGCCGCGGCCGATCGCCGGGCAGCGCGTTCAGCGCGGATTGCGGTCATGACGCGAGAATCCCTTGAGCAGATCGGCGAAGCGGGCGCCGCTGGCGTCGGCGCTGCTGGTCAGCGCTTCGGCGCTGGGGGCGTGGTCCAGTTGCGTCAGCAGATTGATCGATTGACCGGTGATACCGACCACCAGCCATTTGTCGTCGGCGCGTACCAGCGCGATGCGCTCGCGTGCGCCTACCGCCACCGCCGAGACGACGGCCAGCGGGCCGCCGGCGCCCAGGCGGATGGCGTGCGAGCGCTTGAGCAGCCAGGCGGCGAGCGGAATCGCCGCCAGCACGGCAAGAAAGACCAGCAACGAGGGCAGCAGCGATTGCGACACGATTCAGGTCCGGTTCAGGCGCCGCACGCGTTCCGACGGGGTGACGATGTCGGTGAGCCGGATGCCGAACTTGTCATTGACCACCACCACTTCGCCTTGCGCGATCAGGCAGCCGTTGACCAGCACATCCATCGGTTCGCCGGCCAGCGCATCGAGCTCGATCACCGAGCCCTGCGCAAGCTGCAGGATGTGCTTGATCGGAATGCGCGTGCGGCCCAGCTCGACGGTGAGCTGCACCGGGATATCGAGGATCATGTCGATATCGTTGCGCGCGTCGTTGGCGCCGCCCGACAGTTTCGGGAAGAGATGCGAGGCGTCGCCGACTGATTCGACCGACTGTTCGCCGATGTGCGCGGGTGCTTCGGCCGATTTCTGTTCAGCCAGCGCGGCGGCCCAATCGTCGGCTACCGCGTCCTGATCGACGGCGGGGTTATCGCTCGACATGAGGTGCTCCGTTGGAATTGTCCGGGTTCACGGTAAGGAAGGAATGGACCTTGAGCGCGTAGCGGCCGTTGGACACGCCGTAGCGGCAGTCGAATACCGGTACGCCGTCGACCTTGGCCACCAGCGTCTGGTCCAGGTCGATCTCGATGAAATCGCCGACCTTCAGCGCGATCAGGTCGGCCACGGTGGCGCGCGCATGGCCCAGTTCGGCCACCAGCTCGACCTCGGCCGATTTGATCTGTTGCGACAGCTTGGCTACCCAGCGGCGATCGATGACCTGCGAATCGCTTTGCAGCGACGAGTTCAGCGTTTCGCGGATCGGCTCCAGCGTGGTGTAGGGAATGCACAGATGCACGGCGCCGCCGGTGCCACCGAGTTCGACGTCGAACTTCGACGACACGACGATCTCCGACGGCGTGGCGATGTTGGCGAACTGCGGCTGCATCTCGGAGCGCGTGTATTCGAGCTCCAGCGGATAGACGCCGTTCCAGGCCTTGGCGTATTCCTCGCAGATCACGCTCACCGTGCGCTGGATGATGCGCTGCTCGGTGGGCGAGAAATCGCGGCCCTCGATGCGGGTGTGGAAGCGCCCGTCGCCGCCGAACATCGTATCGATGATCGCGAATACAAGCTGCGGTTCGATGATCAGCAGCCCGCTGCCGCGCAGCGGCTTGACGCGCATCACGTTGATGTTGGTCGGCACGACGATGTCGCGCAGGAATGCCGAGTATTTCTGCACCTTCACCGGGCCGACCGAGATGTCGGGGTTGCGCCGCATGAAGTTGAACATGCCGATGCGCAGGTTGCGCGCGAAACGTTCGTGCACCAGCTCGAGCGTCGGCATGCGGCCGCGCACGATGCGTTCCTGGCGCGCCAGGTCATAGTCGCGTACGCCGCCTGGCGGCTCGGCTTCTTCCGGGCCCGCGTCGCCGGTGACGCCTTCGAGCAAGGCATCGACTTCGTCTTGCGAGAGGAACTGGTCCGTCATGATGCCGATACTCCGGATGCCTGCCGAGGCATCACTGGACGATGAAGTGCGAGAAGTGCACGGCCGAGATCGGGTTCGGCTTGCTGCGCGGGCGCTGCGAGCGCCGGCGCTGCGTGCCTTCGCTGGGCGGCTCGGCTTCCGGCGGCGGCTCCCAGCCGAGTTGCATGCCGGTCTGTTCGGCGACTTCGGCGGCGAGTTTTTCCTTGCCGGGCAGCGTCAGCAGCTCTTTCGAGTGCTTCGACGACAGCAGCATCAGGATCGAATTGCGGATCGCCGGCATGTGCGCTTTGACGGCATCGCCGGTCTCGGGCTTTTCCACCTCGAGCACCATGGCCACCTGCGCGAAGCGTTCGCCGCCTTCGTCGGCCAGGTTGACGGTGAACTGGTCCAGCGGCACGAATATCGGCGCCTTGCGTTTGGCAGCGGGTGCGGACTCGAAGTCGGCATCTTCCTCAGCGTCGGCGGGCGGCTTCTTCATCAGCATCCAGGCAGCCGCCCCCCCGCCGCCGGCCAATAGCAGCACGGCGACGAGGATCAGGATCAGCTTTTTCTTGCCTTTTTTGGCCGGCTGATCCGGTTGAGCCGATTTTTCCGACATGACAACTCCCGCCTGGATACGCAAGCGTTCGAGATCGACGCTTCAGGATCCGATTGTCGGCAGGTCGGCCGCTTACTGAAGCGCCGATAAACGTGGCCGCGGCGGCGCTGTTTCGGGCAGTGCTCAGGCGTACAGATCGAGCAGCCCGCGTGCCACCGCGGCGCGGCGCGGCGTGGCGGTGCCGGCCATGGCCGTTTCGGCGGTGCCGTGGGGCTGGCCGGGCAGCCCTGCCGTGCTCTGGCTGCCGCGGTTGCCGTCGCCCGAAGATGCCAGGCCGCCTTGGCCGGCGCCGCCGTTGCCGGCGGAGACGCTGCTGTCGGACAGCATCAGACCGTGCTGGCTGAGCATGTCCTTGAGCACCGGCAGCGATTGTTCGATCGCCTGGCGCGTGTCGGGCTGCGTCGCCGCGAACGCAATGCTGGCCGATTCGCCGTTCAGCGACAGCTCGATGCGGATCGGACCCAGCTCGGGCGGCTGCAGCACGATCTCGGCGCGTTCGATGCCTTCCAGCGCGAAGCGGGTGATTTCGGCTGACAGGTTGCCGGAGAAGTCGGCATGGCCCGGCGGCGTGGCCAGCGTCGACGTGGCGGGCGGGGCCAGCACGGTGGCCGGCGTGGCGCTCGGAGCCGCCGCAGCGGGCGTGTGCGCGACGCCCGCCAGCCAGGGTAGCCCGTCGAGCGGCGCGCTGCTGGCGGCGGCTGCCGCCGTGTCGCTGCTGCGCGTGGCGCCGGCATCGGCGGCAGTCTCGCCGGCCAGGCGCGCGGCGAAGGCGGTGGCGGCCTCGCGATCGGCCAGGCGCGTGGCCTGTGCGTCGGTGTTCACCGCGTGTTCGGCGGCGGCATGTTCGGTGGCCAATTGCTTGGCGGCGGCATCGGTGTCGGCCGACCGGGCGGCGAGGCGCTCGGCCTGGGCTGAACCGGAGGCTGCCTGGCCGGCGGCTGCGGCTGCGCCAGGCCCCGTGCGCGGGCCGGAGCGCGCTGCATCGCGCTGCGCCGTGCCGGCGTCGGCGGCTGCCGCAGCCTGTCGGGCGGCCAGTGCCTCAGCGGTATTGGCCGCGGCATTCGGGTCGGTTGGGGCGGCCGGTGATGGGCGCGTTTGAGTGGCTGTCGCGGGATGCTCGGCGCTGCCGTCGGCCTTGGCCGGCTTGTCCTCGATCGAGTCGGCTTTCTGCGTCGTTGCCGAGGCTGGCGCGGGGTCATGGGAGCCGGCGCTGCCGCCTGCCCGGCGACCCTTGGCCGGCGCGCCTGCCGAGTCCTTGGCCGGCACATTTGCATCGGATCCGGCCGCTGCGTCGTCGGTCGCGTCGGCTTGGCCGCTCGCGCGCGTCGAGTCGCCCGCGTTGCCTCGCGCTTGCGCTTGCGCTGCACCGGCGCGTTTGGCCGTGTTCGCTGCGCTGCCTGCCTCGGCGGACCGCCCCGGCAGCTGCGTGGACTGCCGGGCGCGCGCTTCGTCGGCCTGCGCAGCGGCTCGCTGCTCGGCGCTGCGCGCCTGCGCGCGTTCGTCGGCCGCGCGGGCCGCACTGCGATCCTCGGCTGCGCGGGCCGTCGCCCGCTGTTCATCGAGGCGGGCACTGGCCCGCGCTTCGTCGGCGCGCGCGGTACTGCGCGCTTCGATCATCCGGTCGGCTTCGCGGCGGGCACTGGCGATTGTGTCGCGAAACGAGTTCGCTTCCTCGCTGCGCTCGCCGGCCAGCGGCGTGCGCAGCGCGTCGCCGGAGC
>JAFKGG010000213.1 GCA_017307915.1 Burkholderiales bacterium | reverse complement strand
CTGGGCGTGAACGCCGTGTGCATCGGTCGCGACATTGTCATGTGCTGCTGCTCGGCAGCGCTGCGCGCGCGGCTGCAAGCACTCGGCTATCGCGTGCACGTGGTGCCGCTGGCGGCGTTCAATCGCTCGGGCGGCGCCGCGTATTGCCTGACGCTGCGGCTCGATGCCGGCAGCCAAGCGGCAACGGAAGGATTAGACTCGGCGGACCAGCAGCGCGAACCCGCCGCGGATGAAGCCGATCGACGCCATCGACATGCAGATCCTGCGCATCCTGCAGCAGGAAGGCCGCCTCACCAACCAGGCGCTGGCCGATCGCGTGGCGCTGTCGCCGCGTGCCTGCCTGGATCGCGTACGGCGCCTTGAACGCACCGGCTGCATCGGCGGCTATCGCGCGCTGATCGGGCGCGCGGCGCTCGGGCAGCTGGTGCTGGTGTTCAGCGAGGTGACGCTGGTCGATCAGCGGCAGGCCACCTTGCAGCAGTTCGAGCAGCGCGCCATGCGCTGCCCCGAGGTGGTGGCCTGCCATCTGATCAGCGGCCAGTACGATTACCTGGTGCGCCTGGCCTGCCGCGACATCGAGCACTATCGCGGCATCACCGATGCCTGGATCAACGATCTGACGATGGGCGTGGCGCGCATCGTCTCGCACACCGAGCTGAAGACGGTGAAGGAGTTCGGCGGCTGGCCGCTGTAACCCCGGGGCTGGCGGGATGCGGCGCGGCACGCCGGCGCGCGGCACGGCGGCACGCCGATCGATATCAATGCTGATGCGGCCAGCGTGAAGCCGATACGGCCGGCGCCGCGCCGCGGGCGAGGCCCCTGCCTCGCCCCGGCCCCCGGCCGTGCCTTCCGGCTTCAGGTCCGCCCTTGCCAGCCCGGCACCGGAAACACCGGCGCCATTTGCGCCGCCTGCTTGGGCAGTACCACCACCGGTTGCTGATTGCGGTTCTGGATGCAGGCCGAGGCGTTCTCGGTGTTCTGGCCTTTCTCGTTGAAGCGGATCGGGCCGCCGACCATCATGCGGTCGGCGATATTGGTCTGCCGGATCGCATTGGCCAGTGCCGTGCCGTCGGTGCTGCCGGCGCGCTTGAACGCGTCGGCCGCCACCAGCAGCGCCTCGAACGTGAAGCCGACGTTCAGCGCGTGGTAGGACAGCTTGTCTTTCGGGAAGCGCTTGCTGAACGCCGCCTCGACGCGCTTGGACAGCTTGGCATTGGGGTCGTACCAGGGCACGTTCGAGATGCAGTAGTCGGAATACTTGCCCAGCGCCTTGTAGAACTGCGCTTCGTACATGCCCGGCGATCCCGGGCTCATGATGCCCTGCGGCGCCCAGCGCTGCTTGACCAGCTCGCGCACCAGCAGGATCGCGTCGTTCAGGCGGCTCACCAGCATGATGAAATCGGCATTGGTGGCCTTGGCCTTGGCCACTTCCACCGACAGATCGCGCGCCGCGGGGTCATAGGAGATGGTTTCGACGACCTTGAACGGCAGGTAGCTCAGCGTCGGCAGGATCGCATCGATCGCCTTGCGGTTGGCCAGGCCGAAGGTGTCGTTGACGTGCATGAACACCGCGGTGCGCGGCGCCGTGCTGGTAGCCTGGAACAGATCGCGAAACAGCGCCAGCCCGTTGCGCACCAGGTCGACCGACGTGGGGAAATTGCGGAACGTGTACTTGTAGCCCTGCTCGGTGATCTGCGGCGCGGCCGCGATGTTGATGATGAACGGAATCCGCCGCTGCTCGGCCACCTGCGCGATCGCCGACGCGGCGCCGGAATCGAACGGGCCGACCAGCACCTGCGCGCCGTCGTTGATCAGCTTCTCGGCGCGCGAGCGAGCCACCTCGACGTTGGTTTCGGTATCGACGTTCATCAGGTCGAGTTCGACGCCGTACATCTCGCGCAGCAAGGCCGGCGCAATGTCTACGCCGAGCTGGCACGACTGGCCGATGAACGCCTGTGTGCCCGAGCGGGGCAGCAGCACCCCGACTTTCAGCTTGTTGGTCTGCGCACGCACGATCGCCGGCGCGGCCAGCGTGCCGCTGCCGGCCACCGCCGAGGCGGCGATGCGGTTGAAATCGCGACGGGTGATTCCGCTCATGGTGGGCTCCTCGTTGTCGAATCTTGTTGACGGCCGGCACCCGACGCGGCGCGCGGATGCACCGCGCCAGGCGCCGACCCTGATCGATCAGCCTATCACGGCTGACCAGCCTGATCGCGCAGCACGCGCTTCAGGATTTTCCCGGTGGGACTCTTGGGCAGCTCGGCGACGATGTCGACGCGCGCCGGTACCTTGTAGGCGGCGATGTTGGCCTGGCAATAGGCGATCACCGCTTCCGCCGTGAGCGGCTGGCCGGGCTTGGGCACGATCGCGGTGAACACCTGCTCGCCCTTTTCTGCGTGCGGCGCGCCGTAGACGGCCACTTCCTGCACCTGCGGCAGCTTGTACAGGTACTGCTCGACCTCGGCGGGCCAGACCTTGAAGCCCGATACGTTGATCATGTCCTTGACGCGGTCGACGATGAACACGTAACCGTCGTCGTCCATGCGGCCGATGTCGCCCGAGTGCAGCCAGCCGGCGCGCAAGGCGGTCTCGGTTTCGGCCGGGCGGTTCCAGTAGCCCTTCATCACGCCAGGCCCGCGGATCACGATCTCGCCCCATTCGCCGCGCGGCACCTCGCGGTCGTTCTCGTCGAAGATGGCCAGCGTGAAACCCTCCACCGCGCGGCCGACCGAGCCGAAGCGGTGCTCGACCAGATCGTTGTAGCAGGCGAAGGGCGAGCACTCGGTGAGCCCGTAGCCTTCGTAGATGCGGCGGCCGAAGCGCTCGCTCCAGCGGCGCGAGATTTCCTCGGGCATGGTGGCGGCGGCCGACATCTCGTAGCGGATCGACGACAGGTCGTAGGCCGACAGATCCATCGACAGCAGCGCGATGAAGATGGTAGGCACGCCGAAAAACATCGTGATGCGGTGTTGCTGGATCGCCGCCAGCACCTGGTCGGGCACGAAGCGGCGAAACAGCACCACGGTGGCGCCCGCCAGCACCGCCGCGTTCAGGATGTAGTTCTGCCCATAGACATGGAACAGCGGCAGGAACACCGCCAGCCGGTCGTCGCTCCGATAGCCCGAATACTTGGCGGCCGAGGCGGTGTTCGAGGCGATGTTGGCCTGCGTCAGCGTCACGCCCTTGGGAAAGCCGGTGGTGCCCGATGAATACAGCAGCGCGGCCGGGGCGTCGGGTGCGCAATCGACGGCATCGAAGCTGCCGGGGCGGCCGGCAGACCAGTCGGCCAGCGAGGCTGCGGCCGCCTCGGCTTTCCCCTCGCAAATCACCACGTGCCGCACCGCCGGGCAGCGTTCGCGCGGCACGAACTGCGCCAGTTCGGCCACCGTGAACACGGCCTTGCTGCCGGAATCGTTGAGCAGGTATTCGACCTCGGCCGTCTTGAAGATGGCGTTGATCGACACCGGGACCGCGCCGATCTTCTGCGTCGCGTAATAGACGATCGCGAATTCGGGAATGTTCGGCAGGAACAGCGCGACGCGGTCGCCGGCGGCGATGCCGTGCGCCTGCAGTGCATGCGCTAGGCGCGAGGCAGCCGCGTCGAGGTCGCGGTAGCTGAGCTCGGCTTGCTCGAACAGGATGGCGGGATGCGATGGCGTGCTTGCAGCGCGTCTGGCCAAGGTATCGGCGAGATTCATGAGTTGTCTCCTCGATTGCTATGCGTTATAACAATCAACATGCCAAATCGCAAGCCTCGTGATCCCGTAGCGTCCGGTTCCGCGGTGCCCCGCGCCGATAAGCACATCGACTACGGTGCCTTGCAGCATGCCATCGGTTATCTGATCCATCTGGCCGATCTGGCCAATATGCAGGGCTTTGCGCGCATCTTCGCCGACACCGGCGTTACCGCGGCGCGCTTCACCGCGCTGGAACTGATCGCCTGCAATCCGGGCATCAAGCCGACCGCGCTGGCCGCGGCGATGGCGGTGGAACGCTCCAATCTGGTGTCGCTGATCCGTTTCCTGAGCCTGCGCGGCTGGGTCGCCACGGGCGAGGGCTCGAATCGCCGCGAAAAGGCGCTGCTGCTGACGCCGGCCGGTGAAGCCGTGCTGATCGACCTGCGTGCGCGGCTGCGCCGGCATGATGCCGAGCTGTCAGCGCATTGCACGCGCAGCGAACGCGCGCAGTTGGCGCGGCTGCTCGCTAAGATAGTGGGTGCGATGCCGGCCGCACCTATGCCGGCCGCACCTATGCCGGCCGCACCGACACCCGACGCCTCTTCCGAATCCTGAGCCCTTGACCGCCGCCAGCCCCGCCCCCGCCCCCACACGCTTGTGGAAGCGCACGCCCGACGTCGCGCTGCTGAACCGCATCCACGAAAACACGCTGTGCGCCAGCCTGGGCATCGAGTTTCTTGCGATCGGCGACGACTGGCTCAAGGCCCGCATGCCGGTCGACCGGCGCACCGTGCAACCGATGGGCATCGTGCACGGCGGGGCGTCGGTATCGCTGGCTGAGACGCTCGGCAGCGTCGCCTCGTGGCTGTGCATCGCCGACGAGCAGGCTGCGGTGGGGTTGGAAGTGAACGCTAACCATCTGCGCGCGGTGCGCAGCGGCTGGGTCTATGGAGAATGCCGCGCCATCCACGTGGGGCGCAGCACACACGTCTGGCAGATCGAGCTCAGTGACGATCAGGGCCGGCGCACGTGCGTGTCGCGGCTTACCACCGCCATCATTGCACGGCCGCCAGCCTCGGCTGGGGCTTGAATTCCCACTTCTTCCAGGCGCGCAGCACGGCGTTCGGATAGTCGGGCTTGCCCAGGCTGCCGTTGTAGCGGCCCAGCGCGCGGAACAAGTCACCGCGCTCGATGTCCAGATAGTGGCGCAGGATGGTGCAGCCGTAGCGCAGATTGGTCTGCAGATCGAACAGCTTGGAAGCATCGCCGTCGCCGATCGTGTCGGTCCAGAACGGCATCACCTGCATGTAGCCGCGCGCGCCGGCGCTGGAAATCGCGTAGCGGCGGAAATAGCTTTCCACCTCGATCAGGCCCAGCACCAAGGCCGGTTCGAGCCCGGCACGGGTAGCTTCGTAGTGCACCGTGTGCAGGAATTCCATGCGCTGCTGGTGATCGGGTTTCCAGCGGCGCGGCAGGCGATCCGACATGGCCGACAGCCAATCCACCTTTTCGTCGATCGACACGAACTGCGCCTGCGGGCGCGAGCGGGTGTCGCCGACCGCGCTGGCCAGCGCGGTGCGCACCGCGGCGCTCATCGGCTCGTAGCGCTGCGCGCCGGCGCGCGACGAATTGGCGGCGATCAGCCCGGTCACGAACAGGAACACCAGCACCGACAGGTACAAAAATCTTCGCATGGACAGCATTGAAGAGCCTCGCCGCTCAGCCGGCAAGCGCCCGGCGGACAGCCGGTGCCGCCTCGCCGACGGGCACGGTCGAAGCCTGCATGCCGCGGCGGATCGTCAGCTCGACCTGACCGTCCTTCAGGCTGCGCTCGCCGATCGTCACCCGTGCCGGCACACCGATCAGTTCCCAGTCGGCGAACATCACGCCGGGACGCTCGTCGCGGTCGTCGAGGATCACGTCGACGCCGTCGGCGACCAGTTGCGCGTACAGCGCGTCGGCGGCGCTGCGCACGGCCTCGGACTTGTTATAGCCCAGCGGCACCAGCGCCACTTCGAACGGCGCGATCGCGCGCGGCCAGATGATGCCGCGCTCATCGTGGTTCTGCTCGATCGCCGCGCCCAGCAACCGCGTCACGCCGATGCCGTAGCAACCCATTTCGAAGGACTTGGACTTGCCGTCGGCGTCGATGAAGTGGGCGTTCATCGCGTCGGAATACTTGGTGCCGAGGTAGAACACGTGGCCGACCTCGATGCCGCGCTGAATGGCCAGCGCGCCCTTGCCGTCGGGCGAGGGGTCGCCCTCGCGCACGTTGCGGATGTCGGCGACGAGCGGCTCGGGCAGGTCGCGGCCCCAGTTGGCGCCGGTGTAGTGGAAATCGGCTTCGTTGGCGCCGCAGACGAAATCGCTCATCAGCGCCACCGTGCGATCGGCCACCAGCTTGACCGGCTTGCGCGTGCCGATCGGGCCCAGGTAGCCCGGGGGGCTGCCGAAATGCTCGACGATCTCGGCGTCGGTGGCGAAACGGAAGCCTTCCAGGCCCGGCACCTTGCCGGCCTTGACTTCGTTCAGGTCGTGATCGCCGCGCACCAGCAGCAGCCAGATTTCGGCGCCAGCGGCCGGCCCCGCAGCAGCACCGGCTGCCGAGCCAGCGCCCGCAGCACCGTCCGCCCGCCGATCTACCGCCAGCACCAGCGATTTCACCGTGCGCTCCAGCGGCAGCCCCAGCAGCGCGGCCACGTCTTCGCAACGCGCCTTGCCGGGCGTCGGCGTCTTGGTCAGCGGCTGGCCGGGGGCGGCGCGCGGCCCGCCCAGCGGCAGCGCCTCGGCCAGCTCGATGTTGGCCGCATAGTCGGAACCCGGGCAGTAGGCGATCGCGTCTTCGCCGGTGTCGGCGATCACCTGGAACTCATGGCTGGCCGAACCGCCGATCGCACCGGTATCGGCGGCCACGGCGCGAAACGTCAGCCCCATGCGCGCGAAGATGGCCGTGTAGGCCTCGTACATCTTCTGGTAGCTGGCCAGCGCTGCGTCGCGATCACGATCGAACGAATAGGCGTCCTTCATCGTGAATTCGCGCCCGCGCATCACGCCGAAGCGCGGACGGCGCTCGTCGCGGAACTTGGTCTGGATATGATAGAAATTTTTCGGCATCTGCCGATAGCTGCGGATTTCCTGCCGCGCGATGTCGGTGACCACCTCTTCCGAGGTGGGCTGCACGATGAAATCGCGCTGGTGGCGGTCTTTCACGCGCAGCAGCTCGGGGCCGTATTTTTCCCAGCGGCCCGATTCCATCCACAGCTCGGCCGGCTGCACCACCGGCATCAGCAGCTCGATCGCCCCGGCGCGGTTCATTTCCTCGCGGATGATCGCTTCGATCTTGCGGATGCTGCGCAGCCCCAGCGGCATGTAGTTGTAGATGCCGCCGGCGAGCTTGCGGATCATGCCGGCGCGGGTCATCAGCCGGTGGCTGACGATTTCGGCGTCGGCAGGCGCTTCCTTCAGCGTGGAAAGGTGGAATCGCGAGGCTTTCATCGGGGACCGGGCAAAAGTGGGATGCGGCACTAAGCTCAGCCGCAGAATCGCCCGCCATTGTAAGCAATCGGGGACGGCAGCACCGCCTGCCCTGCGGCCGACCCAATCGGCTTAGCCGACGTCATCTGGCCGACCTAGCCGACCTAGCCGATTCCGCCGACGGCAGGGTCCGCCCCGACCACGTGGGCCAACCTCCCCGCCCAGCTACGCCTTGGCCGGATGCGCCCGCGCCACCGCTTCGTCGATGTCGGCCCCCCAACCCGGCCCCTGCGGCAACGTGAAGCGCCCGCCCTCGACCTTCCAGGCCTGCGTCAGCAGTTGCCGCCGCCACGGCACCTCGTCTTCGTCGTATTCCAGGATGCGGAAGTTGGGAATGACGCTGCAAAAATGCGCGCTCATCAGCGAACCCAGCGGCCCGTGCGAGTTGTGCGCGGCCACGTTGATCTCGCAAGCGTCGAGCAGCGCAGCCATCTTGTAGGCTTCGAGCAGGCCGTTGAACACCACGTCGACGATCGCCACGTCGACCGCCTGCGCATCGACGTAGGGCTTGAGCGCGCGTCGCCCCAGCACCGCTTCGAGCGACGCGATCGGCGTGCGTACCGACTGGCGGATGGTGGCCAGCGCAGCCGGCGAATGCGTGTCCATCTCCAGCCAGGTCATGTCGAAGTCTTCGACGGCGGCGGCGATGCGCCTGAACCCCTCGGTCTTGTAGTTGAAGTTCAGGTCCATCATCAACCCGACCTGCGGGCCGGCGCCGTCGCGCAGCGCGGCCAGCTGGTCGACGACGCGGGCGACGATCGAGCGTTCGATGTTCATCTCGAACGGCCCCGAACCGCGCCCCACCAGCGC
>JAFKGG010000212.1 GCA_017307915.1 Burkholderiales bacterium | reverse complement strand
GCGAAGACGCCGGGGCCGGTCAGCGTCAGGCTCGCCGTGGTCAGGCCGCTGTCGGTGCGGACCGCTTCGAAAGCCGATTGCACCGCCGCCACCGCCTGTTGCAGGCCATCGATGTCGGCGCCGGCGGCCTGCGTGTAGAGCATCAGCAACGCACGCCGGCCATCGGGCGTGACCCAGACGCCGTCGCGCTGTCGCGGACCGGCGCCGGCGTCGATGCGCTGCAGGATGCGCAGCAGTTCACCGGTCGGGTCGCTCGGCACCAGGTGCTTGAGCCAGGCGCTTTGCGACGATGCCAGTTCATCGATCGCGCGTTCGAGCGAGGCGCGCAGTGCCGGCGTGTCGAAATGCTCAGGGGTGACCGCGGGCGACAGCAGATAGCGACGTTCGAACAGCAGCTTCTGGTCGGCTTGCAGAGCGGTCGCGTCGCCGTTGTTGACCAGGCTGAAATGCGTATCGCCGCGCAGGCGCGCTGCCAGTGCGCGCGAGAATTCGCCCTGCCGTTCGTTCGGGATGTCGCCGATGCCGGCCAGCATGATGCGCGACATGACGCCGGTGCGCAGATTTTCCACCAGCAGCCGCTGTTCGTCGCTGGGCGCGCGTGGCAGAAAGATCGACATGTCGGCCAGGAACGGCGTGCGCGCGATCACCGCGGTTGCCAGCGCGAGCGCCAGCAGCCACAGCCCGACGATGAGACGGCTGCGGCCGTCTCGCGCGGGCGGCGCCGCACGCGCGGCGGAATCGGGATCAGGTGGGCGCGGCACGCCTGGGCTCAGCGGCTGTCGAGAATGCGCATCACCGAACGATCGCCGTCACGTTGCTCGACCTCGACCACCTCGATGTCGCGGCCGCTGCCGGTCAAGCTGACCGCGCGGACGAGTTGCGCGGCCTGCGGCTGGCGCGGCGTGAGCTGCAGCGTCCAGCGCGTGCGCGAGCCTTGCAGCCGTGCCTCGAATACCCGCAGCAGCGCTTCGCGGTCGCCGCCTAGCGTCGCGCGCAGGCTTTCGATCAGCGCCGCCACGCCGGGCAGCTCGCTCAATGACATCGTGCGGCGCAGGCCCGGGCGCTCGACGGTGACCTGGTCGCCGTCCACGGCCAGCAGCTCGGGCCGGGGCTTGATCGTGCGCTTGATCAGCTTGCCGGGTGCCTCGAACACCAGTTCGCCGCTGGAATCGACCGGTGCGTCGAGCAACGCGAGAAACTGCCGTTCGACGAAACGCGCGCGTGCCTGCTTGCGCATGCCGATCTCGTCGAACAGCCGGACCAGCGTCCAGTCGGCATCGGGCGATTGCACACGTGCGGGCGCGGCGCTCTTTGATGGCATGCCGCCCGCTTGCGCCAGCGGGCCAGCGGTTTGCGCGGCCGCACACGGCGCGGTCATGATGACGAGCAAGACCGAAGCCGGCAGTGTCCGCAGCCACGCCGGCATCCATTGCCGGGACGCCGGCGATCCGCGCAGCGGCGTCGGTACGCGGGCCGGCAGCGGCTGTCGCGCTGGTGCCCTCAACGCGTGTGCCGTGACGCCGTGTTTGCCTTCATGAACTTCGCTGCGCCCCATCGCTGTCCGACTCACGTTCCCAGAAATCGTAGAAGTTGAACCAATTGTAGGGGGCTTCGCGGCAATGCTCTTCGAGTTGCGCGGTGAACTGGCGCAGCGCACTCTCGACGGCGGCGCTGCGCGCCTGGCGCGGCGTCTGCGCGAAGTCGGTCAGCGCGTGCAGCCGCACGTCGTAGCGATTGGCGCCGCGATAGATGCCCGCCATCATCAACACCGGCCGTTGCAGCGCCGCTGCGATGCGGAATACGCCGGTCGGAAATGGCGCCGGCGTGCCAAGAAAGGGCAGCGCCAGCACCGGATCATCGGCGAACGAACGGTCGGCCAGGAAACCGACGCAGTGGCCTTGTTCGAGCCGGCTCTGCAATTCGAGCATCGAATCCACGCAGCCGAGCGCGACGACGTCGAGATGCAGCGCCGGATCGATCGAGCGCAGCAGCGCGCCGATGCGTTGCGCATTGCGTTCGTACATGGCCAGCGTGATGCGCAGCCCCGGCTGCTGACGGCCGATCGCGCGCAGGCATTCGAACGAGCCGAAGTGCGCGCCGACCAGAATGGCGCCGTCGCCGCGTGCCAGTGCCTGTTCAAGCGAGGCTTGGCCATGCAGCGTGATGTCGAACAGATGGTTGCGGCCGGCCAGCAGGAAGATGCGATCGAGCAGCACCGAGGCGAAGGCATGGAAGTGCCGCAAGCCGTCGCGCATCGTGGGGCGGTGCGGCAAGACGCGTTGCAGGTAGTCGCGCGAGGCGCGTCGCGCGCGCGGCATGGCGAGCCAGAAGTAGGCTGCAATCGGCCATAGCAGCGCGCGTGCCAGCGGTCGTCCGGCACCGAGCGCGATGCGCGCCATCAGTTGCATCAGCCGCGTGCTGCCGGCCTCGGGCTGCTCGGTCCAGCGCTGCTGCGTCACCGCTGCGGCTCTCGCGCCGGCGCGTCATGCTGCGTGGCGTCGCGGCTGAGCGTTCCACTGGCCACGCGCCGCGTGCCGTCGTGGCATTCGAAGCTGATCCGACCGCCGGCCTGTACACGCCAGGCGAGCCGCAGCACGGCGCCGGGCGCCACCGGTGAGAGGAACTTGGCGACGTGCACCTGTAGGAATGCCCCGGTCCGGGCGTCGGTGTCGGCTACGCCTGCATTCGCATTCGCATTCGCACCCGAGCCCGAGCCCGAGCCCGAGCCCGAGCCCGAGCCTGCGGCAGAACCGTCATCGCAGCCAGCGTCGATCGCCGTGATCACCAGATCGAGCAGCCGTGCGCCAGGCAGCACCGGATAGTCGGGAAAATGTCCGTCGAACATCGGGCCGCAGGCGGGGATCCGCAACTGCGCGGTGTATTCGATCGGCGCCGTCATGCCTCGGTCGGCGCCGTCATGCGCGCCGCTCGTCGCTTGCGGCCGTGTTCGCGTCCACGCCCGGATCGGCTGCCGCGTCTGCGCTTTGGTCCGCGCCGGCATCGGTGGTGACCTCGCCATCTGCCGTCGTCCCCGCCGGCATGCCTCGGGTACGCTCGGCCGCGCAGGCCTCGGCCAATTCGATCAGCCGCTGCCTGGGCAGCTTGCCGTTGCCGTCGCGCGGCAATTGCGCCACGCGATACAAGGGACGCGGCACGAACGCCGCTTCGAAGCGCCGGCGCAGCGCCGCCAGTAGCTGCGGCTGCGACAGTCGCGGCGCGACGACGAAGCCGGTGAGCCGTGTCGGCGCGCCATCGCTGCCTTCGCGATGCAGCAAGGCGGCGTCGTCGATGCCGTCGATCGCGCACAATTGCGCCTCGAGAAAGGCGATCGAGCTGCGCTTGCCGCCGACGTGGATCAGGTCGCCGATGCGGCCGTGCAATTCGAAGCGGCCATCATCGTGCAGCGTGATGGCATCGGCCAGCGGCGTGGCGGGACCGACGTGGCCGCCGTGCGCGGTGGTGATGCCGTCGGCCACCGCGAACACCACGCCGTGCAGCGGTTGCCAGCGCGTGCCATGCACCGTGCGGCGCGAAGCGACCTGGCCGCTTTCGGTGCTGCCATAGATCTCGATCACTTCGGCGCCGAAACGCGCCTCGGCGGCTTGCGCCAGTTCGAGCGACAGCGGCGCGGTGGCTGACAGGATCAGGTCGATGCGCAGCGGCGGCAATGCGCTGGCCAGCAGCGCGCGCAGATGCACCGGTGCCGTGATCAGCGCGCGCCGCCCCGGCAGACGCGCCAGCTCGGCATGCACGTCAGCCGGATAGAACGGCCGTTCGGCCGCCAGTACGCCGCCGCCAAGCAGCGGCAGCCCGATCGCCGATTCGAAGCCATAGGAATGCTGTGCCGGCACGGTAGCCAGCAGCGCCACGTCGTCGCACCCGTACAGCCCCAGCCGCTGCGCCTCGGCCACGCTGCTGCGCACGATCTGGCCCCAGCGGCGCGGATGAGCCAGCGCGGCGCCGGTGGAACCCGAGGTGAATAGCCAGGCGGCGATGTGGTCCTCATCGATCAGCGGCACTTCGAAGGCGCCTGCCGCAGTGACGTTTTCCAGACCCGGGTAGTCGTCGGGATAGCGCCGATACGGGATGTGCTGCGGTGGCGGACCGCTGTCGATCAGCGCGTGCAAGCCGCCAAAGCGCTGCGCCAGTTCGCCCAGCGTCTGCGGCAGATGGTTGTGCGGCACCACGCTTTGCTTGCCGGCCAGCAGCGCGGCGGCCAGGCCGACCGTGAAGTGGTAGCGATCCTGGCAGCCGTTCAATAGCGGCCCGTCGCGCGGCAGCCGTTCGGCCAGCGCGCGCGCGTCGGCCAGAAAGCGCCCGGCGTCGATCGCCTCGCCCCTACGCCATGCGAACACCTGGTCGCGGCGGGTATGCCTGATCAGCGCCAGCGCGGCCATGGGTCAGCGTTGGCGGTTGAAGGCGCGGATGCCGTCGAGCAGCGAGGCATGCGCAAAATCAGGAAAACGCTGCAGCCGGATCGCGTATTCGACGGCGAACATCAGCGCCACCGCCGGCAGCGTCAGGAAATTGGCCAGCACCGACCACCAGGCCATCGGGCCGAACTGGTACAGGCTCAGCGAGACCAGCGTCATCGCGGCGAAGAATAGCGTCCACGCCCGCGTCACCGAGCGCGTGTAAGCCAGCATCGGCGCTGGTAATTGCTGATGCAGCAGCAGCGCCAGCCGCGTCACCAGCGGCTGGCGGCCGCGCAGCAGCGATCGGCCGAACAGCAGCCCCAGCAGCGCGTTGATGCCGGCGTGCTGCGCCAGATAGAACCATTTGGGATCGAGCGTGAGTTGCGTGCGCAACTGCCAGCCCGCGGCCAGTGCCAGCACGATCAGCGCCAGCAGCGGCCAACGCCAGCGCGTGGCCCAGCCGGCGGCCGCGGCCATCGCGCCGATCGAGCCGGCGGCCCACAGATAACCGGCCAGCGAACGGTCGTCGGTGATGGTGAAGCGATGCGCCAGCAGCGCATAGACGAGCAGTACGCCGGCCGCCGCGATGGCGCCCAGCAACGGCCCGGGCCGAAAGCGGGTCATCAGCGCGTGCGATGCGCCTGGATGTGGCTGGCGAGGCTGCGTAGCGACGCGAAGATGCGCGTGTTGTTCTGGTCGTCGGCACGCAGTTCCAGCCCGTAGCGCTTGGACACGACCAGCGCGATTTCCAGGATGTCGATCGAATCGAGCCCCAGGCCGTCATCGTACAGCGGCGCGGCCGGATCGAGCTCGGCCGCCGGGGTTTCGAGGTTGAGCGCCTGCACGACCAGCTCGGCGAGCTCGCGTTCGAACTGCGGATCCGGATCGGCGGGCGTGCCGGCGGCAAGGCTTTGGGGGGGTGATGCGTTGGTCATGTCGATGCGCGGATTCGGCGCTGTCCGGATGGGCCGATTGTAGCCGGATTCATTGGCCGTGCCGTGCCGCGGCGCTCACGACGGCTGCGGATCGCGGATGTTGATCCGCCGCTGGCGCGCCGCGCGCAGCGTGCGCGGCAGCCTGGCCAGCGAACTCAGGTAGTAGATCGCCTTGAACGCCCACAGCGACGGCCGGATCGGCGACTCGCCGTAGATGTCGCCGCCCAGCAGCGACAGCAGCGCCGCACGCACGCGCAGCACGTCCTGCGGATACATGAATAGCTCGCGCATGCTCGGGTTGGTGACCCGATAGATGTACCAAGAGAATTCGCGCGGCCCATGCCGCACCAGCTTGTCGAAGCGCGCCAGCGCCCGCGGCGCGGCGGCCGGTTCGCGCAGGCAGGCCTGCACCGCATCGGCCGCATGAAAGCCGTTGCGCATCGCCAGGTACACCCCCGACGAGAACACCGGATCGATGAACGAGAACGCATCGCCGATGATCAGGTGGCGATGGCCATGGCAGCGATCCGAGCTGTACGAATAGTTGCCGGTGGCATGCACCTCGGACGCCAGCCGCGCATCGCGCAGCCGTTCGGCCAGCGGCGGGCACAGCGCGATCGTGTCCTGGAAGAATTCGGGCAGAGGTTTGCTGCGCGTCTTCAGGTAGTAAGGCCAGCAGACTGCGCCGATGCTGGTGACGCCGCCCGGCAGCGGTATGAACCAGAACCAGCCGTGTTCGAACCAGAAGATGCTGATGTTGCCTTCGATGCGGCCTTCGAGCCGCTGCGCGCCTTCGAAGTGCGCGAACAGCGCCGAGCTGTTGTGCGCCTTGTTCTTGCGCTTGAGCTTCATCCGCGTGGACAGGAACGTGTCGCGGCCCGATGCGTCGATCAGGAACTGCGCGCGCCAGTGCCGGCGCGTGCCGTCGTCGTCGACCGAATCGACGGCGACGTGTTCACCGCCGAAGGTTGCATCCTTGACGCGGCAGCCCTGGCGCACGCGTGCACCCGAGCGCTCGGCGTTGCGCAGCAGCACCAGGTCGAATTCCGAACGCCGCACCTGGTAGGCATGATCGAGCCTGCGGTTCCAGCTATCGGCGAATTCTAGGTACGAACGGTGCGCATGCGTCGGCGAAACGAATTCGATGCCCGGCTTGTGCATGCCGATGGCGCGGATCTCGTCGGCCACGCCGAGCTGTTCGAACAGCGGCAGATTGGCCGGCAGTAGCGATTCGCCGATGTGAAAGCGTGGGTGACGGTCTTTGTCGAGCAGCACGATGTCGATACCGCGCCGCGCCAGCAGGCTGGCCACCGTCGAGCCGGCTGGCCCGCCGCCGATCACCAGCACTTCGCAGTCGCAGCCCGGATCGGGTTCGGGCACGGTATCCGATGGCGCTTGCGAACTCATCAGCGCGACCCTGCATAATAGAGGCGGTCGATCCGGCCCATCGCTTCACCTGCCCGAAACTTGCCCTGGACTGCAAACATGAAAACCAAGCTGAACGGCATCGTAGCACTGGCCTTGGCGCTGGCTGCGCTGGGCGCTTCCCTGAGCGCCTGCGTGCCGCTGCTGGCTACGTCCGGCGCTGCGGCCACGATGTCGGTGATCGATCGGCGCACGATGGGGGCGCAGATCGAGGATCAATCGCTGCAACTGCGTGGCACCCGGCTACTCAAGCAAGTGCTGCCCGGCGATGATAACGCCTATGCCAACGTCAACGCCTACAATCGCCGCGTGCTGATCACCGGGCTGGCGCCCAGCGAAGCCGCGCGGCAGCGTGCGGGCGAACTGGCAGCTACGCTCGAGAACGTGCGCGAACTGAACAACGAATTGCAGGTGGGTACGCCCGCACAGACGCCCAGCTCCGCCGGCGATACCGGCGTCACGGCCGCGGTCAAGGCGCAATTCCTGAAGAGCGACGTCGACGTGAGCACGATCAAGGTGGTGACCGAGGCGCGCATCGTCTATCTGATGGGCATGGTCACCGAGCGCGAGGGCCGTGCCGCCGCGCAGGTCGCCAGCCGTGCGTCGGGTGTGCGCAAGGTGGTGACGCTGTTCGATTACATCACCGAGGAACAGCTGGCCGACCTGCAACGGCGCAATTCGCCGCCGGCCGAGCAGGGCAGCAGCACGGCGCGCTGAGAGCGCTGAACGTCTACTGCCGGCCGCGCGCTAGGCTCTCGTGCCTGGCGCGCAGTGGCACGGTGCGGCGCACCGCACTACAGATTGCGCGGCGCCGGATCCTCGTATTGCGTCGGGCCCAGCTTCAACTGATTGTTGACGCAGCGCACGCCTTGCACTGCCGATGCCAGCTTGACCGCTAGCGCGATGTGCTCGCGGGTCGTCATGTTGCCCGACAGCGTGGCCACGCCGCCGTTGACCTGCACGTCGAACTTTTCGCGTAGCAGCGCCTTGTTGAACTGCAGCTTCGTCGAGACCTTTACCGCCAGCGCCTGATCGCGCAGCAGGCTCGGCTCGCCGGGGGCGCCGGCGCCCTGCGCGGCCGGCTTGCCACCGCCTTTGGGCGGCGTGGTGATGGTCTGCGCCGCAGCCGGCAGGGCAGCCAGCGCCGCCACGGCAGCGGCCAGGGCCAGCAGCGCTGCCGGGTGCGGCAGATGACCCGCTTGCCGCAGCGACTGCGGCCAGCGGGCGGCAGATCGAGGCACCGGAC
>JAFKGG010000211.1 GCA_017307915.1 Burkholderiales bacterium | reverse complement strand
TGGAAGCAGCGCGCGCCGCCGAAGAAGAAGCCCGCAAGGAACTGGCGCGCCAGCGTCAACTGTTCGAGAAGCAGTACATCAGCCGCTCGGCACTGGAACGCGCCGAGGCGCGCTTCGAGACGGCGCGCGCGCAAGCCGCCGCGCAGCGCGCTGCTGCCGGCGCATCGCGCACGCAATCGGGCTTCTACCTGGTCACCGCCCCCTATGACGCCGTGGTGTCCGACGTGCCGGTGACGCTGGGCGACATGGCGATGCCGGGCCGGCCGCTGCTCACCTTGTACGACCCGCGTGCCCTGCGCGTGTCGGTGAACGTGCCGCAGACGGCGGCCGCGCGCATGCCGCAAGGCGCCACGCCGCGGCTGACGCTGGGCGGCGACACCGGTGAAGTGACGCCGGTGCGCGTGCAATGGCTGCCGGTGGCCGACCCCAGCACGCATACCGTCGAGTTGCGCCTGGATCTGCCGCGCGAACTGCGCGGTATCGTGCCGGGCGCGTTCGCTCGCGTCTGGCTGCCCACCACCAGCAAGGAGCAACGGCTGTACGTGCCGGCTTCGGCTGTCGTGCGGCGTGCTGAGCTGAGCGCGGTCTACGTACTCGGCGGCAATGGCCGCCCGATGCTGCGGCAGGTCCGCCTCGGCCGCGCCAGCGGCGATTCGGTCGAAGTGCTGAGCGGTCTGGCTCAGGGCGAGCGCGTGGTGCTCGATCCGGCCGCGGCTGCCCGCTTGCGCTGAGGACGCGGACATGAACCCGCATATGGGCATTTCGGGCCGCATCGCCGCCTATTTCCAGAGCGCGCAGATCACGCCTTTGCTGGCACTGGTCGCGCTGCTGCTGGGTGTCTTCGCGGTACTGGTCACGCCGCGCGAGGAAGAGCCGCAGATCGACGTGACCATGGCCAACCTGATCGTGCCGTTTCCGGGCGCCTCGGTGCGCGACGTGGAACAGATGGTGGCGATTCCGGCCGAACAGGTGCTGTCGCGCATCGAAGGCGTCGAGCACGTGATGTCGGTGTCGCGCCCTGGCGTGGCCGTGATGACCGTGCAGTTCAAGGTCGGCGTGCCGCGCGAGCCGGCGCTGGTGCGCCTGCACGACACGGTGCGCACGAACACCGACTGGTTTCCGCCCGGGCTGGGCATCACCGAGCCGCTGATCAAGCCGAAAGGCATCGACGACGTGCCGATCGTATCGCTGACGCTGTTCGCGCGCGACGCGCAGACCGGCGCCTTCGATCTGCAACGCGTGGCGCACAGCATCGAGGCCGACATCAAGCGCGTGCCGGGCACGCGCGACGTGCGCACCATCGGCGGGCCGGGCCGCGCCGTGCGCGTCGAGCTCGACCCGGCGCGCATGGCCGGCAATGGCGTTACCGTCGCTGATCTGCGGCAGGCGCTGCAGTCGGCCAATTTCGGCGTGCCGCTCGGCCAGATGCTCGGCGCCGACCGCGCCGTGCAACTCGAAGCCGGCCCGTTCCTGCGCGATGCACGCGACATCGGCGAGCTGGTGGTCGGCGTGCGCGCCGGCCGGCCGGTCTATCTGCAAGATGTTGCCGACGTGCACGACGGCGCCCTGCCGCCGCAACAATACGTCTGGCACGGCGAACCGGCCCAGGCGGAGCGCGCATCAGGCGAATACCCCGCCGTTACACTGGCCATCACCAAGAAGCCGGGCGAGAACGCGATCGACGTCGCCGACGCGGTGGTCGCGCGCGTGGCCGAGTTGCAGAACACGGTGATTCCGCACGACGTGCAAGTCGTCACCACACGCAACTATGGTGTCACGGCCAACGACAAGGCGATGCAGCTGATGCAGAAGCTGCTGTTCGCCACCGCGTCGGTGGTGGCGCTGGTGTTCATCGCGCTGGGCCGGCGCGAAGCGGCGATCGTCGGCACCGCGGTGATTCTGACGCTGACGGTGACGCTGTTCGCATCGTGGGCCTGGGGCTTCACGCTGAACCGCGTTTCGCTGTTCGCGCTTATTTTCTCGATCGGCATTCTGGTCGACGACGCGATCGTGGTGGTCGAGAACATCCACCGGCATCAGGCGCTGCATCCCGACAAGACGCTGGCCGAACTGATCCCGGGCGCGGTCGATGAGGTTGGCGGGCCGACCATCCTGGCCACGCTGACGGTGATCGCGGCGCTGCTGCCGATGGCCTTCGTCACCGGCCTGATGGGGCCGTACATGAGCCCGATCCCGATCAACGCCAGCATGGGCATGCTGCTGTCGCTGGCGATCGCGTTCGTGGTCACGCCGTGGTTATCGCGGCTGTGGATGAAGCATGGTGGCCATGCGCACGCACATGCTCAAGCCGCACCGCGCGGCCTGAGCGCGCGCCTGGCGCCGGCGTTCGAAGCCATCTTCCGCCCGCTGCTCGACGAGCGGCGCGGCACGCGCAATCGCACCCTGCTGGGCGTGGCCGTGGCGGCGCTGATCGCGCTGTCGGTGGCGCTGCCGGCGCTGGGGCTGGTGGTGCTGAAGATGCTGCCGTTCGACAACAAATCCGAGCTGCAGGTGGTGGTGGATATGCCCGCCGGCACGCCGGTGGAACGCACCGCCGCCGTTCTGCGCGAGCTGGCCGATCACGTGGCCAAGCAGCCCGAGGTGATCCACTGGCAAGCCTATGCCGGCACCGCTGCGCCGATCAACTTCAATGGCCTGGTGCGCCAGTACGACATGCGCAGCGGCGGCGAAGTCGGCGACCTGCAAGTCAATCTGGTCGACAAGAAACACCGCAAAGACCAGAGCCACGCCATCGCTACCCGGCTGCGACCGCAATTGCAGGCGATCGGCGCTCGGCACGGCGCCAACGTGAAAGTGGTGGAAGTGCCGCCGGGGCCACCCGTGCTGTCGCCGATCGTGGCCGAGATCTATGGCCCCGAGCCCGAAGGCCGGCAGGCGGTGGCGCAGGCGGTGCGCGCCGTGTTCGAAGCGACGCCGGGCGTGGTCGACGTCGATGACAGCGGCATCGCGGCAGCGCCGCGCCGGCTGCTGCTGGTCGATCGCCGCAAGGCGGCGCAGCTCGGCGTACCGCAGCAAGCGATCGTCAGCACGCTGCGGGCCGGGCTGGCCGGCGAAGCGGCCACCTATCTGCATGATCAGAGCAAGTATCCGGTGCCGGCGGTGCTGCAGTTGCCGGCCGAGCGCCACGGCGACCTCGATGCGCTGCTGCAGTTGAGCGTGCGCGGCGCCGGCGGGCAGTTGATCCCGATCCGCGAGCTGGTCACGCTGAGCGACACGGTGCGCGAGCAGCCGGCCTATCGCAAGGATCTGCTGCCGGTGCACTACGTGACCGGCGACATGGCCGGCGACAACGATAGCCCGCTGTACGGCATGTTCACGATGCGCGGCGCGCTGCATGAAGTGAGCACGCCGGGCGGCGGCACGCTGGGTGAATTCTTCATCCGGCCGCCCGCCGACGCCTGGCGCGACTACGCGATCAAGTGGGACGGCGAATGGCAGATCACCTATGAGACCTTCCGCGACATGGGCGCCGCCTACGCGGTCGGGCTGATCCTGATCTACCTGCTGGTGGTGGCGCAGTTCGGCTCGTATCTGACGCCGCTGATCATCATGGCGCCGATTCCGCTGACCATCATCGGCGTGATGCCGGGCCATGCGCTGCTGGGCGCGCAGTTCACCGCCACCAGCATGATCGGCATGATCGCGCTGGCCGGCATCATCGTGCGCAACTCGATCCTGCTGGTCGACTTCATCCGGCTGCAGACCGCGCAGGGCATGACGCTGAAGGACGCCGTCGTGCGCTCGGCAATCACGCGCGCCCAGCCAATCCTGCTGACCGCCCTGGCGGCGATGGCCGGCGCGTTCTTCATTCTCGACGACCCGATCTTCAACGGGCTGGCGATCTCGCTGATCTTCGGGATCCTGGTGTCGACGCTGCTCACGCTGATCGTGATTCCGCTGCTGTATTTCATGGCTTATCGCCGCAAGGCAGCCCCTGCCCCCTCCCCTTCAACCGCTCAAGGAGCTTCGTCATGACCTCTTGGCAACTCGTTCGCATGTTCGCCGGCCTGTTCATCCTGATCTCGCTGGCGCTGGGCATCCCCGGCAGCCCGATCTATCACAGCTCGTGGTGGCTGGCCTTCACCGCCTTCGTCGGCGCCAATCTGCTGCAAAGCTCGTTCACCTGCTGGTGCCCGCTGGAAATCATTCTGCGCAAGCTGGGCGTGAAAGCGGGCAACTGAGACGAGGTCGTCATCATGCAAGGGGTCTTCTCCGCTGGCGGCCGCGCGCTGGTGCCTTGGTCACGAGCGCGCAAACCGCATGCACTGCCTAGGCAGCGAGCGCACGACCGGTGCCTGACGTGTTCGATCGGCACGCTGCCGTTGCGGCTGTCGCTGCCGCTGGCGTTTGCCGTGCTGGCCGCGCTTGGCCCGGCTGCCGTCCACGGCCAGACCCTGACCGACGTGTGGCGCGCCGCCGCTCAGCATGATCCTGAATTCGCCGCCGCGCAGGCAGCGCGCGATGCCGGCCATGCCCACGAAGCGCAGGCCGCTGCGCTATGGCAGCCGCAGGTTGCACTGGAAGCGGGCGCGGCGCTCGCCTCGGTCGGCAGCTCGATGCGCGGGGCACGCTTCGAAGCACCCGGCCTTGGCACCATAAGCGGCGCGCGTTTTGCCACCACCGTGGACGAAGGCACGCGCGCGATGTACGCCGTATCGCTGCGCCGGCCCTTGTACGATCGCGAGCGCTCGGCCCAGCAACAGGTGTTGCAGACGATGGCCGATGCTTCCGGCCTGGCCTGGATCGATGCGCAGCAAAAGCTGATGCTGCGCAGCGCCGAGCGCTACTTCGATGCGGCATTGGCCGCTGAACGGCTGGCCCTGCTGCAACGGCAGAAATCCGCCGTCGAGCGCGCGGCCACCGAGGTGCAAGACCGCTTCCAGCTCGGCAACCTACCGATCACCGACACCTACGAAGCCAGCGCGCGCGCGGCAAGCCTGCGTGCGCAGCATCTGGCGGCAAGCACCGAATTGGAATTGAGCCGCACGGCACTGTCGGACTTGACCGGCGGTGTGCTGCCGTCGGCAGGAACGCTGGCTCTGCCGGGTGATGCGGCATCCACCGAGGGCGTCGGTGAACTGTCGCGATGGCTCGACCTGGCCCGCCAACACAATCCCGCCGTGCTGCTGGCGCAGGCGCGCGTCGAAACCGCCGTGCAGGAAACGCGCAAGAGCGACACTGCGTTCTCGCCGACCGTCGACCTGGTCGCACGGCTCGGGCACGAACGGCTATCGGGACAATCCGATACCGGCGCGACTGGGCAATACGGCCGCCAAGCACTGATCGGCGTGCAATTGACGATGCCGCTGCATACCGGTGGTGCCCGGGAAGCCCGCCAGCGCGAGACGCAGGCCCGGCTGGCGCAGGCACGCGCCGAGCTGGATCATGCTCGTCTACAGGTCGCGCGGCACGCACGCGCGGCCTGGCTGGCGCTATCGGTCGGCCACGAACAGGCGCGCGCGCTCGAAGCCGCCGCGCAGGCCAGCCAGGCGCGGCTCGACGCCACACGCCTGGGCGTGGACGTGGGCGATCGCAATACGCTCGATCTGCTGAACGCGGAAAACGACGCCGCGGCTGCCAAGCTGGCGCTGACGCAGGCGCGCGTGGAGCTGCTGCTGCATCGACTGCGGCTGAGTGCGCTGGCGGGCCAGCTCAATGAGACCGAGCTGGCGCGGGTCGATGCGATGCTGGCGAACGGGGCACACCGCTCGACCGACGGCGCGGGCCGATGATCTGTCCAGAATGAGGGCAGCACGTTTTCAGACTTGCGGCACCGCCCCGGTTGACCCTTTACTTTCGAAGGCGAGCCACTCAGCCGTGCTTCAGAGCGCCTAGCGGCTGGCGCCGAACCCTTGCTTCCCAGATGCCGACGATCAGCAGCACCAAGGTGGTCAGCCATCCCATCGCCAGCATGCTGGTGGCCTGCCCGACCGGCATCAGGGCCAGCAAAGCCAGCGCGCCGGCCACGTGCGAAGCCGGCACGCAGCCATAGACCGCGTATTTGTAGAGGGCGCTACCCAGCAGGTAGACAGCAGGCCCGCCGAGCAGGGCCAGTAGCTGCGCGGTTTCCACGCCGGCATGCGGATGGGCCAGCACCAGATCATTGCCCACCGCCCCGCCGATGACGCCGGCCAACAGGATGGCATGCGCATAGTGGAAGTTGGCCCCGATGCGCCCCGGATCATCGGATGAAGTGATCACGGCCGTGGCGTCCTTGCTGGAGGTGCCGAAGTACAGCCACCACATCGCCAGGGTACCGACGAAGGTGGCGCCGAGCGCAAGCAGGATCTCCACGTTCCAGTCTGGCGCTTCGGCCATCACGGCGCCACTGGCCAGCAAGGTCTCACCCAGCGCGACGATGACGAATAATTGGCATCGCTCCGCCAGGTGGCCACCTTCGATCGTCCAATCGCTCGTCACTGAGCGGCCCAGCCACGGCAGCGCGAAGCCGAACATCGGCGAGACGTATTCGCAGGCGGCCGCGATGATCCATAGCGCCAGACGCCATTCGTGTTCGGCCACGCCGCCGGCGATCCAGAACACGGCTGAGATGCACATCCAGCCGAGTATTCGCCGGTAGTTGGCAGCCAACGGATGGTCTGCCCCCAGTTCCCACAGGCTGAATGCGCTGCGCCCCACCTGCATCGCGGCATAGCAGCCTGCAAATACCAGCCCGTGCTCGCCGAAGGCATTGGGAATGCTGCAAGCCATGACCAAGGCCAGCAGCATCGTGCAGAACAGCATCCCGCGGATGCGCGGCGTTTCGGGGTCGAACCAGTTGGTGGCCCAGCAGGTGTACTGCCAACCGAGCCAGACCGAAAACCACAGCACCAGCGTCTCGACCAGGCCATGCAGCGTCAGATGGTGCAGTAGCGTATGGCTGATCTGGGTGACGGCGAATACGTAGACCAGGTCGAAGAACAGTTCCTCGAAGGTCACGCGAGCGTGGTGGCCGTCGCGATGGCGCAGCGCCACGCGACGATTCGTGTGGCGAAGCACGGCCATGGCAACCCCTCAGCCGCGCGACAGCAGCCAGACTGCCAGGCCCGCCACCAGCGCCGGCGCGACGAAGACGATCAGCAGGATCGGCAGTTCTTCGCGCACGCTGTAGCCGGCGTGGCTCACGCCGACCCACATGTTGGCCACGGCGACCAGCAGCCACGCCGGCACGAATGCCTTGGCCGCCACGGCCATGCCGGCGGTACTGGCGCCCCACAGCCAGCCGAACAGCACGAAAACGCCGAGCAGCACCAGGCCGCCGACGATGACCAGCAGCATGTGCATCTGTGTTCCTCACGGATGAATGGGATGGTTTCCGACTTTATTGATGTTTCTATTTGCAATAAACAGGTATTTTCTTCATAAACTGTACACAAATCACTACCAATCGATCGACGTGGACCGGATCGACCAACTCCGCATTTTCATCCGGGTTGCCCAGAGCGGCAGTTTCACGCTGGCTTCGAACCAGCTCGGGCTGCCGCGCCCGACCGTCTCGCTGGCCATTCACCAGTTGGAAACCCGCCTGGGCGCCCGTCTGTTGAACCGGACCACGCGCCGCGTCAGCCTGACGCAGGACGGCGAATCCTTGCTCGAACGCGCGCTGGCGCTGGTTGCCGATGCCGAGGAGCTGGAGCAGCAGTTCCGGCCCGGCACCGGCGCATTGAGCGGCCGGCTGCGCGTCGACGTGCCAAGCCGTATCGCCCGCCGGCTGGTGGCCCCGGCGCTGCCCGGGTTCTTTGCGGATCACCCCGGGATCGAGATCGAACTGGGTTCCAGCGACCGCGCCGTCGACCTGATCCACGAAGGCATCGATCTGGCGCTACGGGTCGGCGCAGCGCCGCCCAGCAGCCTGGTGGCGCGCCCGATCGGGCAGCTACGGCTCGTCAACTGTGCCAGCCCGGCCTATCTGGCCCGGCATGGCGTACCGCAGTCACCCGCCGACCTGGTGCGGCACCAGGCCGTGAACTATGCCGCGCCAGCCGGTGGGCGGATCGGCGCGTGGGAATGGAT
>JAFKGG010000210.1 GCA_017307915.1 Burkholderiales bacterium | reverse complement strand
GGGCGCGGCCGGCGAGGGGGCGTGATCGGCGTCGGCGGTGTCGGTTCGTGGGCGGCCGAGGCGCTGGCGCGCGCCGGCGTCGGGCGGCTGACGCTGATCGATCTGGATCATGTGGCCGAGTCGAACGTCAACAGGCAGGTGCATGCCTTGTCGTCGACGCTGGGCGCGGCCAAGGTCGACGTGATGCGCCAGCGCATCGCCGACATCGCGCCCGATTGCGCGGTGATGACGATCGACGATTTCATCACTCCCGAGAACGTGGCGGCGCTGTTGCCCGCCGATACGCTGGTCATCGATGCGATCGACCAGCCGCGCGCCAAGGCGGCGCTGATCGCGTTGGCGCAGCGGCGCAAGCAGCCGATCATCGTCTGCGGCGGCGCCGGCGGGCGCATCGATCCGCTGCGCCTGCAACGCGGTGATCTGGCGGTGACGCGCGGCGATGCCTTGCTGGCGAACGTGCGGGCACGGCTGCGCCGTGAGCATGGCTTTGCGCGCGAGCCGGGCAAGCGGTTCCGGGTCGAGGCGATCTGGTCGGAGGAGCCGTTGCGGCGAGAGGTGCCGGCGGGTGCAGCGGCGCCTGATGAGGCGGGTGCTGCGATGCGCGCTGAAACCAGCGATGCTCTTGTGTTTGCAGGGGGCGGCGCACCGCTGGGTTGCGCCGGATACGGCTCGATGGTCACCGTCACCGGTTCGATGGGTTTCGCCGCGGCGGCTTGGGCAATCGAGCGGCTCGTGCGCGGCTGAGTGCGATGCGTGGCGGCTGCGCCGGCGCCCTCGATGCTCAAGCGTGGGTGAGCGTCAGGTGTCCGACGGGGGCCTGCGTGGCGTGAACGCGGATTTCAATGTCGTAGCCCAGCCGGTTCAGGCAGTCCATCAGCTTGCGCTCGGAGAAGTTGGAGAACTCGCCACGAAGTAGCGCGGAGACCTTCGGCTGGGTCAAGCCCATGCGCCGTGCCGCTTCCTCTTGAGTCAGCCCGCGTTCGCGGATGGCCTTGGCGATCTCGATGGTCAGGCCGGACTTGATCTTGAGCTTGTCGGCGTCGGCTAACTTCAGATCGGCGAACACGTTGCCCGTGCTGGCCTCGATCTCGATTCCTTCAACGATTCGCTTTTTCATCTTTCAACTCCTGCGCCACGATTGCCGCGACTTTCAACCGCCGGCGGATGATCGTCATGTCCGTTTGTGGCGTTTCGATGCCGCGCTTGCTCTTTTTCTGGAAGACGTGGAGTACGAATACTGCTTCCTGAAAACGCACGGTATAGACGGCGCGATAGGTACTGCCAGCATCGTCTTCGATGATTTCCAGCATGCCTGCGCCACCGAAGCCCTTGAGTATCTTGGCGGCGTCGTGCCGTTCGCCTCGCTGGGCAAAGTTCAGGGCGTGTCCGAAGAATCGGCGCACGGGGACGGGCAGCGCAATCAAATCCTTCTTGCTGCTGCCGATCCAGAGGAGCGGCCGTTCACCAGCATCGCCGATATTGAATATACCAGTTCCGGGATGGTTCATCTTGGCGTGTGTCGGGAGCTTCACTCGCATTGCACCGTATATGCAGTCGAGGGATGCCCGCTATGGATCTGACGGCTGAGCCCATTGGGCTACGACGCACGTCTAGCCAGTCATACCGCTTGCCGCCGCCGCGCGGCCGGCAGTCTGCACCTTCGTAGGTGGCTAGGGTTTTCCCGTGCACCAAAGATTCGGAGCGATCGCTCTGTTATTCTCGCGGCATGCTCGAGTTAATTGAGATCACCGCGCGCTTCGATGGTGTGACCGCATTGAGCGAGGTGTCGTTCAGCCTTGGCGAAGGGGAATTTCTGGGGCTGATCGGCCCCAATGGAGCCGGCAAGACCACGACGCTCAACGCCATCAGCCGCTTGTACGAACCGGCATCGGGCGACATCCGATTGGGCGGTGAAAGCCTCTTGCACCGTGCTCCGCACGAAGTCATCCGGGCCGGGATCGTCCGAACCTTCCAGAACCTGGCCCTGTGCCCAAGGCTGAGCGTCGAGGACAACGTCATGCTCGGCGGCCTGTGGCGCAGCGACTGCGGCGCTCTGTCGTATTGGTTCGGCACGCCGCGCTCGCGCGCTGCCGCACGCCAGTTTCGAGCCATTGCGCGCGACGCCATGGCGGCGATCGGCATCGGCCATCTGGCGCATAGCCCGGTGGCGTCGTTGTCCTACGGCGCGCGGCGGCGCGTCGAACTCGCACGCTGCCTGTGCGCGCAGCCGCGGCTGATGCTGCTCGACGAACCGGCCAGCGGGCTCACCGACGATGAAGCCTCAGACCTCGTCGAACTGCTGAAGGGTTTACGCAATTCCCATGGTCTGTCGCTGATCGTCATCGAACATCATCTCGACGTGGTCATGGCCTTGTCCGATCGCGTCGTGGTGCTGGATGGCGGCAAGGTGATTGCCCAGGGCCCGCCGGACGAAGTGTCTCGCGACCCGCATGTCGTCGAAGCCTATCTGGGTGCCGGCGCATGAGCCTGTTGACGATCGATGGGCTGCGAGCCGGCTATGGCGCCGGTGACGTGCTCAAAGACGTGAGTCTGCACGTCGATGAGGGGGAATGCATCGCCGTGCTGGGCGCCAATGGGGCCGGCAAGACCAGTCTGTTGCGCGCCATCAGCGGATTGATGGCAAGAAGCGCCGGCGCCCTTGCGTTCGGCGGGCAGGCGCTTCCCGCCGAGCCATGCCGGGTCGCCGCCCGGGGCATTGCACACGTGCCCGAAGGGCGCGGAACCATTCCCGGATTGAGCGTTGAAGAAAATCTGCTGGTCGGCGCCTACCTGCAGAAGGACAAGAAGCAGATCCGCAGGGACGTCGACGAGGCGTTTGCGCGCTTCCCTGTGCTTCAGCGCTATCGGCGTCGCCAAGCCGTGCAGTTGAGCGGCGGCGAACAACAGATGCTCGCGATCTCGCGCGCGCTGATGTCCCATCCCAGATTGCTGCTGCTCGACGAGCCCTCATTCGGTCTCGCTCCGAAGATCGTATCCGCCGTGTACGGCGCGCTGCAAGGCGTTCTGCAGGAGCGCCGCATTGCGGTCGTGCTGGTCGAGCAATCGGCCGAGCTGGCGATGCGCGCGGCGCGAAGAGCCTACGTGCTCAAGCACGGCAAGGTGGCAGGCACCGGCAATGCCGCCGAGATGCTGCATTCCGACGAGCTGCGGCAGATGTACCTCGGAAGGGATGCCGAACGTGCTTGAGGGGCTGTTCCAAGTCGTGGCCGATGGCCTGGCCAGCGGCACCATCTATGCGGCCGTAGCGCTGTCGCTGGCGCTGATCTACCGCACCACCGGTGTCGTCAATTTCGCTCAGGGCGAAATCGGCATGATCGGCACGTTCATCGCCTGGGCGCTGCTGCAACGAGGGATTCCGCTGATCGCTTCGGTCGCCCTCGCACTGGCGCTGGCCTTTCTGTTGGGCGCGGCCATGGAGCGCTTCGTCATTCGTCCGATCCAGCGCTTCGGCGAACTGTCGGCGCTGCTGACTACCTTGGGCATGTTTCTGATGCTCAATGAAATCGCGCCCTGGATCTGGGGCCCGGAAAACCGCGCCTTTCCCAGTCTGTTCGGTGCCGGCGTGGTCGATCTCGGCAGCGTGCGCATCAGCGCCTCGTCGCTGGGGACCTTGGTGCTCATGCTGGCGGTAGTGGCTGCCTTCTTCGCGCTGCTGCATGCCACCAAGCTGGGCCTGAGCATGCGTGCGGCCGCCGCCAATCCGGAGTCGAGCGGCTTGTGCGGCATACCGACGCAGCGCGTCTTCATGCTGGGCTGGGGTTTGTCGGCAATGATGTCCACGCTTGCAGGGGTGCTCAGCGCGCCGCGGCTTTTCCTCGATTCGAGCCTGATGGTGGGCGTGATCATCTATGCGTTCGCGGCAGCGGCGCTCGGGGGATTCACCAGCCTGGGCGGCGCGGTTCTCGGCGGCTTGCTGATCGGTCTGTCCGAAACGCTGGCAAGCAACTATCTGCCCTTCATCGGTTCCGACCTGAAGATGCTGGTGCCGCTGGTCGTGCTGTTGCTGGTGCTGCTGATCAAACCCAATGGCCTGTTCGGGCAGGCCGCGGGACGGAGCGTTTGAACGTGCCATCCGCCCGCATCCCGATGGGTTCCGCAGTGGCGCTGCTGCTGGCGTTGATCGCCCTGCCGCTGGCGATGTTCGTGCCGGCGTTCACCCTCAATCAACTGACGATCGCCGCGTCGCTGGGCATCGCGATCGTGGGTTTGAACGTCGTCACCGGTTTGGCCGGGCAAGCGAGCCTTGCCCAGGGTGCATTCTTCGCCGTCGGCGCCTACGCGGCCGGCCTGGTGCAGATGGCCTGGGCCGCACCGGTTCCCATCGCGCCGATCGCGGGTGCATTGTTTGCAAGCGTATTGGGTCTATTGACCGGGCTGCCTGCGATTCGTCTTCGCGGGCACTACCTGGCGGTGGTCACGCTGGGTTTGTCGGTGGCGATCGTGCCGATCGCGAACCGGTGGTCATCGCTGACGGGCGGCGGGGCCGGCTTGAACATCGGCAGCGTGCCGATCCCATCCTTCATCGCGGCCGGTGCGGACCAGTACCTGTTCGTCTGGGCAAGCGGGATCATCGCGATCGTCATCTTCGCCGCTTCGCGCATGGCCGCGACGCCGCTTGGCATAGCGATGGCGGCCACCCGCGAAAACCAGGTCGCGGCGGCCGCGATGGGGGTGGACATGCGCACGGTGAAGATCGGTGCATTCGGCGCCAGCGCTTTTCTCGGCGGTCTTGGCGGCGGCATCTATGCGCTGTCGACCGGCTTCGTCGCGCCGGAGAATTTCACGCCGACCTTGTCGCTGATGCTGCTGGTGGGGGCCGTCATCGGCGGTATCCGGAGCATTCCCTCGGCGATCGTCGGCGCCCTATTCATCCAGTTCGTGCCGCAGTTCACAGCGGCCGTGGACAAGCATCTGGCCGGGGTCCTGTTCGGGCTCGCGATCGTATTGCTGATCCGCTTCTTTCCGGATGGCCCGATCGAAGGGCTGGCCAACTTCGCGCTCCGGCGCGTCGCAAATTCTGACGCAAGGAAAACACCATGACTTTACGCAGACATGCTCTTGGCATGATGGCTCTCGCCATCGGGCAGTTCGCATTTTCGGGTCCCGTGCTGGCGCAGCCCGCGTACAAGGATCCCGGCATCAGCGATTCGGTGGTGAAGATCGGCGGCAGCTATCCCTTCAGTGGGCCGGGTTCCGCATACGGGGTCATCAATGAGGGAGCAAAAGCTTACTTCGACCTGGTGAATTCCCGCGGCGGAGTGGGCGGCCGCAAGATCGAGTTCGTCGTGCTCGACGATGCCTATCAGCCGAGCCGCAGCCTGAGCAATGCCCGGCAACTGGTGGAACAGGAAAAGGTGTTTGCCTTGTTCAACATGGGGGGCACCGCCCACAATCAGGCGATCGGCAATTACGCGGCCGCGCAGAAGATTCCGCACCTGTACATCAATACCGGTGCCTCGTCGTTCATCCATGATCGACCGCGCTACCCGATGACGCTGGTCGGCTTGCCCGCCTACGAGACCGAGGCCGCGGCATTTGCTGCGTACATCAAGCAGAAAAAGCCCGACGCGAAGATCGCGGTCTTGTACCAGAACGATCCGTTCGGGCAAGACCTGCTGCAGCCGTTCGAACTCTCGGCGAAGAACGAGAACCTGAAAATAGTGGCCAAGGAAGCTTATAACGCATCCGAGCCCAGTGTCGATGCACAGGTCAGCAAGTTGGCGCGCAGCGGGGCCGACGTGCTGGTGAGCTTCACCTTGCCGAAGTTCGCAGCGCAGGCAATCCAGAAATCGGCAGAGCTTGCGTGGAAGCCGATGCATCTGTTGACCAACGTGAGCGCATCGACCGAGTTCGTGTTGAAGCCGGCCGGGTTCGCCGCTTCGCAGGGAATCATCTCCACCGCTTTTCTGCGCGACCCGGCCGATCCTTCCATGGCGAACGATCCGGCGGGCAAGGAGTACGTCGCGGCGCTGAAGCGCTCGTTCCCCAACGCGAATCCGGCCGATCCGCTGCGGGTGCGGGGTTATGCCAATGCGCAGATGGTGGTGAAGGCGCTGCAGGACATGAAGAGCCCGACGCGCGAAATGCTGATGCAAGCGGCGATGAACATGGACGCTGATATTCCGATGCTGCTGCCCGGAGTGCGCGTGCAGACGTCGCCGGCCGATGCAATGCCCATCAAGTCGCTGTACATGACGCGATTCGAAGGCGACAAGTGGGTGCTGCTGGGTCAGCCGATCGTGCCCAAAGCGAAGCGCTGATCGCCATGGCAATGACGGTGGATGGCCTGCTTTCTTCGTCGGCGCGAAGAAGGCCCGCTCAGCAGGCGCTGATCGCCGGCGGCATCAGCCTGAGCTATGGTGAGCTGGATGCCATGGTGTCGCGGTTCGCCCGCGTTCTGCTTGCGATGGGCATCAGCACCGGCGAGCGCATCGGCGTGGTGCTGCCGAACAGCCTGGAAATGGTGGTCGCGTTCTATGCCGCCTCGCGCGCCGGCGCGGTGTTCGTTCCGATGAACCCTGCATTCACGGATCGGGAGTTGCAGCACATTCTGTCGGATTCGGAAGTGAAGCTGGCGATCTGCCGGCCCAGCCATCGAGACCGGCTGGAAGCGCTGAAGGCTCAGACCGGCGTCACCCAGGTGCTGCCGATCGCCGACGCGGCACAGCTTCAGGAACTGTGCGCGGCGCACGGCGCCGTTCCGCTGGTGCCGCCCGACGATGCCATCACGCACAGCATTCTGTACACCAGCGGCACCACCGGGAAACCCAAAGGCGCGGTGTTTTCCCATTTTGGCCGCATCTACAATTCGCTGACTTGCCAGCTCGGCTATCGCGTTCACGCCGAAACCCGGATGAACTGCGCGCCTCCGATGTTTCACAGCGGAGGCATGATGCTGGCGCTGCTCAACGTCGTCGGCGCAGGGGGCACCTTGCTGCTGCCGGCCGACGCCGGCCCCGACAGCACGCGCCACGCGCTCGAGAACCTGGGGGCCAATTACCTCCTCACCGTGCCGACCATCATTCGCCGGCTCGTCGATGATGCGCCGTTCTCTGCCGCGGCGCGCGGCCGCACGTTTTCCATCCTGCACGGCGGAGCGGCCATGCCGCCCTCCCTCATGGAGCAGATGCGGCAGAGCTGGCCGCAGTGCTTGCCGTTCCATGCCTATGGCGCGACCGAGGCGCCCCAGCTCACCGTGCTGCCGCCGGAAGACTACTTCGACTATCCCGGTGCGCTCGGCCGTGCCTTGCCCGGCATGGAGGTGAGCGTGCGGCGGCCCGATGCCAGCCTGGTCGCGCCGGGCGAGTTGGGTGAAATCACGACCTCGGGGCCGCACGTGCTCGACGCCTACCTGAATCAACCCGAGGCGACGCGCGAGCGCTTGCGGCTGGGCCGCTTCTGGACGGGCGACCAGGCCACGGTGGATGACACGGGCGTCATCACGATCATGGGGCGTTCGTCCGACCTGATCATCACCGGCGGCCTGAACGTCTATGCGCGCGAAGTCGAAGACGTGCTTCATGCCTGCGCCGGCGTTCGACATGCTGCGGTGTTTGCCTTGCCCGATCCCGAATGGGGGGAATTGGTCGTTGCAGCGATTCAAGCGGCACCGGACGCGCCGGCCACCGCAGCCGCGCTCGAGCAGTCGTGCCGCGAGAAGCTGGCCTCCTACAAGAGGCCCAAACGATTCTTCTTCGTCGAGGATCTTCCTTTGACCCCCGCGGGCAAGGTTCAGAAGTTTCGCCTCGTCGAGAAGTTTTCATAGATTCCCAACCCGATTTCATTTCCACACCCAACCAAGGCGAGAGTGACGAACATGGCAGCAACGACCAATGCCGACGACTTCGTTCTGTATGAGCGCGAAGGCCGAATCGCTTATCTGACCTTCAATCGGCCGGAGGTGCGCAATGCGCTGTGCTGGCCCTTGATGGAACGCATGGAAAAGCTGCTGAAGCAGGCAGAGACGGACCCGGAAGTGCGGGTGATCGTGCTTCGCGGTGCCGGTAGCTGCTTCTCCACCGGCTATGATCT
>JAFKGG010000209.1 GCA_017307915.1 Burkholderiales bacterium | reverse complement strand
GCCGCCGTACAGCGCGCGCGAGGCCACCACGTGCGAGCCGGCGCCGGCCAGCGTGGCCACGGCCAGGTGCAGCGCGGCCTGGCCGCTGGCCGTGGCGACGGCGCCCACGCCGGCTTCCAGCGCGGCGATGCGCTCTTCCAGCACTGCGACGGTGGGATTGCTGATGCGCGAATAGACGTGGCCGGACTGTTCCATGTTGAACAGTGCGGCAGCATGGTCGGAATCGCGGAAGACGAAGGCCGTCGACAGGTAGATCGGTGTGGCGCGGGCGCCGCTGTCGCGCTCGGGCGAGGCGCCCGCATGCAGAGACAACGTGTCGAAGCCGTGATAGTCGCGTTGACTCATGAAATCAATCCTAGCATGCTGATAGATTCGCAGGATCACGCAATGGCGAACGCCCATGGATGAGCTGCAGGTCAATGCCGCGGAAAGCAAGCCGGTCTACCGGGTGTCGGCGGCTGGCCTCGATCCGCGCGATGTGCGCTTGATCGAGATCGTTTTCAAGCACAGCCAGTACAACCCGTTCGGCTTTGTGCTCGATGCCAAGCTCGACCCCGAGGCGGTCGACATCCTCATTGTCAATCCGGCCGAGTCCGAAGGGCTGCGCGCCGTGGCGCGCGTGCGCACGGTCGGCCGCCAGGTGCCGGTGATCTCGGCGGTGCCGCGCGGTGCGCCCAGCACCGGTCGCCATGCGATCTCGATCGACCGGTTGACCTTGCAACTGCTGCCGATTCTGAATCGCGTGGTCGAATTGGAGTTGGACGGCGGTCGCGCCGCGGCTGTGCCGGCGTCCCAACCCGCGCAGCCGCCGGTTCAATCGGGCGTGCCGCGGTCGCAAGCGGTGCTTCCGCAGGCGGAACCGGCCAGGCCGCAAGCCGAGCCGGTCATCCCGCGAGCCGAGTCGGCTATGCCTCGAATTGAACCGGCTATGCCGCGAGTCGAACCGGCCGTACCGCGAGCCGAGGCAGGTATCCCGCGGGTCGAGGCGAGTATGCCTCGGGCCGGGGCCGGTATGCCCAGCGTCGAGCCGGACACGGCGCAGCCCCGTTCATCGGTGCCGCACGCCCCGGCCGCTCAGCTCCAGCCCTTGCCGCAACGCTCACCGCCGCAGCCCCAGCCGGCCGCCGCTGCGTCAGCGACGGCTGCGACGCCGCAGGCAACCGGTGCGATGCCGCCGTCCTCGCCGGCGGACGCGAACTTTGCGCAGTCGCCCGCAGCGACAGAGACGGCGACGTCCTTTTCGCCTTCTTTGGCGCCGTCCTCGTCGCTGCAACTGCCGGCCGCGCCGGCGGTCTCGACCCAGGTTCAAGCGCCGGGCACGCCTGCCAATCCGCTGCACTTGGATCTGCCGACGCGCGACTTCCTGCGTCGCGCTGCCGACAAGTCACGTGAAGGCGACCAACTGCGCGAGCAGGCGTCGCGCAATCGCTGGCAGCCCGAGGTCGGGCAATTGGCCGATGCCGGCCCGCCGGGGCTGCAATGGATGCTGCGCAAGCCCGATACCGGTCTGCCGCCGGTGCCGCCGCTCGATGTATCGCAGGCCGGAGCGCCGCAAGCTCGGCAAGTGCCTGAATCGCGCTCGTCGCTGCCTGTTGGACTGGCCGACCTGCAGCTGCCGGACTTGAACCTGCCCGATCTGCGATTGCCTGAACGTGCGCCGATGCCACCTGGCGCGGTGGGTCAGCCGGGCGCTCCAGGCGGCGCAGCCGTGCAAAGCGCGGCCAGCGGGCAAGGCATGCCGGCTACGCCGGACCGCGTGCAGAGCGTGCCACAAGCGCCGGAAGCTTCGAACGCGCCGGCCGCTGCCGCGCCGACCGCTACCGCTACCGGGGCCGGGGCCGGGGCCGGGGCCGGGGCAGCGGCGCCGTCGAACCTGGTCGCCCTGCCGCTGAACACCGAAGTACCCCCGGCGCGCATCCGCGTACTGGTGGTCGACGACAGCCCCACCGTGCGCCAGCAGCTCGCGCGCGCCTTCGCGCGCATGGCGATCATCTGCGATGCTGCCGCCAGTGCCGCCGAAGCCTTGCAGCGGCTGGCCGAGCGTCATTTCGATCTGGTGCTGGTCGACGTCGTGATGCCTGACGTCGACGGCTACAAGCTGACCCGGCAGATCCGGCGCAAGCACCGCGGCACGCCGGTCATCATCCTGACCAGCCGCTCGTCGCCGTTCGATCTGGCGCGCGGCGCGCTGGCCGGTTGTCATACTTATCTGGTCAAGCCGGTGCCGCTCAAGCAGCTCGAATCGGCGGTGGCGAAGCTGCTGCGCAAGTCGCTGGCGATCGACGACCTGACCGGCATGATCCGGCTCAGCAGCGACGCCCCCGCCAAAGCGCCCGAAGCGTCGCGCGCGCCCGACGCTTCCGGTGCGCCGAATCCCCGTTCACCCCGCTCGGCCGGGCAATAGCATAAAGTGCGCGGCCAGACGGCCAGACTCGCGCGGGGCGAGCCGGCCTGCCGCAGGCTTCGATGATGGAGATTGGGGATGAACACGGCATTGGTCGTCGATGACCTGGCCACCGAACGCGAGCGAATGGCGGCCATCCTCCTGGACGCCGGCTGGCGCGTCAGTACCGCCGGCAGCGGTGCCGAGGCGCTGACCAAGGCACGTGCCGAGCAGCCCGACATCATCTTCATGGACATCGTGATGCCCGACATGGATGGCTATCAGGCCTGCCGCCGGCTGGCCGGCGACCCGGCCACGCGCGCGATTCCGGTGGTATTCGTTTCCACCAAATGCCAGCGCGCCGATCAGGTCTGGGCGCTGATGCAGGGGGGCAAGGCGCTGATCGGCAAGCCCTACAGCGAGTCCCAGGTGCTGGACGCGCTCAGGTTCGCTGCGCAATGAACGGCACCGGACCTGCCGCCGATGTGCCGCGCTTCGGTACCGAACTGGCCGGCGTGCCGGTGCTGTTGCCGGCGGGCGCCGCGCTCGAGTTCGTGCCGAGCGCGGCCGTGCATCCGTTGCCGCTGGCGCCGCGCCGCGTGCTCGGTTTGATGCAGCTTCGCGGCCAGCCGCTGGTGGTGGTCGACCCGGCGCGCGAGCCGGTGCCGGCGAGCGCGGCGCAAAGCCTGCCGGTGCTGGTCGTGGGCACGCCGCCCGAAGCGGCCGCGCTGCGGGTGGCCACCGCGCCGCGTGCGCTGAAGCTCGGCGCAGCGCAGCCATCGGCAGCGCTGCCCGATTGCCGGTTCGCGCCGGCGCTGGGCGCGGCGCTCAGCGATGCGTCGCGCAGCGGCGGCGTTTGGTTCGAAGTCGATCCGGCCCGGCTGTTCGCCGAGTTGATGCAGGATTGAGCCGGGTGCGAGCGCCAGGCCTACCGATGCGCTACGGCGACGCGCGAATTCCTGGCATGCTCACATCGGCGCTTTGCGGCGACGGCCGCTGACGGTTTCCGGCGATCGCGGCGGCTGCCGGGCGCCTGGCAGGCAATCACCAGAACCAAGTTAGAGAGAAAGAATCCCGAAGATGGCCGCAACCTTCGCCCGCAAACTGCGGCTCGGCATCACGGCGCTGGCGGCGGTGCCGCTGGTCGTTGCGATCGTGGCCGCGCTGATGGCCTGGCTGGTCGGCAGCGGCGGCCTCGGTGCGGCGCAGGCCGAGCGCATCGTCGTTGTTTCACTGCTGCTGGCCGCGGCGCTGGCGCTGGCCGGTTTCTTCTATGGGCGGCGGCTGGCGCGCTCGGTGAGCGAGCCGATCGATCGTATCCAGACCACGCTGGAGGCCTTGTCGGACGGCGATCTCGACGCGCGCGTGCGCTGGCACGGCCGTGACGAATTCGCCGGCCTGGCCGATGCGCTGGACCGCCTGCTCGACGATCGCGTGGCCAGCCTGAACCGCACCATCCGCGACAGCGAAGAGCTGAACAACTCGGTGATCGAGATCATGAAGGCGGTTGGCACCATCGCCAGCACCAAGGATCTGGGCATGCGTGTGCCGGTCACCGAAAACGTGACCGGCGCCATCGCCGACGCGCTGAACCTGCTCACCGAGGAAACCGGTCGCGTGCTGCGCAACGTCAGCGCGCTGTCGAACGACGTGGCGCAGGCGACGCTGGCGGTGCGTGGCCAATCCGACCAGGCGATCCAGGCGGCGGTTCGCGAGCAGCGCGAAGTGGTGCTGGCCGCCACCGAGCTGGCCAATGCCGCGCAGGCACTGGTGGCGGTGGCCGAGCGCGCACGGCAGGTCAACGACACCGCGGCGCGCGCCGTGGCCGAAACCGGCGAAGCAGTGCGCGTGGTCGGCGGCACGGTGCAGGGCATCGTCCAGTCGCGCGAACTGATTCGCGAAACCGAAAAGCGCATCAAGCGGCTCGGCGAGCGTTCGCAGGAAATCGGCCAGGTGGTCGGCATCATCCAGGGGGTTGCCGAACGCACCGGTATTTTGGCGCTGAATGCCTCGATGCAGGCTGCCGCGGCCGGCGAAGCAGGGCGCAGCTTTGCCGTGGTGGCCGACGAGGTCAAGCGGCTGTCGGAATCGGCACGCGAATCGACCACGCGCATCGCGCGGCTGGTCAATGCGATCCAGACCGAGGCCAACGACACGGTGCGCGCGATGAACCAGGCGATCACGCAGGTGGTCGAGATCAGCCGCATGGCCGACGACGCCGGGCAGGCGATGCGCCGCACGCAGCAGGAAACCGAATCGCTGGCCGCCGACGTACGCGAGATCGCAGCCACTTCCGAAGACCAGGCCAAGGTCAGCTCGGCGCTGAAGGAACGCGCCGACGTGATCCGCGAAGCCTCGGCCGAAACGGCGCGGCAGTTGCGCGCGCAATCGATCGAGACGCGCCGGCTGGTCGAGTATGCGCGTTCGCTGGTCGATGAGGTCAGCGTGTTCAAGACGCAGCAGCGGCCGTGACCATGAACGCGACGCCCGACACCGACATGCAGCACGACGCGCCCGGCGCGCCGGCTTTGCAGGCGCGGCTCGATGCGCTCGACGCAGCGGCAGTGGGCCTGCTCGAACCGCTGATCGCCGGCGACCCCGCGCGCTGGCGTGCCGACTGGGCGGGTGCGCTGGAGCGGCTGGCGCAGGCGGCAGCGGCCTTGAAGCTGATCGGCCTGGGCCACGTCGCGGCCTTGCTGCGGCCCAGCCTGGTTGAGCTGCCTGACGGCGACGACGCGGTGTATGTCGAGATGGCCGAGGAGTGGTCCGCCGACGTCATTGCGTTTTGCGGTGGCCAGTTGGCCGTCGCCGAGTTGCGTTCGCTGGTCGAGCGTCTGCGCCAGTGGCCGGGCGCTGACGAGCGCATCGCGCCGGCGCTGGTCGAGCCGATCACTGAACGGCTGCGCCAGGACGTGCAGCGCCTGCACGAGCTGGCGCCGTTGCGGCGTGCCGAGGCCGGGGCGAACCCTGCGTTCGATGCGGATGCCTCGTCCGATGCGCCAGCCAGCACTCGCGGCGATGAACCCGCAGGCTTCGACCCAGCCATCGCTGGGGACGTCACGGCCGGCGCGGAAGATTCGTCGGGCCCGATGGCGGTCGGCGCCGACGAACTGGCCATGCTTGCCGAAGCCGCCGATCAGATGCACGAAGAATTGGTGCCGATGCTCGAAGCGCTGCCGGCCCATGCCGCCGGCCCGCTCGACCCGGCGCAAGCCGCCATGCGCGTCGATCTGCTCGAACAATACGCCGATGCGGTCGAGCGCTTCGCCAATGCGATCGGTTATGTCGGCTTGATGCCGGCCAGCGAAGCCTTGCTGCAGCTCAGCGGCAACCTGCTGGCGCTGACGCGCGCGCCGCAGGCGTTCGGGCAACGGCAGCGTGAGCTGCTGATGCGTTTTCCGAGCGCCTGGGCCGAGCTGTTTCGCGCACCCGGCGCGGCGACGGCGCAGCAAGCGCTGCGCCTGCTCGGCGACGCCGCCTGGGCCGAGCCGGCCGGTACGCTGCTGCTCGATGCCGCGCGCCGCGCCTTCGGATCCATCGAACTGGTCGCGTCGCGCCGCATCAGCCTGCCCGACGAAGCGCTCGACGAACAGGCCCTGTCGCTGGCGATCCCCGAAGACGCCGACCGCAACGTGGTCGACAACCTGCTGCGCGAACTGCCGATGCTCAGCGCCGAGTTCGGCGCCTGCATCGAGCGCGTGCGCGACGGGTCGATCACCGATCTGGCGGCCGCGCAGCGTATCGCGCATACGCTGAAGGGCTCGGCCAACACGGTCGGCGTACGCGGCATCGCGACGCTGACACACCGGCTCGAAGACCTGTTGCAGTTGCTCGACGGCAAGCCTGAAGCGCTCACCGATCCGCTGACCGATCTGCTCGCCGACGCCGCTGATTGCCTGGCCGAGATGAGCGAGGCGGTGGCCGGACTGGGACCGGCGCCGACCCATGCGCTGGCGCTGCACGACCGCATCGTCGAGGCGGTGGCGGCACTGATGGACGAATCGCACGACGTCGTCGCCGGCGCGCGCGGCCCGGCTGATGCGGCGGCGCAAGTGGAAGAGGGCGACGCCGCAGCGCGAGAGCTGCCGCAGGTTGCGCAGGGGGCGGCATCTGCTGCCGAGTCGGCGCAGCCGATCGAACCGGCACGGCCAATCGAACTGGCACAGCCGATCGAACTGGCACAGCCAATCGAACCGGCACAGCCGATCGTCCCGGAGCAACCGGCGCCGTCCAGTCCCGCGGCCTCATCGATCAGCCCCGCCGAGCAGGCTCCGCCGGCGCCCTCCGACGCCGCCCAGGAATGGCTGCGCGTGCCCGCCTCGCTGATCGAGCGGCTGCTGGCTTTCGCCAACGAAGCCTCGATCCTGCTGTCGCAGGCGCAGGAACAGGCGGTCGAAGTCGACCGCGTGCGCGCGACGCTGCACTCGGGTACCGATCAGTTGCAGGATCTGGCCGGCGAACTCGAACGGCTGGTCGATATCCGCGGACTGGCTTTGAGCGACCGGCGCGCGCGACATGATTTCGATACGCTCGAACTCGATGAGTACAACGATCTGCACACCGTGTCGCGCCGTATCGCCGAGTCGGGTGCCGATGGACGCTTGATCGAGCAGCAGCTCGGCCGCAACGTGGCGGCCTTGCGCGATTCCTTGTCGCAGCTCGAACGCATCCAGGTCGATCTGCGCGAAGCGGCGCTGCAAACGCGCATGGTGCAGGTCGACACCGTCGTGCCGAGGTTGCGCCGCACCGTGCGCCAGGCGGCGCGCATGGCCGGCCACGACGTGGCGCTGCAGGTCGAAGGCGAAGCCACCGCGGTCGACGCGCAGTTGTTGACGGCGCTGATCGAGCCGATCGCGCACCTGCTGCGCAATGCCGTCGATCACGGCATCGAGCCGGCTGATCTGCGCGCCGCGCGCGGCAAGCCGGCGCAGGGCCGCATCGTGCTCGGCTTTCGCCGCGAAGGTCCCGATCTGATCATCGATTGCAGCGATGACGGCCAGGGGCTGGATCTGCCGGCGCTGCGTACGCGCGCTGTCGAGCTGGGTTTGATCGAACCCGGCACTGAGCGCGGCGACGAAGCACTGGCGCGGCTGGCCTTGCTGCCGGGCCTGTCGACGCGCTCGCGCGCCACCCAGCTCTCGGGCCGTGGGATCGGCCTGGACGTGGTCGCGCAGGCCGTGCGCGAGCAGCGCGGCACGATCGACATCGACACCGCGGCCGGACGCGGCACGCATTTCCGCATCCGCGTGCCGGTGCGCATGGCGGCGCTGCCGGTGATCGTCGTGCGTTCGGCCTCGCACGCGCTGGCGCTGTCGGTACGCGATGTCGAGCAGATCCTGCCGGCCGACCGCGTGGTCGAGGAGGGCGGCGAGCGGCGCTTCCTGGTAGCCAACCGGCTGCTGCGGCTGTCAAGGCTGGAAGACGTGCTGGCGCTGCCTGACGATGCGTTCGCCTCGCCCGCCGATGACGTCGAGCCGGCCCGTGCCGTGCTGGAGGTGCGTCTGCCCGACGGCGAGCGCGTCGCGCTGCAAGTGCCGGAACCCGGCCAGACGCGCAACGTGGTCGTGCGCCGGCTGGCCGGCTTCCTGCCGCCGCTGCCGGGCATCGAGGGGGCCACCGTGCTCGGCGATGGCACGGTGGCACCGGTGATCGATCTGCCGCAGTTGCTGGCGGCGCGCCATGATGCGCGCGCCGCGCCGCCGTTGCACGCCTCGGCGCAGCGCGCGCCGGT
>JAFKGG010000208.1 GCA_017307915.1 Burkholderiales bacterium | reverse complement strand
GCTCGCCACGCTGGGGCAGCGCGCCTTCGAGGGCGATCAGCCGCATCGGCTTGTCTCGAAGCCAATTCGACAGCGGCGCCAGCAGCGTCGTCTGTTCGTCCAGCGTCAGCAGCGCGCCGAGCCGTTGCGCCACCGGCACGCTCTGCATCGCATCCAGTGCCTGGGTCAATCCTTCCGGCGTGCAGTGTGGCCAGAGCGCGCGCAGGACTTCCCGTACCCGGCCCATGCCGCCGAGCGTGTTCTCACGCTCGACCAGATCCAGCGCGGTCAACTCCGGCGTGCTGACCTTGAAGCGGCCGTCGGCGCTCTCATGCCAGCGGGTCGGCATCGCTTCGATGCGCGCGCAGGCGTGGAAGACGAGTTGATGCCTGCCCACGGTGACCGGGCGGCGCTTGTTCTCGACCATTACCTGCGTGACCATGACGGCATACGGTGAGGCGCCATAGGTTTCCGCCGCGCTGAGCAAGCCCACGTAGTACGGCGTGCCCAGGGTCTTGCGCAGGTAGGCATCCAGCCAAGTTTCCAGGGGCGGACTACCCGCAGTCGCATGGGACAGCGGCACGATCAGCCAGTGATCCGAGCCCCTGGACAAGCGCACCAGCCGGCCGGCTCGCTGCTGGCGATACAGGGCCTTGCGCAGCGCCTCGGGGCTCGTGTGGGGCAGCTTGGCGCGCAGGTCTTCGCCACGCACGTTCAGCTTGCCCATGCGCTCGCAGGCGTTCAGGACATCCGACAGGTGTTGGGGCATGGTTTTTCCGCGAATCTGCAATCGATTCGCGAAATGTACCATTTTCTGTCCCATATTGCGACTTAGATGCAAATCTATCCCTCGACCGCCGAGCGGCTGACCGCGCGCAACAACGGCTGCGCTTCCTGAACCACCTGGACGATACGCGGCTGGCATCCAGGTCACCCCCCTGAAAACGGGTAGCCCGCGGTTCGCATTCCTGGCTGACCGCGCAACGACGGGCCGCCAAGGTATCGGCATCGCAACAGAGAAGCCGATGCCATGCCCGCAGTCCATGTATCCCGCCGTCTGGCCGGCGCCGGCCTCCTGGCCGCCGCGCTGGCCAGCGGCTGCGCGACCACCACGGAGCCCTTGGTGCCGGACGTCATCGAGGAAGTCGCGGCCGCACCCGAACCCGAGGCACCCGAGTACATCCCGGTTGTGCGCTACGGCCGCTACACCCTCGTGGAACTGGCGCCAATGGCGGCGCAGCGCGATCTGCTGCTGCAAACCATCGACGTGTCCATGCCCGAGGACGCCCGAGCCACGGTGGGCGACGGGTTGCGGCACGCGCTCAAACGCAGCGGCTACCAGCTTTGCGAGACGACGCATGTCGTGGTCGAGCTATACGCGCTGCCATTGCCGGCGGCGCACCTGCATCTCGGCCCCATGACCTTGCGCGATGCGCTGCTTACCCTGGTCGGGCCGGCCTGGGAACTGCACGCGGATGACCGGGTACGCCAGGTTTGCTTCGAGCGTCCCGGCAGCAACGCCGGGGCCGATCTGGTCTCCGGGCCACCTTCCGGGCCACCCGCTGCCGAGGCGGTGCAGACGTTCCCGCAGATGCTCCCGCTGTCGGGAGACCGGCCATGAACGCTCCGCAGTCTCCCCGACGCCCGACCGCCGCCGTGGTCGTGCAAAGCCTGCTCTGGCTTTGGCTGGTCTGCCTCAGTGTCTTCGTGCTCCTGGGATACCAGACGATGAGCGACCCCACCGACCAGGCGCGGCTCGACACCCGCCTGCAACGCCTCGAAGCGCAGGTCACCGCACTGACCGATACCGTCCAGGACTTGCAGCAGCGGCCCGCAGCAGCGACCGCAGCAGGTCTGCAAGACACCCGCCAGACCCTGGAAGCGCGCATCACGCAGCTTGAGCAAGCACTCGGCGCCCGTGCTGCCGCCGACGACCTTCAGGCGCTGCGCACGGAGGTCGAGCAGATCAAGGCGCGCCAGACGGCGGTGCGTGCCGCAGCGCCGATCCGGCCGCGCACGCCGACCAGGCCCCTCGATTCCAAACCCGAGCCGCCACCACTGCCGTTCCGCATCGTCGGCGCCGAACTGCGCGCGGGTCAGCGCAGCGTGTCCATCACGCCGAGCGCCGGGGAATTCACCGCCGACCAGGTGCAGGTGCTGCTGCCGGGCGATGCCGTCGGCCCTTGGCGCTTGCAGGCCATCGATCGGAACGCCGCCGTGTTCCAGGCCGGCGAGCACATCCGCCGCGTGGCGATTCCTTGACGAAGAGGGCCATGCGATGAAGCACCACACCGCGCTCATCCTGTTGCTGGCGATGCACCTGCCGGCGTCGGCACAGCAGGCACCCCAGCAAACCTCCAACGTCCAGCCGTCCCGCACCAGCCAAAGCCAGATCGCACATAGCCAGGATGCGCGACTGGCGAAGGAATGGGGCCTGCGCGAGGACGAGTTCGCCCGCTATCGCGAACTGATGGAAGGCCCGCTGGGCATTCACTCGCCCAACCTCGATCCACTGTCCGCGTTGGGCATCGAGGCCCGCTCGGATGAAGAGCGCCAGCGCTACGCGGCATTGCAGGTGCAGGCCGAAGCGAGGCGCGTCGAGAAGCTGCTCGCGTACCAGCGTGCCTACGACGAAGCCTGGCAGCGCCTGCACCCCGGCATGCAGCGCGTGAATTTGCCCGATGACAGGCCAAGCGCCGCCGCCGTGCGCGGCAGCGGCCGCACGGCGGTGTTCGTCAAGGATGGCTGCACGACCTGCGGGCAAGTCGTGCAGCGCCTGCAATCCTCGGGCGCCGAGTTCGACGTGTACGTGGTTGGTAGTCGCCAGGACGACGCTCGCATCCGCGACTGGGCCAGGCGCACACAGATCGATCCGTCACGGGTGCGCAGCGGCAGCATCACGCTCAATCACGACGGCGGCCGCTGGCTGTCGCTGGGCCTGCCCGGTGATCTGCCAGCCGTGGTGCGCGAGGTGAACGGTCAATGGCAGCGCCAGCCGTAGCGACCATGCTTGCGTTGCGGCGCCTGCTTGCGCTGCTGCTCGCCGCAGGCCTGTACGCCAGCGCCGCCTTGGCCCAGGAAGTTCCGCCACCGGCCTACCAGCTTGCCGCGCAACGGGCAGGCATTCCATCGACGGTTCTCTACGCCGTGGCGCTGCAAGAAAGCGGCATCCGGCGCAATGGGCGCATCGTGCCCTGGCCCTGGTCGCTCAACGTCGCCGGCCAGTCACGCCGCTTCGCCACCCGGGCCGACGCATGCCTCAGCCTGCAGCAAGCGATGCGCGTCGCACCGCACACGCGCATCGATGCGGGCCTGGGCCAGATCAACCTCGGCTACCACAAGCACCGCGTCAACGGCCCGTGCGAGTTGCTCGACCCGTACCGCAACCTCGCCATCGCCTCCGAGATCCTGCGCGAACAGCACACCCCCGGCGAGGACTGGCTGCTGGCGATCGGCCGCTACCACCGCCCCGCGGGCGGCGAACCCGCCGCGCGCTATCGGCGCAGCGTGTCCCGACATCTCGCGCGCGTCCAGGGCGCGCGCCCAACCACCGCGGCGCTTGTGCCGCGCAAGGAGACTTCACCATGACGAAACCCCATTCGGCCCCTCTCACGTTGGCGGGCCTGCTGATGCTGGCGGCTGCGATGCCACCGGCTTTGCATGCCGCCGAACCGCTGATCGTGGTGGAAGACCGCGGCGGCACTTCGGCGCTGCCGTACTACGAGGCCCTCAACCTTCAACAGCGCGCCGACCGCCCGCCGCCGCCCATCGAACTGCCGCGCGTGCCGAACCACGCCTTCGACGAGGCCGCCATGCTGCCGGTGCGCAGCGCCAGGCTCACGCCGGGCACCGTGCCGCGCAGGGTCATCGAGGCACCGGGCTTGCGGCCCTTCGCCATCGTCGGCGACGACGACGCATCGCACGCCTGGCTGCGGCGCCATGCGGCCTCGCTGAGCGAGCGCGGCGCGGTCGGCCTGGTGGTCAATGTCGAGACGGCGCAAGCCTTGGCACGGCTGCGCGCGCTGGCCCCGGGCGTGCCGATGGCTCCCGTGGCCGGCGACGACCTGGCCGAACGCCTGGGCCTGCGGCACTACCCGGCGCTGATCACGGCCACCGCGATCGAGCAATGAAACCATGTCGGGCAAGCAGCCGGTCGAGGTTCTGCTTCGCCCAGCGGTGGAGCTATACACCGTCGCGGCATGTGCGGGCGCCGCGTTTCTGTCCCTGGTGGCACCGTGGTCGCTGGCGCTAAGTCCGGCGATGGGTATCGGCAGCGCCCTGGCGTTCTGCGTCTACGGGGCGATCCGCTATCGCGATGCCCGGGTCATCCTGCGCTACCGGCGCAATATCCGCCGCCTGCCGCGCTACGTGATGACGAGCAAGGATGTGCCGGTCAGCCAGCAGCGGCTGTTCATCGGGCGCGGATTTCTCTGGGAGCAGAAGCACACCCATAGGCTCACGCAGACCTATCGGCCTGATTTCCGCCACTACGTCGAGCCGACACCGGCCTACCGGCTGGCGCGGCGCCTGGAGGAGCGGCTGGAGTTTGCGCCATTCCCGCTTTCTCGCCTGCCGAAGCTGACGGCTTGGGACGTGCCTTTCAACCCGGTGCGGCCGCTGCCGCCGGTGGGTGGCTTACCCCGACTGCACGGCATCGAACCCGACGAGGTGGACGTCAGCCTGCCGTTGGGCGAGCGCGTCGGGCACTCGCTGGTGCTGGGCACCACGCGCGTGGGCAAGACACGCCTGGCCGAACTGTTCATCACCCAGGACATCCGCCGGCGCAATGCAGCCGGCGAGCATGAGGTCGTCATCGTCTTCGACCCCAAAGGCGATGCCGATCTCCTGAAGCGGATGTACGTCGAGGCCAGGCGTGCGGGACGCGAGGGTGAGTTCTATGTGTTTCACCTCGGCTGGCCCGATATCAGCGCCCGCTACAACGCGGTAGGCCGTTTTGGGCGGATTTCGGAAGTCGCCACGCGCATCGCCGGTCAGCTTTCTGGCGAAGGCAACAGCGCGGCGTTCCGCGAGTTCGCCTGGCGATTCGTCAATGTGATCGCGCGCGCATTGGTGGAGTTGGGGCAACGCCCGGACTACATGCTGATCCAGCGGCACGTCATCAACATCGACGCGCTGTTTATCGAGTACGCGCAGCATTTCTTTGCCAAGCATGAGCCGAAGGCTTGGGAGGTCATCGTCCAGCTCGAAGGACGGCTTAACGAGAAAAATATCCCTCGCAACATGATCGGACGCGAGAAGCGCGTGGTCGCACTGGAGCAGTACATCTCCCAGGCGCGCAACTACGACCCGGTGCTGGACGGCTTGCGCAGCGCCGTTCGGTACGACAAAACGTATTTCGACAAGATCGTCGCCAGCCTCCTGCCGCTGCTGGAGAAGCTCACCAGCGGCAAGATCGCCCAGCTTCTGGCCCCGAACTACTCCGACCTGACCGACCCGCGGCCGATTTTCGATTGGATGCAAGTCATCCGCAAGCGGGCCATCGTCTATGTCGGCCTGGACGCGCTCTCCGATGCGGAAGTCGCCGCAGCGGTCGGCAACTCACAGTTCAGCGATCTCGTGTCGGTCGCGGGGCACATCTACAAGTACGGCGTTGATGACGGCCTGCCGGGTGCATCGGCGGACGCCCGGGTGCCGATCAACGTCCATGCGGACGAGTTCAATGAACTCATGGGTCAAGAATTCATTCCGATGATCAACAAGGGAGGCGGTGCCGGCATCCAGGTCACAGCCTACACCCAGACCCTGAGCGACATCGAGGCGCGGATCGGCAACCGTGCGAAGGCCGGTCAGGTCATCGGGAACTTCAACAGCTTGTTCATGTTGCGCGTGCGGGAGACGGCGACCGCCGAACTGTTGACACGCCAACTGCCCAAGGTCGAGGTCTATACCACCACCATCGTTTCCGGCGCGACCGATGCCTCGGACATCCGTGGTGCGACAGATTTCACGTCGAATACGCAGGATCGCATCAGCATGTCCAGCGTGCCGATGATCGAGCCCTCGCACATCGTGGGCCTGCCCAAGGGCCAGTGTTTCGCGCTGCTGCAAGGCGGTCAACTCTGGAAGATCAGGATGCCGCTTCCCGCGCCAGACCCGGACGAAGTGATGCCGGCGGACTTGCAGCAACTGGCCGGGTACATGCGCCAAAGCTACAGCGAGGCCGCGCAGTGGTGGGAGTTCACCAGTTCCCCCGTCTTGCAGGATGCGGCCTTGCCCGACGATCTGCTCAATGATGCTGCTCCGGTCGGGCCTGTCGCAGTAGCCACCGACGCCGGCGACGAGGCCTCGCTATGAAGGACGCCGCCTCGACCGCGCAGCGGGAGCAGAACCAGCGCCAGGGCCTGATCGTCGGCACCATCACCTTGCCGTTTCGGCTGCTCGGCGTACTGATCGGCTCGCTGCTGTTCTCGATCGTGGTGGAGTGCGTCGGCATGCACCTGTTCTGGAAGGATCAGGGTTGGCGTCATTCCCAGCAGATGTTGCAGTACGAGCTGGGCCACCTTTCGAGCCATTTCCAGCGCAGTGTGGTGGTTCAAGAGCCGGGACGCACGGCCCATAAGCTGGTGGATGCCGGCTACGAATGGGTATTCGTGCGCTCGGGGTTGCTGAAGCGCATGAGCCAGACCGCCGAGCGCGCCCGCGCACCCAGTCATGGGAAGGCCCAGGACGGGGGACGCAACTTCCGCTACTACATCAGCCAAGTCTATGTGTGGACGGAGAGCTACCTGATTGCCGCGGCCTTCACGACGCTCACCTTCCTTGTGCGCCTGCTGGTCCTGGTGCTCACGCTGCCGCTGATATTCACCGCGGCGTTCGTTGGCCTGATCGACGGCTTGGTGCGGCGGGATGTGCGCCGGTTTGGCGCGGGGCGCGAATCCGGCTTCATCTACCACCGGGCGAAAGCCAGCCTGATGCCGTTGGCCGTGCTGCCCTGGGTCACGTACTTGGCGCTGCCGATCTCGGTACATCCACTGCTGATCCTGCTGCCGAGCGCCGCCTTGCTGGGACTGGCCGTGAGCCTGACCGCGGGCAGCTTCAAGAAGTACCTCTAGGCCATCAATCCGGTCATCCGCGGGTTCCTATTGTTTGCGGCCTAAAGCAGCTCTGATCTCCACGATCAAGCCATTGCTGATCACACAGGAATGGCGCGATGTTGTCTCCGATCTGGCTGCGCGCCGCGCATCGCGGCGTGCCCACTTTTCTCGTAACGGTCCTCGTGCTGGGTCAGTCCACGATGGCGTTGGCCGAATCTCCGGCACAGCGCCAGGAGCTGGTCGCCGCGCTGCGCCAGCTCGACGCTCTGGAGCGCACCGTCGCGGCCAGTGCCGCGCATGCCCCTATCCAGCGGGGCGAACGCTACCACTTCGACTATCCGCGGCTGCTGGCTGACCTGGCGCACGTGCGCGCCGGCATCCAGGCACATCTCTCGCCGTCGCGCGCCCAACCGCGCGACCCCTCCGAATTGGCCGGCGACTACCGCACCGAGCGGACCGTCGAGCCATCGCCGCCGACGACTGCGAAGGGCAAGCCATGAACGGCGCCCAGGTCTCTGCATTTCAAGCCAACAGCGGTATCGCGCCTTCCGCGATGGCGACAGTCCTGGTCGGCGTCGTGTTCGCGGTCCTGCTCGTCTGGGGCGTCTGGGCCATCCGAACGGCCTACGTGGGGTGGTCCGAGAGCCGCCTCAACCAGCGGCAGTTCCTCGGCGTCTGCATCCGCTTCGTCGCCATGTACCTCGTCCTGAGTTTCTTCCTGCTCTCCTGACCTGAAAGGACTAACCATGCAACACCGCACTCTCACCTCCCGTCTTGCCCAGCGCGCCACTGTGGCCTTGGGCGCCGCCGCACTGCCTGCGCTGTCGTTCGCCCAGGGCCTACCGCAGTTGGAGAACCCAACTCGCGGAACCGGCAACGGCATCATGCAAACCATCCGCAACTACGGCTACGACATCATCATGCTCGTCGCCTTGCTGGTCGTGGCGTCGATGTTCATTGGCGTGTGCTACCACGCCTACGGGACCTACGCGGAAATCCACACCGGCCGCAAGACGTGGGGCCAGTTCGGTCTCACGGTCGCCATCGGTGCCGTCCTGCTCGTGATCGGCATCTGGCTGCTCACGGAAGCCACCGGCATCCTGTAAGCGAGGCTGGTATGTCCGAGCACCAGCAC
>JAFKGG010000207.1 GCA_017307915.1 Burkholderiales bacterium | reverse complement strand
CCGACTCCGCCCATGATGACGACGATCAACGCTTTCATCGTGAACAGCACGCCCATCGACGCGCTGAAGGTCAGGAACATGCTCGCCAGCACACCGCCGGCTGCCGCCAGTGCACCGCCGACCGCGAAGCTCAGCGCGGAAATCCTGCGCACGTCGATGCCTACCAGCGGTGCGTTGCCAGGCGCCGTGGCGACTGCTCGCACCGCAGCGCCGGCGCGCGTGCGTGCGAGGAACAAATAGAGCAGGGCCGACGCCAGCACCGTGAAGCCGAACATGATGAGCCGGTTCAGCGAGATGGCCGCACCCAGTACCGACACCGCCTCGGCCGCGTACGAATAGCTGTGATAGGCGCCGCCGAAGCTCACCAGCATCACCCCTTGTACGACGAACAGCAGGCCGAAAGTCGCCAGCAGGCTGTCGACCTCCAGTGCCGGGCCGGCCTGCGTGCGTCGCACCAGCGGCGTGAGCAAGAGCTGATAGACCAGCCAGTTGATGGCGAAGCCCACCGGCAGCGCCAGAACCAGCGTCGCCAGCGGGTTCACATGCAGCCAAGTGAACATCCCGAAGGCGCAGAACGCGGCGGCAATGAGCCATTCGCCGTAGGCCAGGTTCATGATGCGCGCCACGCCGTATTGCAAGGTCAGCCCCATCGCGACCATCGCGTACAGGCCGCCCAGCGTGAGGCCGAATAACAGCAGTTCAACCAGCAGCTGCATCTTTCGTCGCCGCGTCCCGGGGGCCCGAGCTCAAACCGCCTTCCAGGCGGTTTTGAGTTGCACCTTCCTCGCGCCGGGCTTGCTGGCAGGCGCCACGCCGTGGAATTCGCCGTCCTGCCATTGACCCACGATCCAGATATCGGACCATTGCTGGTCGGTGTACTTGATCGTGCCGTTGGTCGTCTCGAAGCTGCCTTTGTTGATCTCGGCGATCACTGCGGCGCGATCCAGCGTGCCGGCGCGCTCGATGGCCTGTTGCAGGACTTGCAGCGAGCTGTAGATGGTGATGTTGCTGAAGCGGTCAGGCTCCTGGCCGCTGAGCTCCACGTGCTTCTTGTAGAAGGCCGTCCAGCGCGGGTTGTCCACCTGCACGCCGCCTACGCCCATGACGCCCTCGGTGTTGGGGCCGAAGCGTTTCTTGTACATCGGAAAGGCCGTGCCGATGCCGACGTAGAACACCTTCGGATTGAAGCTCGACACCCGTGCCTGCTCGGTGAGGGCGATCGTGTCCGGCGGATACGAGAAGGCGATGAAGGCGTCCGGATTGGCACCCTTGGCGTCGTTGATCAGCGGCGACATGTCCTGCGTGCCCACCGGATACGTCTTGTCATAGACGAACTGAAAACCGTGTTTGGCCGCCGCCTTGCGCGCGCCGCCCGACAGATCGACCCCGAACGCATCGGCGATGCTGACCATCGCGAGCCGCTTGCCGATGAGCCCGGCCTTGCGCTGCACTTCGAGAATCTCCACCAGCTGCTCGCCGTACATCGTGCCGCCGCCCTGGTGGAAGAACAGGTTGCGCCAGCGCTTGGCGAGCTGCGGCGCGAGATCGGAGATGGCCGACACGGCCAGATGCGGATAGTTGTATTTGTTGAGCGTGGGCGCGACCGCCAGGTTCAGCGCCGTGCCCCAGGGCGTGAGTACGAAATCCACCTTGTCTTGCGTGGCCAGGCGTTCGTAGGCGCGCACCGCTTCTTCCGAACTGGAACGGTCGTCATACTCGACCACCTCGACCGGCAGCTTCCTGCCCTTGACGTTGATGCCGCCGGCGGCGTTCACCTCCTTGACCCACATGTTGTAGACCGGCGTGTTCTGCGTGGCCGTGCCGCCCGCGTTGGGGCCGGTCTTGGACGAGGAATAGCCGATCTTGATGGTCGAGGCCTGCGCCCGCAGCACGGCGGGGGCGCCTAGCGCGGCCGTGCCGCCCAGCACGGCACCGGCGCGAACGAAATGTCTGCGATCGCTCATGTCATGTCTCCTTGTGTTTATGTTGCGCAGTCAGCCGGCGGCTGTTTGAGCGCTGTCAGCCGGTCATCAGGAACCCGCCATTCACATCGAGGGTGGCGCCGGTGATGTAGGCCGCATCGGCGGATGCGAGGAAGAGAACGCTGCCTGCGACATCGCCGGTCTCGCCCAGGCGCCGGGCCGGAATCGTTTCGACCGTGCGCGCGATTTCGGTGGGGCTGCGAATCGACCGGTAACGCTCGGTTGAGACGACGCCTGGCGCTACGGCGTTGACCGTGATCCCGTCGGGGCCGGCTTCACGCGCCAAGTGACGCGTGAAGCCGAGAATGCCGGCCTTGGCCGCCGCATAGTGCGAGGTGACGGTGACCACGCCACCGCGCACGAAAGAAGAGACATTGACGATGCGCCCGTGACGCTGCTGCTTCATCGTCGGCAGCACTGCCTTCGAGAGCAGGAATACGCTGCTCAGGTTGAAGCGCAGGATGAAATCCCACTCGTCCTCAGGTATGTCTTCGGTGCGCCGCAGTTCCTTGAAGCCACCGGCGTTATTGACCAGGATGTCCACGCGCTGCCAGCGTGCCAGGACGCTTCCCACTGCGCGCGTCACGTCCGCGCTCTTGGTCACGTCTGCGACGAGCGGCATGATCTTGTCGCCGCCCATCTCGGCGGCCAGGCTGTCGAGCCCGCCCTGGTCGATGTCCAGTGCGGCTACGCGAGCCCCTTCACGGACGAACGCGCACGCGATCTCGCGCCCGATGCCTTGCGCCGCGCCGGTCACGATCACGGCATGGTCCAGAAACCGCATTGAATCTCCCCGACCCACGAATCCAGAGCGCGCCGTAGGCTTGCCGCGCCTGCCCGATGCCAAGCGGATCTAGTGTCGCCACCGGCAGAGCGGCCATCAATAGAGCCAACCGACTAAGCGACTATTCGTCTTGCGAATATTGGCTACGTCGAAGGCGATCATCGATCGCTTGAACGCGGAGCTGACCCGGATCCTGCAAGACCCTGAGATTCGCGACCGGCTGATCAACTATGGCACCAAGGTCGAATGAGTGACCGGGCGCGCCGCCGTGCCGTCAAGCGCGGCGGCGCGCTACGATCACGGCATGCCGAACGCCACTGATTGCCCCTGCGGCCGCCACGACGCGCGCGGCCGCGTACTGCCATATGCGCATTGCTGCGGCCGTTACCTCGATCATTTCGACATCACACCCGCGCCCGACGCCGAAAGCCTGATGCGCTCGCGCTACACGGCCTTCACGCAGGAACGGCGCGACTACTTGCTGGCCACCTGGCATCCGAGCCGGCGGCCGGCCGCACTCGATTTCGACGCCGGCGCCAAGTGGCTCGGCTTGCAGGTGCGCGAGCATCGCCTCATCGACGATGCGCATGCCGAAGTCGAGTTCGTCGCGCGCGTGCGCGTCGCGGGCCGGGCGCAACGCCTGCACGAGCGCAGCCGCTTCGTGCGCGAAGACGGTCGCTGGTTCTATCTGGATGGCGATAGCCGCTGAGGCTGCCCCCCGCGCCGCTAGTGCGACGGCGATTGGTAGGACGCCTCGATCGCTTCGGTGAGCTGGCGCGAGGCGATCTGCATCTGCTCGACCAGTCCGTCGCGGTTCAGCAGCTTGGCACGCGCATGCGTGTAGGCCAGGCTCAGGCTGCCCAGGATGCCGTCATTGGCGAACACCGGCACGCCCAGGCCCGATAGCTGCGGATCGAGCTCGCCATGGCTTTCGGAAAAGCCGCGCCGCTTGATCGCCTGCAAATGGCGCCAGAACTCGAGCCAGGTATCGCCCATGCCGGCTTCGCTGATCGCCTGCTGGTTGCGCTCGTAGATCCTGACCAGTTGCGGGCGGCGCAGATGGGGCAGGATGGCTTTGGCCACCGCGCCCTTGAACAGCGGATGCTGGCGGCCGCGCGTATAGGTGACCTGCAGGTCTTCGACGCCGCGCTCGTGCAGGATGTTGATGACGTGCGTGCCGTGAAAGTTCGACAGCAGCGCGTCGCAGCCGGTGGCGGCGGTCAACTGCTTGAGTACCGGCCTACCCACGCGCGCCACCGGGTCGGCGCGCTGCATGACGAATTCCAGCTCGATGATGCGTGCCCCCAACGCATAGGCACCGCCGGTCATCCGCGTCAGCAGCCCGGCATCGCACAGCTCGCGGATGTAGCGATAGCCGCTCGAGGTGGAGAACCCCAGCCGCTCGCAGATGGCATCGGCGCTCCAGACTGGGGTTTCCTCGGCGAACAGATCGAGAATGCCGAGCATCTTGCTGAGGCTGGATGACATGCGAGGGCGGGGGCGAGGGGCAGGTGCGGATCAGTCGAGCCGGATATTAGCCGTCTTGATGACCTTGGCCCAGCGGCGCTGCTCGGCCTGCGCATAGGTAGCGAATTCCTGCGCGCTCATCGGCATCGGTTCAACGCCCATTTCTTCGAGCTTTTGCTGCACCTCGGCCGACTTCAGGGTGCGCTGCAACTCGGCGTCGAGCTTGGCGACCGCGGCGGCCGGTGTGCCGGCGGGGGCGATCATGCCTTGCCAGGCGTAGGCGACGAAGTCAGGCACGCCGGCCTGGGTCAGCGTCGGCACGTTCGGCAGTTGCGACACGCGCTTGGGCATCGCCGTGCCCAGCAGCTTGAGCTTGCCGGCCTTCATGTGCGCGATGCCGCCGGGTATATCTAGCATCATCACGTCGGTCTGGCCGCCCAGCACGTCTTGCACCGCGGGCGCGGCGCCCTTGTAGTGCACGCCGATGAAGCGTGTGCCGGTCTGCTGCTGGAACATCTCCATCGCCATGTGGTGCGGACTGCCGGCACCGGCGGTGGCGTAGGTGAGCTTGCCCGGTTCGCGGCGCGCCAGGTCGATCAGCTCCTTGACCGAGTTCACCGGCAGGCCCGGCTTGGTGACCAGCACCAGCGGCATGCGGCCGATGCCGCCGATGTAGGCGAAGCTCGATTCGATGTTGTAGGGCAGCTTCTCGTACAGGCTCGGGTTGTAGGCGAGCGTGCCGGAATCGGCGGTCGAGACGGTATGGCCGTCGGCCGGCGAACCGATCATCGCCTGCGTGCCGATGATGGTGCCGGCGCCGGGTCGGTTGTCGATCACGATCGACTGGCCCAGCCCCTGCTTCATCACCTCGGCGATGATGCGCGCAGTGACGTCGGAGCCGCCGCCGGCGGCGTACGGCACGATCCAGCGCAGCGACCGTGATGGAAAGGCTTGCGCGCGAGCCAAGCCAGCCTGCGTGGCGGCCAGCCCGCAGGCGGCGGAAAGCAGTAAACGGCGACGAGTAGTCATGGTGATCTCCTCCGTGGGGTCGATGATGGATGGGCGCCCGTTCAGCCTGTGGCGCTGGGGCCGGCCAGCCAGCCATGTAGCGCGGCCAGCGTAGCATGCAGCGATTGCGTATCGTGGCACACGTCGAAGACGTAGCCGTCCGGCCGCAGGATGATGGCCAGCGCGCCTTGTTCGGCGAGCCACGCACGCGTCGCGTCGCCGGCGTCGGCCACGGCCAGCAGATGCGCGGTGCTGATCGAGGCCGCTGCAGGGGCATCGGGGCGTTCGGCCAGCAAGGCGCAAAAGCGCTGCTCGGCTACGTCGTCGAGCCAGCGGCCATCGGGCAGTTGCGGCTGCATGAACACTTTGCCGCAGACCGGATGGCTGCCGCGATGTACGCCCGCGCCCAGCGTGGGAGTGGGGAAGGCGAATTTCAGGCCTTGCGCCTTCAAGCGCTCATCGCGGTGCACAGCCTCGGCCTGATCGGTAACCTGGATGATGCGGCCCACTTCGACTGCCAGCGCGATGAACTCGCGCGCATGCGGCGTGCGTTCCGGCCCATAGGTCGACAGCAGCGCCGCCGCGGCCGCCGGTGCACGCAATGCCTGCGCCAGCTTCCAGCCCAGGTTGACCGAGTCGCGCACGCCGGCGCACAGGCCCTGACCCAGAAAGGGCGGTGTCTGGTGCGCGGCATCGCCGGCGATCATCAACCGGCCGCGCTGCCAGTGGCGCGCGACCAGCGAGTGAAAGACATAAGTGGCGGCACGTTCCAGCTCGCCTTGCCCGGGCTTGATCCAGCGTTCGAGCAAGCGCCAGACATTGGCCGGCTCGGTGATCGTTTGCAGGTCGTCGCCGGGCAGCAGCATGATTTCCCAGCGGCGGCGCAGCGGATGCACGTAGATCGACGTGGCCGGCCGTGCCGGATCGCAATGCTGCACCGTGTGCTCGGGCAGCGGCAGCGGATGATCGAGTACCGCGTCGACCACCAGCCAGGCCTGGTGCTCGCCCAGGTCTTCGTGCTCATCGCCCAGCCAGGTGCGTACGATCGAACGCGCGCCATCGCAACCGACCAGATAGCGGCAGCGCAGCGGCCGCCGGCCGTCGCGCAGGTCGTGCAGCGACAGCGTCACGCCCTCGGCGTCTTCGCTGTGGCCGGTAACTTCGGTGCGCTCGATCAGTTGCACCGACGGGTAGCGCGCCAGGCCGTCGCGCAGCACCTGTTCGAGCGCTGGTTGATGGAAGTAATAGTCGTTGTGCCAACCCTGCGGGCCCAGGCCTTCGAGTCCGGTGCGCACCAGCAGCGTTTCGCCGCTGGCGTCGACCCAGTGCATGCTGTGCCCTGGGCGGAACACCTGCAGCATCTGCCGATGCAACTGCATCTGCTGGAAGGCGCGCATCGTTTCGCCGTCGATGTGCACGGCGCGCGGAATCTGCAGGATGCCGTCGTTGCGATCGATGATGGCCACGGCCAGGCCATGACGGCCGAGCAGGTTGGCCAGCGCGGTGCCGGTGGGGCCGGCGCCGACGATCGCCACGTCGAACGAATCAGCGGTGGTGGGGCGGTCGAGAGAGGTCATCGGCAGGGGCGTCTTGGTGGGGCTGCGGGCCTAGTCGGCCACACCCATGCGCTGCGCCATCTCACTGCGCCACTGGCTGCGTGACCGGAAGCCTTCCAGCGTGCGCGCATGCTTCTCGGCCCAGGCCAGCAGCTCGTTTTCGGGCAGATCGAAAGGCGCGGGCACGCGACACGGCTGCGTCACGTACCACGGCGTGTCGACGTACAGTTCGAGCCGGTTGCCTTCGGGGTCGCGGCAATACACCGACAGCGCATTGCCGTGCGTGATCGGTGCGATGTCGGCAACGCCGGCTTCCTTCAGCCGTCGATAGAACGACTGCAGCGTGCTCAGCGAATCGGCCTTCAGCGAGATCTGGTTGATCACGTTGAAGGCGAGATGCTCGGGACGGCCCGAGATCAGCACCAGTTGGTGATGCTCATCGGGGTCGCGGCTCATGAACACCAGTTGCATCGGGCCGTTGGGGCCTTCCAGGAAGCCGCGATCGGTTACGGTGAATTCCAGCAACTGCTGATAGAACTGCGCCTGCTTTTCGATGTCGGTGACGTAAAAGCCGAGGTGGCTGAAGCGAAGACCGGGGCGTTGGGTGGACACTTCGTGCTCCTTTTGGGGAAGGCGCCGCGCTCGGGTGGCAGGGCGTTGGGATTGTCTCGATTTTGGCAATGAACGCTTAATAACGCGGCCAATTCAGCGCAATAAAATACAATAATTTTCAAATAATAGGAAATACAGAATTTTAACCGGTAGGCTGCCGGTCATTCCGGCTGGAACCGGTACGACACCAGCGATTCGGAATCACTATCGACCAGCAGCGCCTTGCCGGCCGGCGGAAACGCGCGCTGTACGCACTGCACGCGCGGGCACACGCGGCAGCCCGGGCCGATCGGCGCCACGTCGCGCGGGCGTTCCAGGTCGAGGCCGTCGGCATAGACCAGCTCGCCGGCATGCGCCATTTCGCAGCCCAGGCCGATGGCGAACAGCTTGCGGCGCGCCTTGAAGCCGCCGCCGCCGCGCTCGATGGTGCGCGCGATGCCGAAGAAGCGCGTGCCGTCGGGCATCTCGGCCACCTGCGTCAGGATGCGGCCTGGCTGTGCGAAGGCTTCGTGCACGTGCCACAGCGGGCACGCCCCGCCGTGTCGCGCGAAATGAAAGGCGGTGGCGCTTTGCCGCTTCGAGATGTTGCCGGCCTGGTCGAGCCGCACGAAATAGAACGGCACGCCGCGGCGCTTGGGCCGCTGCAGCGTCGACAGGCGATGGCAGACGGTTTCGAAACCGACGTGAAAGCGCTGCTGCAGCAATTCGATGTCATGCCGGCTTTGCCGCGCGGCGTCGAGAAACATGCGATACGGCAGCAGCATCGCGCCGGCGAAATAGTGTGCCAGGCCCT
>JAFKGG010000206.1 GCA_017307915.1 Burkholderiales bacterium | reverse complement strand
GGGTTGGCAGCGACCGGCGCTGCCGCCAGCGTGCAGGCGGCAATCGCGGCGATCAGAATCGAAACCTGGCTGTGGATGCTCATCGTGGCCTCCTGACGGATCTTCCGCGCCTCGGTATGCTCACGTCGGCTGGCGGAAGTCATTTATCCGCCCAGTCTAATCGAATCCGCGCGGCGGCACCGCGAGCGGGGCGGCAAGGGCCCGGCGCGTGCCGCGGCGCGACTTTTTCGGCTCTCGCTCGAATCCCGATCTTGAATCTGCCGCTGTCCGAACTATTGATGATCGCCGCCGTGGCGCTGCTGGCGCTGATCGTGGTCCTGCTGCTGGTGCTGCTGCTGCGCCGCGCGCCGCCCGATCCGTCGGCCGCGCTCGATGAATTGTCGCTGCTGCATCGGATGCAGGTGCAACAGCAGCGTGAGCTGCGCGCCGAGCTGAGCGGCCAGGACCGCGAGCAGCGGCTCGAGCTGTCGACCGCGCTGATCGAGCTCGGCCGCGGCAACGAGCGGCGGCTCGACGCGCTGCGTGAAGGCACCGAGACGCGCCTGCAGGCGCTGCGCGAAACGCTTGAACGCGCTCTGCGCGAGCTGCAGCGCGAAAACGCCGTCAAGCTCGACGAAATGCGCCGTACCGTCGACGAGAAGCTGCACAGCACGCTGGAAGCGCGCCTGAACGCGTCGTTCAAGCTGGTCTCCGAGCGGCTCGAGCAGGTGCACAAGGGACTGGGCGAGATGCAGGCGCTGGCTTCCGACGTCGGCGACCTCAAGCGCGTACTCAGCAACGTCAAGACGCGCGGCACCTGGGGCGAGGTGCAGCTTGCCTCGCTGCTCGAGCAGCTGCTGATCCCCGAGCAGTACGCGGCCAACGTCGCGACCGTGCCGGGCTCGGGCGAGCGCGTCGAATTCGCCATCAGGCTGCCGGGCGGCGGTGACGCGCCGGTCTGGCTGCCGATCGACGCCAAGTTTCCGCGCGAAGACTACGAACGGTTGGCGCTGGCGCAGGAGCGTGCCGACCCGGTCGCCGCCGAGGCTGCCGCCCGCCAGCTCGAACAGCGGCTGCGGCTGGAAGCCAAGACCATTCGCAGCAAGTATCTGTCGCCGCCGGCCACCACCGACTTCGCGCTGTTGTTCCTGCCCACTGAGGGCTTGTACGCCGAAGCGGTGCGCAGGCCGGGCCTGTCGGATGATCTGCAGCGGCAGCACCGCGTCGTCGTCGCGGGTCCCAGTACGCTGGCGGCGATTCTGTCGAGCCTGCAGATGGGTTTTCGCACGTTGGCGGTGGAAAAGCGTTCCAGCGAAGTGTGGCAGTTGCTCGGCGCGGTCAAGACCGAGTTCGGCAAATTCGGCGACGTGTTGGCCAAAACCAAGGAACAGCTCGATCGCGCCAGCAATACGCTGGGCTCGGCCGAAGTGCGCACGCGCGCCATCGAGCGCAAGCTGCGCGGCGTCGAATCCTTGCCGGAGCCGACTTCAACCCGTCTGCTCGATGAAGACGGCGAGGCACCCACGCGGTGACAATTTTTATTTCTGAAAAAGCCGTTTCACAATAAGAAAAATAGGCAATGCACCGCATCATCCCTATTTTTCATCGTGACAAATTATTTTTCTTATCGTGGTATATGTTATTTAAGTATTTGATTTAAAAGTATAATTTTACCTTTCGAGTCGGCGGTCAAAACCTGCTGCGACGCGGCATCGTTGGCTAATCTTGAGTCCATCGCGCCGGCACTGCCAGGCTTTCAAACGGCAGTACCGGCGCTTTCGATCCACCCACCCATTGATCGATCCTCAAGGAGCCCACGATGTCTTCACGCGAACTCGAAGCGCAGAAACTGCAAAAAGAATGGTCGGAAAGCCCGCGCTGGCGCGGCATCAAGCGCGGCTATACCGCCGAAGACGTGATCCGTCTGCGCGGCTCGGTGCAGGTCGAGCACACGCTGGCCCGCCGCGGCGCCGAGAGGCTGTGGAAGCTGATCAACGAAGAGCCGTTCGTGAACTCGCTGGGCGCGCTGACCGGCAATCAGGCCATGCAGCAGGTCAAGGCCGGCCTGAAGGCGATCTATCTGTCGGGCTGGCAGGTTGCCGGCGACGCCAACCTGGCCGGCGAGATGTATCCCGACCAGTCGCTGTATCCGGCCAACTCGGTGCCCTCGGTCGTCAAGCGCATCAACAACACGCTGACGCGTGCCGACCAGATCCAGTGGATGGAAGGCAAGGGCCCGAACGACGCCGGCTACGTCGATTATTTCGCGCCGATCGTGGCCGATGCGGAAGCCGGTTTCGGCGGCGTGCTGAACGCCTTCGAGCTGATGAAGTCGATGATCGAGGCCGGTGCCTCGGGCGTGCACTTCGAAGACCAGCTCGCGTCGGTGAAGAAATGCGGCCACATGGGCGGCAAGGTGCTGGTGCCCACGCGTGAGGCGGTGTCCAAGCTGGTTGCCGCGCGGCTGGCGGCCGACGTGCTGGGCGTGCCGACCATTCTGCTGGCGCGCACCGATGCCGAGGCGGCCGACCTGGTCACTTCCGACGTCGATGAAAACGATCGCCCCTTCCTGACCGGCGAGCGCACCGTCGAGGGCTTTCATCGCACCCGCAACGGCTTCGACCAAGCCGTCTCGCGCGGCCTGGCCTATGCGCCGTATGCCGACCTGATCTGGTGCGAGACCGGCACGCCCGACCTGGAGTTCGCGCGTGGTTTCGCCGAAGCGATCCACAAGCAGTTCCCCGGCAAGATGCTGGCCTACAACTGCTCGCCGTCGTTCAACTGGAAGAAGAACCTCGACGAAGCCACGATCGCCAAGTTCCAGCGCGAGCTGGGCGCGATGGGCTACAAATTCCAGTTCATCACGCTGGCCGGCTTCCATGCGCTGAACTACGGCATGTTCAACCTGGCCTACGGCTATGCGCGCAACCAGATGAGCGCATTCGTTGAACTGCAAGAGGCCGAGTTCGCCGCGGCCGAGCGCGGCTTCACCGCGGTCAAGCACCAGCGCGAAGTCGGTACCGGCTATTTCGACGCCGTGACCACCACGGTGGAACGCGAAGCCTCGACGGCGGCGCTGAAAGGCTCGACCGAAGATGCGCAATTCTTCGATGGCAAGCACGGCTCGAAGAAAGCAGCCTGAGATTTCGAGCGAGGTGGGAGGAGTCGTCGAGTTCGCGTGACAAGCGAACCCATCGCCGGGCACCAGAGGCCCGGCGATGCGACAGGCAAGGGCCGGCGCAAGCCGGCCCTTGTTTTTTGCGGTGGTGGATTCGCCGTAGTCTTAATGCTTGTGCCCGTGCCCGCCATGCGAGTCGCGCTGGGCCGCGCCGCCGAGCGCTCGAACCTGCGCCTGCACGTTGAGCGATTCGCGCTTGCCGTCCTTGTCTTCGAACACCAGCGTCAGCGGCACCGTGTCGCCGGTCTTCACCGGCTGCTTCAGGTCCATCAGCATCACGTGGTAGCCGCCCGGCTTCAGTTCCACCGTCTTGCCTGCTGCCAGCTCGAGCACCGGGATCTGGCGCATCCGCATGACGTTGTTCTCCATCGTCATCTCGTGCACTTCCACCACCGGCGTCAGCGGCGAGCTGGCGGCGACCAGGCGGACGTCTTTCGGTGAGGTCAACTGCATGAAGGCGCCGGTGGCCTTCTGTTGGGCGACGGTGGCGCGCACCCAGGCGTCTTTCACGGCGACTTGCGCCTGGGCGCCGGTCGCGGCAAGTGCCAGCGAGAGTGCGGCGAGCGTGAAGCGGATGTTTGAATTCATGGAAATCTCCGGGGCGGAAACAAGAAACAGGAAGACGATTCAGTCGGAGGGCGCAGCAATGGCTGCGCCGTGCCGGTCATGGTGAGCGAAGCCAGCGGATGCCGCAGTGTGGCGCCGGCGGTATCGCCAAGCATCGATGCAATGTCGGCAGGTGTAGTGGCCGCCGTTGCGCGGCGCTGCTGCGCGTTGCGCGGGTGCACGCGCCTTGCAGGCAGTGCGGGTGCGTCGGTGGCCGCGTACTTGCCGCGTTCAGCCGAACGAAGGCGGGCCGCGGGCCGGTAGCGGTGCCCCGGCCCGCACGGCCGGCAGCGTGGCCGGCCTGAGCGGCAAGGCCTGCGCGATCTGTGCAGCCGCCTGCGTAGCAGCGCCCAGCGGCGGCGATGACGCATGCCAGGGCAGGCATAGCGGACAATCCAGCGTATGGCCGGCGTTACCGGCCCTGCCTTCATGATCGACGGCGATCAGCTTGACACCGCCATCGGAACACACCGGCTGCATCGACTTGGGATGCACGACCGGCGATAGAACCGCCGCCCCCAGCGTCAGGGCGAACCAGGCCAGGACGAGGTGGATCAGTCGCGAAGAAGTGCGCAGGCGGTGCATAAGCTGGCATTATCACTCAACAGGTTCCGGAGCCGGCTGCATGATTCCCGATCTGCCTTTGGCGGAACTGGCCCGCCGATACAACAACGACGAGACTGCTCCCGACTGGTCCCAGACGCTGCTGCCGCGATGGCAGCGCGACGGCGCAAGCCTGCGCAGTCAGGCCGGCGGCGCACGCGACCTTGCTTACGGCCCCAAGCCGCGCAATCGCTACGATCTGTTCGCGCCGCCCGGGCGTGCGCCCGACGCCGGCTGGCCCACCTTCGTCTTCATCCACGGCGGCTATTGGCAGGAGTTGTCGAAAGACGATTGGAGCGCGATCGCCGCGCCGTTCGTGCGCCACGGCATGGCCGCGGCGATCCTTGGCTATACGCTGTGTCCGGAAAACACGGTGCGCGGCATCGCCGCGGAAATCGTCGCGGCCATCGCGCATCTGTGGCACCACGCGGCTGAGCTCGGCGTCGATCGCGAGCGCCTTTCGCTGGCGGGGCACTCGGCCGGCGGTCATCTGACGGCCTGCTGCCTCAGCGAGGACTGGACGCGTTCGCAGTTGCCCGCCACACCTTTCGTGCGTGCCGCCGCGATCAGCGGCATCTTCGATCTGGAGCCGCTGGTGCCGATCTACCTGAACGACGCCTTGAAGCTGACTCGCGACGAAGCGCTGGCCATGAGCCCGGCGTATCGCGAACGCCGCGTGCAATGCGAATTCATCGCCGCGGTCGGCGGCGCGGAGCTGCCCGAGTTCCTGCGCCAGAACCGGTTGATCGGCCAGCGCTGGAGCGACGTCGCCGAATGGGAAATACCCGGCCTGAACCACTTCACGATCGTGGATCAGCTGACGCGCGACGATACGGCCTTGTTCGAGCGGGTGGCGGAGGGTTTGCGAATCTGAGTCGGCAGGCGGCCGCTAACCCGCCTCGCTCAGCCTTAAGCGCTGCACCTTCCCCGATGGCCCCTTCGGCAGCTCGGCGACGAAGCGGAATTCGCGCGGCGTCTTGTAGCGGCCCAGCTCGCGCTCGCAAAAGCCGCGCAGCTCGTCTGCGCTGCACCGCATGCCGTCGCGCAGCACGACGCAGGCCAGGATTTCCTGGCCGTAGTTCGGATCGGCGATACCCACCGCTGCGGCTTCCAGCACGGCCGGGTGGCGCAGCAGCGCCTCGTCGATCTCGCGCGGCGCGATGTTCTCGCCGCCCTTGATGATCAGCTCTTTCAGGCGGCCGGTGATGAAATAGAAGCCGTCGGCGTCGCGATGGCCGAGGTCGCCGGTGCGCAGCCAGTCTGTGCCGTCGAAGGCGTCGCGCGATTGTTCGGGGGCCTTGTAGTAGCCGCGCATCACATTGGCGCCGCGCAGCAGGATCTCGCCTTGTTGGCCGTCGGGCAGCTCATGGCCTTGCGCATCGACCACGCGGGCCTGCACGCCCAGCGGCAGGCCCGGGCTGCCGATGCGCGAACGCGCCGGCGGCATCGGATTGCAGAACACCACCGATGCCGATTCGGTCATGCCCATCGCCTCGATCACCGGCAGGCCGAACAGCGCCTCGAAAGCGCGGTGATGCTCGGCCGGCAGCGGCGCCGAGGCGGAACGGCCGAAGCGGATGCCGGTGATGCGGCGGCGGATCGATGCCGTGCCGGCGGGGTCGTCGGCCGCGGCGTTCAGCAGATACGCGATGATCGTCGGCACCATGTTCAGCCAGGTGCAGCGATGCTCGGTGGCCAGCGCCCACCAGGTCGACACCGAGAAGCGCCGCGGCGCGACAATCGAGCCGCCGCTGACGAAGGGCGTGAGCGTGGCGATCACCTGGCCGTTGATGTGATACAGCGGCAGCGCCGACAGCACGCGGTCGGCCGGCGTCAGCGAATGCCAGCGGGCGACGTTGCCGGCCGCGTGCAGCAGATTTGCGTGGCTGAGCAGCGCACCTTTCGGCCGGCCGGTGGTGCCCGAGGTGTACATCAGCAGCGCGATGTCGTCGGCGCCGGCTTGCGTGTCGGAAGAAGCGCTTGCCCGGGCCAGCCAATCGGTCGAGTCCGGATCGATCACGCACACTTCGATCGCGCGATCGATGCCGCGCACCGCCTCGCGCACGCGCGCTTCGTGTTCGGCCGAGGTCCACACCAGGCGGCAGTCGCAGTGCTCGATCGTGTAGGCCAGCTGCGCGCCCTGCGACAGCAGGTTCAGCGGCACGATCACGCGAGCGCTGGCCATCGTGCCGATGAACAGCGCTGCAGCCGCCAGCCCATTGCCCAGCAGCATCGCCACGGCATCGCCGGCCGCGATGCCGTGCGCATCGTAGTGCGCGGCCAGCCGCTGGCGGAAATCGTGCAGCTCGCCGTAGCTGAGCGTGCGGCGGGTTTCCGGGCTGACCAGAAAGGTCTGCCGCGGCGTCTCGCGCGCCCAGGTGTGCAGCCGTGTGTCGAGCGTTTCAGTCGCGGCCATGATGCTGGAAGAATTCGCCGAAGATTTCCTGCTCGGTGGGCACACGTTCTGCAATCGGCCGCGCGATGCGCGTGATATTCAGATAGTGGCGATAGCCGAGATTGTCTGAAAAATTGTTGCGCCCCCAAGTGCCGCAACCCATCGACAGCGAAAACGGCAGGCCGTTGTCGAAGCTGCCTCCGGTGGCGATGCAATGCGCCTGGTTGACGATGACGCGCGCCACCGGCAGCGTCTCGCCGAGCTGGCGTGCGCGATCGTCGCGGGTGCTGTGCAGGCCGACCGAATGGCCGGCACCCTGGTAGCCGTAGATGCCGGCGACGATGCGTACCGCGTCGTCGAAATCGCGCGCGCGATAGACCGTCAGCACCGGGCTCAGCTTTTCGCCCGAGAACGGATGCTGCGGCCCCCAGCCGGTCTCGTCCACCAGCAGCAGGCGCGCCTGTGCTGCCTGCGGGTGGCGCAGCCCGGCCACCGCGGCGATGCGCGGTGCCGATTGCGCGGTCACCGCCGGCGACAACTTGCCGTTGGGCCACATCGCCTGCTGCAGCCGCTCGCGATCGCCGGCATCGAGCCGCACCGCGCCTTCGGCGGCCAGCGCCGCCATCATCGCGTCGAATTGCGCGTCGACCACGACGACGCTGTTCTCCGACGAGCAACTGGTGGCGTGATCGAAGGTCTTCGACATCGCGATACGCCGCGCGGCGGCGGCCACGTCGGCGGTTTCGTCGACGATCGCCGCGACGTTGCCGGCCCCCACGCCGAAGGCCGGCGTGCCGCTGGCATAGGCGGCGCGCACGTTGGCCTGCGAGCCGGTCGCCACCACCAGGTCGGCGCGTCGCATCAGCTCGTGCGTGCGCGCCTTGTCGACCGGCGCCGGCACCACCTGTACGAGTGCGGCCGCCAGTTCGGCCGGCAGGCCGATGCGGCGCAACTGAGCATGCACGAACTCAAGCAAGCGCACGCAGGTGCTGTGCCCCTTCGGCGACGGTGCCACGATCACCGCGTTGCGGCCCTTCAGTGCGTTGATGATCTTGTTGGCCGGTGTGGCCCCCGGATTGGTCGACGGCGTGATCGCCGCGACCACGCCGACCGGCCGTGCGATCTCGGTGAGGCCCAGTTGCGGATGCTCGGCGATCACGCCGACGCTGCGCGCGCCTTGCAGATCGCGCAGCAGCCCCAGCGTCTTGCGATGGTTCTTGCGGATCTTGTCGTCGATGTCGCCGATACCGGTGTCGGCCACGGCCAGCTCGGCCAGTTCCCGGTTGCGCGCCGGCTCCATGATCGCCCAGCCGACGGCCAGCACCACTTCGTCGACGCGCCGCTGGTCGAAGCGTTCGTAGTCGCGCTGCGCCTGCCGCGCGCGCGCGATCAGCGGTTCGATCACCTGCCGCGCGGCGTCGTCGGCCGCGGCGCCGGCGCCGCCGC
>JAFKGG010000205.1:8371-8792 GCA_017307915.1 Burkholderiales bacterium | reverse complement strand
TTGATGCGGGACGGTGTTTCGTCTCGCTGATGGAGCAATTGTTCTGTAGGTAACTCAGAATATGGGAGTCAAAACACAGACAAAATGCACCTCGATTTGAACATGTACGAATTGAGGCGAATTCTTCCTCTGTTCTCACATGCTTGGCGGCTTGTAACCTTTCTTAAATCGGTTCACCTGCTTGGTGATAGCTACCTTGTCCGGGCTGCGCCCTCGAAGCGCTGCAAGCTCGCATATCAGCGTCGGCGGCGCATCGTCGAATATCTCCAGTGCTTGACGCGTCACCATATCGACGAATTCACGTTCCGCCGTATGCTCGTCGACGCGCTTACGCCTCACGACGTCATTGAGTCCCTGTATGAAATCGAGAACTGCCAGAAATGCTTGGTGCCGTTCAGCACGTAATGGTCGCCGTCGCGCC
>JAFKGG010000205.1:0-8305 GCA_017307915.1 Burkholderiales bacterium | reverse complement strand
CACCACATCGCCGACCACGCTGCAAGTTGCCAGTACCTGAACACAGCCACGTCATCGGCGAACTTCGCATTGTTTCTGCGCCGCTTCTGTAGTCGACCGAAACAATCCAGGCCAGTGCGAATTGCAGGCTGCCGACTCAACCAAACGAACGCCGGGAAGCGCCGCATCCATGCCTCAAGTTGCGCGATGCGAGCCTCACGATCGCCTTTGAGGATTGCATCATCTTCAAACGGCGGAACGCGAGGATGCAGAATCTCGCGCAACGTCACGGAGTGATTTAGCCCCCCCAGAATAGAAGGCGGTGCGGCTAAGGTTGGACCTCCAAGCAGCCCCATTCCGGTGAGAAGAGGTAAAGATGGGGTCGCCGGCAACAAAGGTGGCCCTGCTCTCCAAGGGCAGGCCCCCAGGAATGACGACAATGTGAATAGTTCATCAAGAGTCGGCTTCGTCGTCATGGCGCCCCTTTGCGCTTCCCCCTTGAAAGGAGCGCTGCGCCAGCCGGGCAAGGGAACCCGGTTTTCACCCCGTCGGGCTAGGCGCGGCGCAACCGTCAAGCCGGCACCGGCGCCGGCCGAATCCGCAGCTTCGCTTTCTTCAGCTTCTGCTCGGCATGCCACATGTCATAGGCCATCTGCTGGCCAAGCCACACACGTGCATCGCCGCCGCGCTCTTTGCCCAGCCATGCCTCAATGCGCAGCGCCATTTCGGGCGAGATACCGGCGCGGCCGTTCAGCATGCGCGAGAGCGTGACGCGTGAGACGCCGAGCTGTTCGGCAGCATCGGTCACGGTCAGGCCGAGTGCCGGCAGCACGTCATCACGCAGGGTCAGGCCGGGATGCGGCGGGTTGAACAGTCTCGCCATGACGATCTAAGCGGCAGACGCCGACTTGGCAACCATTGCCCGCCTGGGCTTGACTGACTTGCGAGGATCAAGCTCCTCCCGTAGCACTTGCCTGAGAACTCTCGCCGTTAGCGGCCGGTCGTCTGCCGGCTTGCCTTCTTTGATCGAGGCACGCAGCACTGCATTGATCATCGTCTGATAGCCAGTACCATCCGCCTCTGCCCTTGCACGGAAATGCTCGATCACATCGTCGTCGAGCATGATAGTGATTCGCGTCTTGCCTGAAGAAGCGATGACAGCGCCCCGTTTCCCCTTGGAAAAGTCGTATTCCTTACGCATGGTATTGCTCCGCTTCGCTTTTGCTGCACTTGCGCGCGGAGATCAACCGAATGCGGTCACCGCGCGTCGTGTGGACAACGACCAGAATCCGACCAAGGGCGTCCATGCCCAACGTCACGTAGCGCCGCTCACCTTGTGCATCAGGGTCTTCGATAGTTACGCCGAAGGGGTCGCGTAGCGCTTGTTCGGCATGCGCGAAGCTCACCTTGTGCTTGCTCAGGTTCGACTTGGCCTTGGAGGGATCAAACTCGATTTCCACAGGATCATTATGCATATCGAATGCATATCGTCAAGTGTCGTGACCTGGTGAACGGGACAGTCCTGTCAAAACTCCGGATCGTTCGCGGCCTCTCGGGCCTCGAATCGCCGAAGCTGCCAGCCCCGAATGCGCACCAGCGCCGCAGCCCACTGTTCGGGCGTGAGGTGGCGCCAGTGGGCCTCGGGTTGCGGCCAGAGCCGACGCACTCGGAAGGCCGCGATGTCAGGCCAGTTCCGATCGCCCGGGTTCGGCTGGTCGGACAGTTCGTAGAGCGCCACGTAGGCCGGGATATCCGCCAGCTCGGCCAGCTTCCGAATGACGCCGGCGGGCTTTTCCTGCCCGATATCGCGCGCCACTTCGACCAGGCATAGCGGCAGCTTGGCCCCGTGGTCGTACTCGGCGAACAGCACCGAATCCAGGTCGGCCATCGTCAACGATGCTGCCTCTCGGGGCCGGAGAAATCGGGCGATCGACGCCATTCGATGCCAAACGCCGTAACTGCGATCGCGGCTTGCGTAGCGCTCTGTTCGCATGATCAGCTCGGCTCTTCGGTCGTGACCGGTTTCAGCGTGTCGTTGGTCAGCGGGGAGAGCATCCAATTCTCGGCATCGCCTCGTACCTGCATTACTCCGCAACCGCCAGCGCCTTTGTCAGCGATCCATCCAATTTGCATTACTGCCCGACGCATCTGATTGATGAAAGCGTATAGCGCTTCAGGGTCATCCTGATCAACTGGCAAGTGGAGCCATTGCCAGTTTATGGCTTCTGCACTGTTCGCTATCTCGCTGAACAACTGACCAGCTTGCTTGTTTGTGAGGGTGGACCGACTACTAGACATGGCGAATCTCCTTCGCGAATTGTGAGGTGATGCGAAACGCCCGAACGCTCTCGGCGGCCTTCATGGTTTACGGGCTCGCCGAATTCGAGGTGCAGGCGGGTTGACCGCCTCCGGCCTGCTCTCCGCCGGCGTTTGGTCGATCCGCCGCATCGAATCCTCGGCGGCCTGTTCGGCCAGCATCCAGATGAGGGAGCGCAAGGCGGGATGTAGCGGCTTATCCTGCTGCTTTGGTTTCTGGCCCTCGATGGCGGTGGCATTCGAAGGCTCAGACATAGCGACCCAAAATCTCTTGTATCTGCACCTGCGCATCGAATGCAGTGCGGGCGCAGATCGCAACAAGCTTCGACAACGCTTCGATCTCCGTATGGCCAGGGTCGACGACTGAAGCCTCTACCGCCAGGTGATGAGATCGACACCTCCCCGATCGGAAGGGGATCACGTTGCTGGCCATCGGGGGCGGCGGCGTGATCACCTGTTGCAGCCCGTGCCTCTGACGCCCCGCCGCCTGTTGAGCGACTTCGCGGCGTTCTCGCTCTGCCTCCGAAGCGATGACCCTGACCTTGAACCGCAGTCGACCGACTCGTTTCACCATCTTGCATCCGGGCAACTTTCGCGCGGCGTTTGAGACGTTACGTCCGTACTTGCTGCCGTCGGGACCGAAGGTCACGCGCGTGGTGTTCTGTCCCGGGGCACCGGGCAGTTGCTCAGCCGTCACCAAGCCGGCGGCGATCAGCGCTTCGGCGGCCCCCTCATAGTGGTCGCCCCATATGAACTGCTCGACCTCTACACCTTGCAGGGCGAGTTCTGGCTTTTCAAGCGTCATGACTGGTCTCCTCAAGAATCCCCGGCGATGCGTCCGGCCCGGGTATCACCAGCCTCTTGGGGTCGCCCATCGGGAACAAATCGCGCTCGATATCGCCCAGAGGATCGTTACTTGCGAGACTCATCGCAGCGCTAGCCAGCGTCATCAGCCGGCAGGTCAGCGCGTGAATCGCATGTCGGTCATCCGATCTTCCAGCCGAGACGAGCATTCGGGCGATCGTGTCAGCCTCCTGGCCGATCGTGTAAACGATGCGATCAACACGCGGAGGTAGGGTGTAGTCGACATCAGCCTCTGTGGGCTGCCTGGAAGTGTTACTCGACATGGCCGGCCTCTGCTTCGATGAGGTTCCGGAAGCGATCGGCGATGGCATGCCGCGCCACCCATTGCGGGTTCTCTTCGATCGGCTCGTTCGCCCCGACTCGCTCAGCCTCGGCGTTGACCTCGTTCTCGATATCGCCTGCGCGACACTCGATCATCCGGGCCAGCGTGTAGGCATCCTCCAACCGCGACCCTCGGCGCAAGATCAGGCGAATCGATCGGGCAAGCGCCTCGATCTCCGTCGAGGCTTCTCCGACCAGAACGTCGATGTTCTGAATCTTCATGAGCAAAGCTTGCTCGGCCGCCGTCGCCTCGTCGGCGCCCTCCGGCTGCGTCCCGCCCTTGCGCATGGGCGTGACAGTAGAATTGGCCTTAGCCATTTTCGACTCCTTCTCAGTCGTTGATGGTCAGGCCGCTCCCGGTAGGTCCAGTACCGGGAGCGGCCGCCTTCAAAGCCCGGAACCGCCGGGCGCGGTCTTGCTCCTATCCAGGCCGCACCGCGGCCCTCCTGAATCCCTTCATGCCGTGCGCCCCAGCGGCACGACGTTGTCGCCCGCTTCCAAGGCCTCGACCAGCGCGCCCCAGTCATCCATCATCCGGCGTCGTTCTTCCAGATGCTCGCTGCGCGCATAGGCCGCCACGACCTTGCTGCGCTCCGCGTGATCGAGCTGGCGCTCCAGCGCCGCGACCGACCATCCGCGTTCGGACAGCAGGCTGCGCGCCGACGCCCGAAAGCCGTGCAGGGTCTGGCGCCCCTGGTAGCCCATGCGTATCAGCATCCGGCCGATGGTGTTTTCGCTCATCACGCCGTCATCGCCATTGGCGCTCGGAAAGACCCGTGAGCCGTGGCCGGTCAGCGGCCAAAGCTCCTCCAGTGTCGCCAGCACCTGAACCGACAGCGGCACGATGTGCGCCTGGTTCAGCGTCTTGCCGACCTTCATGCGTCCCGGCGGGACACGCCATTCGCGCACCTCGATGTCAAACTCCTCCCATCGGACGAAGCGCAGCTCCTGGGAGCGAACGAGCGTGAGCAGCGCCAGCCGGGTCGCCAGCTTGGTGAGGATGTCGGCGCTTTGGTAGTCCCGCAGGTCGCGCAGGAACTGGCCGAACTCGCGTCGATTGGTCAATGCCGGCCGGTGCTTGACGCCAGGCGTCACCAGGGCGCCAATCAGGTCAGCGGCTGGGTTATAGGTGGCCCGGCCGGTGGCGATCGCATACCGAAAGACCTGTCCACAGATCTCCCGCAACCGCCCCGCCGTGTAGGCCGCGCCGCGGGCCTCGACCTTCCGGAGCATGGCGAGCAGTTCGGGTGGCGTCACCTCGGCAACCGGCCGTAGCCCGATCTGCGGAAAGAGATCGGCCTCCATTTGGGTCAGTGCCTTCTCGGCCGTAACCTTGGCCCAGCGGGGAAGCCGGGACTTGTGCCACTCGCGCGCCACCGCTTCGAAGCTGTTGGCTGCTGACACAGCGATTCGACGCTTTTCGACTCGACGGGCGCCCATCGGGTCTTGGCCGGCGGCTAGCAGCTCCCGCGCTCTAGCGAGCTCAGACCGCGCTTTCGCCAGGCCGACCTCGGGATAGACTCCCAGCGCCATAGTCTTGCGCTTGCCGGCAAACCGGTAGTCCCAACGCCAATACTTGCCGGCCGTGTTGACCAGCAGATAGAGCCCTTTCTCGTCCGCCAGCTTGCGCGGCCGATCGCCGGGCTTGGCATTGCGGCAGGCGGTATCTGTCAGCGCCATGACGGTATCTGTTTGACGGTAGGTCGAGATGCCGTCAAAGATACCGTCGATCGTGGCGGTATGTCAAAAGACCTTGTGAGACCACCTTAGAGGGTCAGAATCGCCTAAGTCGTTGATTTTTATTGTTCGCTAGACTATCCGAGACGGCTTGAGAGAGATATTTGGTGCCGCTTATCTGACTCGAACAGATGACCTACCGCTTACAAGGCGGTTGCTCTACCAACTGAGCTAAAGCGGCGAGAGAGCCCGGCACGGCCGGGCAATCGAAGTTTAGCCGATCGAGTGGCGCTGATCGACGTACAGCGGGCGTTGATGCCCGACGCGTTTCTATTTGACGCGCGTCAGGCGCGGGCGACCAGCAGGAGGCGGAGGCGGTTCGTCGTCGCCGGGAGTGCCCGAAGCGCCGGCGGCGCTCGAAGCATCAGAACTTGCTCGACGGCTCGAGGTAGCGACCGCGCTGGGGCCCGCTGCGGCAGGGACTGCCGAGGGGCCGGTTGCGGGGGCAGCCACCGCAGGCGATGTTGCCGACGCTGGGGCCGAGCCACTGGCCGGCGCAGAACCATCGGATGGGGCTGATCCACTGGGCGAACCTGCGGTGCCGCCTGCCGCATCGGCGACAGCAGCCGAGGAAGCAGGCGCGGCAGCGGGCGCGACCGCCGGCGTACCGGAACCCGCGCTAGGCGCAGCCGCGTCGGCAGGCGCAACCGCAGAAGTCGCCGACTCGCCCGGTGTGGACGTCGGCACCGCCGCCAGCTTGGGACGCCGCCGCCGGGAAGGTGCACGCGCCACCGGGGCTGCGCCAACGCCGCCTGCCACGGCGCCACCATCGGCCTCAGCGCCATCAGTTGCGGCGCCATCGGCACTAGCGCCAGCAGCGCGGCCGGCATCCGTCGCCAGCACGATGGCCGGCCCGGCGGCGCCGTCGGCCGCGCTGCCGCGCTTCGCCTTCGCAGGCGCCGAGTCGCCGCCCTGCCCTGATGCCGCAGCGCCGTCGTCATCAGCCTCGTCGCCACCCAGCGGCTGAGCCTCGGACGGCGCCAGCGCCAGTGCCTTGGGCACCTCGAAGGCCATGCCGTGGCCGTTTTCCTGCGCGAAGATTGCCGAGATGTTCTCCACCGGGATCGACACCTGCCGCGGCGTGCCGCCGAAGCGCGCTTCGAACTCGACCAGTTCGTTGCCGATCTGCAGCCGGTTGGTGGCCATCGCAGACACGTTCAGCACGATCTCGCCGTTGCGGACGAACTCGCGCGGCACGATGGTGCGCTCGTCGACGGCCACGGCGATGTAGGGTCGATAGCCGTTGTCCGTGCACCATTCGTAAATGGCGCGGATCAGGTACGGCTTGGTGGAAATCTCAGCCATCAGCGGCGCATTACCTTCTCGGAAGGGGTCAGGGCTTCAATATACGCCGGTCGCGAAAAGATCCGCTCGGCGTAGCGCAGCAGCGGCGCGGCCGTTTTCGGCATCTCGATGCCGTAGTGGTCGAGCCGCCACAGGAGCGGCGCGATCGCTACGTCGAGCATCGAAAAGTCTTCGCCGAGCATGTACTTGTTCTTCATGAAGATCGGCGTCAACTGCGTCAGGCGGTCGCGGATCTGCTGGCGTGCCTTGTCCATCGTGCGGGCAGCGTCTTTCGGCTGGTCGCGGCGTTCGAGCTGCTGCACGTGCACGAACAGTTCGCGTTCGAAATTGAACAGGAACAGCCGTGCCCGCGCACGCATCACCGGATCGGCCGGCATCAACTGCGGATGCGGGAAGCGCTCGTCGATGTATTCGTTGATGATGTTCGATTCATACAGGATCAGATCGCGTTCGACCAGGATCGGTACCTGGCCATACGGATTCATGATCGAGATGTCCTCGGGCTTGTTGTAGAGATCGACGTCGCGGATCTCGAAATCCATGCCCTTCTCGAACAGCACGAAACGGCTGCGCTGGGAAAACGGGCAAGTCGTGCCGGAGTACAACACCATCATGGTGGGGGCTCCTGAAAAGTCTGTGTGCGAAAAAAACTCAGGGTGAGCCCGATGGCGAGCTCACCCTGCCTGTACCGGTACCTTGTCGAACTACTTCACGTCTTTCCAGAATGCACGGTTGAGCATCCACGCAAAGATGGTGAACAGGCCGAGGAACAGCAACACCCAGACGCCGAGGCGGGTGCGCTGATGCGCCGTCGGATCGGACATGTAGGTGATGTAGGCGACCAGATCGGCGACCTGCTCATCGAAGCGCGCCTGCGGCAGGGTGCCGCCTTCGAGCTTGCCGAGCGTCCAGGTGCGCGACGCGTGGTGATGACCTTCCGCCATCGGTTCGGTCTTTTCAGTGCGCACGCCGTTGGCGTCGAAGTTGACGACCGTCTTGACGAAACCGGTGTGCTTGCCGGAAGTCGGATCGACCGTTTCCTTGACCTCTTCGAGCGTGGCACCGCGCGAACCCTGCAGTTCCCACAGCGCATGCGGCATGCCGACGTTCTCGAACACGACGTTGTTCCAGCCGGTCGGGCGCGAGGCGTCACGGAAGTAGCTGCGCAGATAGGTATACAGCCAGTCGGAGCCGCTGCCGGCCGCCGACGAACGCGCACGCGCGATCACCGACAGATCGGGCGGTAGCGCGCCGAACCATTCCTTGGCGTCGGCCGGCCGCATCGCGATGTTCATCGGGTCGCCGACCTTCTCGGCGGTGAACATCAGGTTCTTGCGGATCTGGTCGTCGTTCAGGCCGATGTCTTGCAATCGGTTATAGCGCATGGCCGAGGCACTGTGACAGCCCAGGCAGTAGTTGACGAACAGCTTGGCGCCGTTTTGCAGCGATGCCGTGTCATTGGTCTTGCCCGGGGCCTTGTCCCAGGCGATACCGCCTTCGGAAGCCTGTGCACCGGTCATGATGCCCAGGGCCGCGATCAACGTGAGAATCAGTTTCTTCATTGTTGTTCTCTCCAGCTTCAGTGCGGCTTGAACGTCACACGATCGGGAACGGGTTTGGTCTTGCCCAGGCGGCTCCACCAGGGCATCAGCAGGAAGAAGCCGAAGTAGAACAGCGTTCCCACCTGGGACACGCGCTCGCCGATGGGCGACGGCGGCTGCACACCGAGATAGGCCAGGATCACGAAGTTGATCACGAAGATGCCGTAGAGGTACTTGTGCCA
>JAFKGG010000204.1 GCA_017307915.1 Burkholderiales bacterium | reverse complement strand
GCGGGCGCGCGGCAGCAGCAGCCAGTAAGCGTCCTCGTCGATCTGGAAGCTGACCCAGACGCCGTTCTGGTCGTTGACGCGGCCGGCGACGCGCGTCGCGGGGCCGAGCAACTGCGCCAGACGCGGTTCCAGCGCGCGCAGGCGCGGGCCGGTGGCAGCGGCATCGATGCGGTCGGTGGCTTCCAGCGGCAGCACGCGCACTTCTTCCTCGCGGGCCAGTTCGTCGAGCAGTTGCAGGCGGCGTGCCGCGTCGGCGCTGACCAGCGCCGAGCGTGTGAGGTTCACCACGGAGGCGATCTCCCAGGCCAGCCGCTGCTCGGGCGGCGTGCGATCGAGCAGCCGCGCGATGCCCAGCGTGGCGCCAAGGCTCACGCAGATCATCAGCGCCATCATCAGGAAGGTGCGCCAGAACAAGCTGATGCGCAGCGCCTGCGCAGCGTCGGGCGCGGCGGGTCGCGCTGAGGCTGTCATGCGCCGCCGTCGGGCACGAACACGTAGCCCACGCCCCATACGGTCTGCAGGTAGCGCGGCTGCTGCGGATCGTCTTCGATCAGCTTGCGCAGCCGCGACACCTGCACGTCGAGGCTGCGGTCATAGGCGCCATACTCGCGGCCGCGCGCCAGCGTCATCAGCTTTTCGCGCGACAGCGGCGCGCGTGCGTGCTGCACCAGCACCTTCAGCACCGAGAACTCGCCGGTGGTCAGCGGCACCGGCGTGCCGTCACGGGTCAGCGCACGGGTGGCCAGGTTCAGCTTGAACGGGCCGAAGCTGACCTCGATCGGCTCGGCCGACGGCGCGCCGGGCAGGTCGGGCGGCGGCTGGCGGCGCAGCACGGCGTGGATGCGCGCCAGCAGCTCGCGCGGGTTGAAGGGCTTGGCCAGATAGTCGTCGGCGCCCAGCTCCAGGCCGATGATGCGATCGACGTCGTCGCCCTTGGCGGTCAGCATGACGATCGGCGTGCGGTCTTTGGCGCCGCGCAGACGGCGCACGATCGACAAGCCGTCTTCGCCGGGCAGCATCAGGTCGAGCACGATCAGGTCGACCGGCTCGCGCATCATCAGGCGGTTCATCGACGGGGCGTCCTGCGCCAGGCTCACCTCGAACTGGTTCTCGGTCAGATACCGGCGCAGCAGCTCGCGCAGCTTCGGGTCGTCGTCGACCACCAGGATCTTGCGGGGGGTGTCCATGACGTCGATGATAGCCGGCCGCGTCGCAGGGGCAGGGCGCCCATCTGCGGCGTTTACCGTCTGTTACACGGTTTACCCATATCGTGATCGGAAGCGGCGAGGCGGGTAGCTACAATGTCACGCATGAAGTCATCCGCGTCACGCTTCGCTTTCCTGTCTGGCTCCGCCGCACGCCGGCGGGTGCTGGCGTGCGGGCTGGCGGCGCTGCTGGCCTTCGGCGGCGGGGCCGCAGCCTGGGCGCAGCCGGCGCCGGGCCGCATGGATCCGGCCGAGCGCGAACAATTGCGTCGCGACCTGCGCCAGCGCAGCGCCGAGGGCGCGCGCCGCAACGATCTGGCGCCGCGCTTTGCGCCACCCCCTGATGCGCACGAGCGCGGCCAGCGCATGTCGCCCGAAGAGCGCGAGCAGTTGCGCCGCCAGTTGCGCGAGGCGCGTGGCGGCGAGCGCAACGGGCGGCGGCGCGACTGAACCGGATGGCGTGCGTCGGCCAGTGTGCCGGCGCACGCTCTACAATCCGGTCTATCCATGAGCCATACCGCTACTTCGTCCACGTCCGGCGCCGACCGCGGCGGCCCGGCGCGCCTGCTTGCGCTGGCCACCTCGGGCGCCTGGTGCTCGGTGGCGCTGCTGCACGAACAGGGCGGTGCCATCGATACCGATTGCGTGGCCGAGCGCTTCGGCAACGAGCAGTCGCAGCACATCCTCGGCATGGTGCGGCAGTTGCTGCGTGACGCCGGCTGGCGGCTCAGCGACCTGGACGCGATCGCCTTCGATGCCGGCCCGGGCGCATTCACCGGCTTGCGCATCGGCTGTGCGGTGGCGCAGGGGCTGGGGTTTGCGTTGGGCTGTCCGCTGCTGCCGATCGGCACGCTCGAAGCGCTGGCCTGGCAGTGCACGCGCGGCATGGCCGAGCCGGCGCTGGTGCTGGTGGCCAATGATGCGCGCATGGGCGAACTGTATGCCGGCGTCTATCGCACGCAGCCGAGTGGGGCCGGCGCGCTGCCGCAGATCATGGCGCTGGTCGATCCGCAGCTGGTGACGCGCGCCACGGCGACGGCTGAGCTGCAAGCGATGCTTCAGACGGCGCGGCTGGTGGCGGGAAACGACGTTGACGCGAGCGCGGGAGCGAGTGCTGATGCCGCCGCGACGTCCGCAGCAGCAGCCTTGCCACTGCTGCTGGCCGGCGACGCCTGGCAACAGACCGCGCTGTGGCCCGACTGGCAGCACGCTGCAGCGCCGGGCATCCTGGCGCAAGCCGATGCTTCGGACACCGAATCGCCCGGCCTGCGTGCCGATGCGATCGTCGAACTGGCGCATGCGCGCTGGCGCAGCGGGGCCGGCATCGACGCTGACCAGGCCGCGCCGTTCTATGTGCGCGACAAGGTTGCGCTCGACGTCGGCGAGCAGCAGGCGCTGCGCGCCGCGCGGCCCGTGGGAGACGCGCGGTGAGCGCGCAGCCGAAGCCGACGTCCGGCAGATCCGATGGGCTGCTGATGGCCCGCGAGGGCCTGCTCGAAGTGCGCACCATGCACGGCGGCGATCTCGATACCGTTGCGGCGATCGAGCAGGCCATCTATCCGTTTCCGTGGTCGCGGGGGAATTTCGCCGATTCGCTCACGGCCGGCTATGACTCGTGGCTGTTCGAAGCCGGGCAGCGTACGGTCGGCTACGCGATCGTCATGTGGCTGCCCGACGAAGTGCATCTGCTGAACCTGAGCGTGGCCGCCGAGCTGCAGGGCTGCGGCTTCGGCCGCGCCATGCTGCGCTGGCTGATGGCCGACAGCGAGCGCCGCGGCGCGCCGGGTATGCTGCTCGAAGTGCGGCCGTCGAACCAGCGCGCGATCGCGCTGTATCACTCGCTGGGTTTTCATCGCATCGGCATCCGCAAACGCTACTATCCATCGTGGAACCACAGCCGCGAGGACGCATGGGTGCTGCGCCGGGAGTTCGGCGATGAATGAGTCGCAGCGTCGCGCCTTCGACGCGCTCGACCTGGGGCCGCGCTGGCGCGCTCGCGCGGCCGGGCCGGTGCCGGGTGACGCTGCGCCGGCTCAGGCCGCACAGATGGACGCCGGGCAGATCGATACGGCCGGGGTGGATGAAATTCTGGCCGGCATGCCGCTGCCGGCGCCTGCGACGACGCATCCGGCCGGGCCCGTGGCGCAGGCTGCCGAGCCCCAGCCCACCGCGGTGCAGCCCAGAGCCACGGCGACCCAGCCCCAAACCGCAGAACCCCAAGCCGCAGCATCCTCCGGTGTCGCGGCGATGGGTTGGGACGAACTGCGCCAGGCCGTCGTCGCCTGTCGCGCCTGCGGCCTGTGCAAGACGCGCACGCAGACGGTGTTCGGCGTCGGCAACACGCAGGCGCGCTGGCTGCTGATCGGCGAAGCGCCTGGCGCCGAAGAAGACCGGCGCGGCGAACCCTTCGTCGGCGCTGCCGGCAAGCTGCTCGACAGCATGCTGGCGTCGCTGGACCTGACGCGCGAGCGCGACGTCTACATCGCCAACGTGCTGAAGTGCCGCCCGCCGCAGAACCGCAATCCGGCACCCGACGAAGTAGCGCATTGCGACCCGTTCCTGCGCCGGCAGGTAGCGCTGCTCGACCCGGGGCTGATCATCGTGATGGGGCGCTTCGCCGCGCAATCATTGCTGCAGACCGAAGCCTCGATCGCCAGCCTGCGCGGCCGCGTGCATCGCTATGCGAATGGGGAACGCAGCATCCCGGTCATCGTCACGTATCACCCGGCCTATCTGCTGCGCAATTTGTCCGACAAGGCGCGCGCCTGGGCCGATCTGTGTCTGGCGCGCCGCACGATGCCGGCGCGCTGAGGTGCCGATCGGCGCGCGGCTGACGTGCGCCGCTTATGTGCACGCTTGTGCGCCGCGGCTGGCCCGCGGCAACCCGCTAGTGCTTCTGCTGCCCGATCAGCGCGACTGAATCGAAGCGTCGCTGATTGGCCTTGTGCAGTCGCATCACGCCGATCATCGCCAGCGCCACGAAGCCGCCGAACAGCACGATCACCGTATAGACGTGCAGCTCGAGCCGGATCAGCAAGGCATACAGCCCGAGCATCAGCAGAATGTTCAGGTTTTCGTTGAAATTCTGCACCGCGATCGAATGGCCGGCACTCATCAGCACATGGCCGCGATGCTGCAGCAGCGCGTTCATCGGCACGACGAAAAAGCCGGCCAGCGCGCCGATCAGCACCAGCAGTGGAAACGCCACGACCTGCGACGACACCAGCGTCATCACCGGCACCACCAGGCCCATCGCCACGCCCACCGGCAGCACGCGCAGCGAATCGCGCAGCCGCACCACGCGCGCCGCCAGCATCGCGCCGGCAGCGATGCCGATCGCCACCACCCCCTGCAGCACGGCCGCGCGGTTCAGCGGCATGCCCAGCGCCACTCGCGCCCAGTCGAGCACGATGAACTGCAAGGTGGCACCGGCGCCCCAGAACAGCGTGGTCACCGCGAGCGAGATCTGGCCGAGCTTGTCCTTCCACAGGATGCGGCAACAGCCGGCAAACTCGCGCATCAGCCGCAGCGGATTGCGCTCTTGCGCGCGATAGCGCGCGCCGGTGTCGGGAATCTTCAGATTGAACAGCGCCGCCAGCCCATAGACCAGCGCGATGACCAGCGTGGCCGCCTCGGCCGGCGTGTCGATGCCGGTATCGAAGAACGGCATGTCGATAGCCAGCAGCGGGCGCGACAGCCACGGACTGATCAGCGCGCCGCCCAGCACCGTGCCGAGGATGATCGAGGCCACCGTCGTGCCTTCGATCCAGCCGTTGGCCGCCACCAGTTTTTCCGGCGGCAGCAGCTCGGTAAGAATGCCGTACTTGGCCGGCGAATAGGCCGCCGCGCCGAAGCCGACCACGGCATAGGCCAGCAGCGGGTGCACGGTAAAGAACATCAGCGCACAGCCGACGATCTTGACCATGTTGGTGATCAGCATCACCTTGCCCTTGGGCATCGAATCGGCCAGCGCACCGACGAAGGGCGCCAGCATCACGTAGGACACGGTGAAGAAGAGCTTCAGCATCGGCTTCATCCACTCGGGGGCATGAAGCTCGATCAGCATCGCAATGGCAGCGATCAGCAGCGCATTGTCGGCGAGCGACGAAAAGAACTGCGCCGCCATGATCGTGTAGAACCCGCGTTTCATCGGGGAAAGGACTCGAAATCGGTGATCGGGCTCTGATTGCGGCAGCGGGCGGACGGTTTATACCACGTCCCGGCTGGGTTCCGATGTGTATATTGATGACTTTCAGTCAGCATTTTCCCAGCCCTCGCTTCATGCCGCGTCCGCTCGTCGCCACCGTTTCACTGTCTGCCATGGCGCACAATCTGGCGCTGGCGCGCCGTTGCGCGCCGGGCCGTTTCGTCTGGGCCGTGGTCAAGGCCAACGCCTATGGCCACGGGCTGACGAACGCCCTCAGGGGCTTTGCGCAGGCCGATGGCCTGGCACTGATCGAGTTCGACCGCGCCGCCGAGCTGCGCGGCGCCGGCTGGCAGCGCCCGATCCTGATGCTGGAGGGCGCCTTCGACGAGGCCGACACCCGGCAGGCGGCCGAGCAGCGGCTGGCGCTGACGGTGCACGAGCCGGGCCAGTTGCATTGGCTGCGCGGCTTGCCGGCGTCGGCCGCGGCCTCGGTCGACGTGTTCCTGAAGTTCAACAGCGGCATGAACCGGCTTGGCTTCGCGGCGCAGCCGTTTCGCGCGGCCTACGAAACGCTGCGCTCGCTGCCGGCGGTGCGCTCGGTCACGCTGATGACGCATTTCGCCGATGCCGACATCGCCGGCGGTGCGGATGCTGCATTGCAGCGTTTCGAGACCGCTACGCAGGGCATCGACGCACCCCGCTCGCTGGCCAATTCAGCCGCGGTGCTGTCGCTGGCAGCCGCCCACGGCGATGGCGTGCGGCCCGGCATCATGCTGTATGGCGCCACGCCGTTCGCCGATCGCAGTGCCGCGTCGCTGGAGCTGCGCGCCGCGATGCGGCTCGAATCGCGCTTGCTGGCCGCACAGACGCTGGCGGTGGGCGATGCGGTGGGTTACGGCTCGATCTTTCGTACCGAGCGGCCGATGCGCATCGGCGTGGTCGCCTGCGGTTATGCCGATGGTTATCCGCGCCATGCGCCCACCGGCACGCCGATCCTGGTCGATGGCGTGCGCACGCGCACCGTCGGCCGCGTGGCGATGGACATGATGATGGTCGACCTCGATCCGGTGCCCGGCGCCGCCGCCGGCAGCGCCGTCGAGCTGTGGGGCGAACGCCTGCCGATCGACGAGGTGGCCAACGCCGCCGGCACCATCGGCTACGAGCTGATGTGCGCACTGGCGCCGCGCGTCGCGCTGCGCGTCGAACACTGATCCGCTCGCGCATGGCCAAGGTTCGCACGATCTACGTTTGCAGTGAATGCGGCGGCACGGCCCCCAAATGGCAGGGGCAGTGTCCGCAATGCAATGCCTGGAACACCTTGACGGAATCGGTCGCCGAGCCGGCGCGCGGCGGTGCCGGCGCGCATCGCTATCAGTCGCTGGCGCCGACGCACGACGTGGTCATCCTCGACGCGGTGCCGGCCGAGGAAGTGACGCGGCTGACCACCGGTGTCGATGAATTCGATCGCGTGCTCGGCGGCGGCCTGGTCGAAGGCTCGGTGGTGCTGATCGGCGGCGATCCCGGCATCGGCAAATCGACGCTGCTGCTGCAATCGCTGGCGCACATGGCGGCCGAGCGCGACGTGCTGTACGTCAGCGGCGAGGAGTCGGCCGCGCAGGTGGCGCTGCGCGCGCGCCGGCTCGGTGCCGACGGCACGCGCTTGCCGCTGCTGGCCGAGATCGAGCTGGAACGCGTCGTTGCCGCGGTCGAGAAGCGCCGGCCGGCAGTGGTGGTGATCGATTCGATCCAGACGCTGTATTCGTCGCAGCTGCAATCGGCGCCCGGTTCGGTGGCGCAAGTGCGCGAATGCGCGGCGCAGCTCACGCGGCTGGCCAAGCAGCTCGGCGTGGCGATGGTGATGATCGGCCACGTCACCAAGGAAGGCACGCTGGCCGGGCCGCGCGTGCTCGAGCACATCGTCGACACGGTGCTGTATTTCGAAGGCGATACGCATTCGTCGTATCGGTTGGTGCGCGCATTCAAGAACCGCTTCGGCGCCGTCAACGAGCTGGGCGTGTTCGCGATGACCGACCGCGGCTTGCGCGGCGTCACCAACCCGTCGGCGCTGTTTCTGTCGCAGCACACCAAGCCGGTGCCGGGTTCGTGCGTGCTGATCACGCAGGAAGGCTCGCGGCCGCTGCTGGTCGAGATCCAGGCCTTGGTCGATACCGCGCACGTGCCCAATCCGCGGCGCCTGTCGGTGGGGCTGGAACAGAACCGGCTGGCGATGCTGCTGGCGGTGCTGCACCGACACGCCGGTATCGCCTGCTATGACCAGGACGTGTTCATCAATGCGGTGGGGGGCGTGCGCATCGGCGAACCGGCAGCCGACCTGGCCGTGATGCTGGCGATCATATCGTCGCTGAAGGATCGTGCCTTGCCGCGCGGCCTGGCGGTGTTCGGCGAGGTCGGCCTGGCCGGCGAGATTCGGCCTGCGCCGCGCGGGCAGGAACGGCTGCGCGAAGCGGCCAAGCTGGGATTTTCGCGGTTGTTGATTCCGCGTGCCAACGCCCCCAAGCGGCCGATCGAGGGTACCGAGGTGATCGCGCTCGATCGCATCGATCAGGCGCTTGACGCGGCGTGGGGTTGAGCGGCTTGCTGGCGGCGGTCAGTAGGTCCGTGGGGCAGTGGCTCGGCGGCTCGACAGGCGAGGGCGCGAGTGAGGGCGCACTGCTAAGCAGGCACCCCGGCCAGGGCCGCCTCGGCCGCGATACGCCCGCTGCGCACCGCCGCTTCCAGCGTCGCCGGGTAGGCCGGATACGCATGATCGCCGGCCAGCCATACGCCGGGCATTTCGCCGCTCAGCCAATCGGCGCCGATCCGCGGCCGGTTCGGCGTGCAGCGAAAGGTCGCGCGTTTTTCGGTCACTACGCGCCATGCGGTGGGTGCCGGCACCTGCAACTGCTCGGTGAGTTGTGCCGCGATGCCCGCGGCCAAGTCGTCGGGTGACAGCGCG
>JAFKGG010000203.1 GCA_017307915.1 Burkholderiales bacterium | reverse complement strand
CTGGCGCGCGGCCTTGCCGACCGGCACCACGCGCTTGACGAAGATGCCCGGCGTCACCACCGCTTCGGGATCGAGCGCGCCCAGTTCGACCACTTCGTCGACCTGCGCGATGGCGCACTTGGCGGCGCTGGCCATGATCGGCCCGAAGTTGCGCGCCGTCATCCGGTAGGTGAGGTTGCCCCAGCGATCGCCGCGCAGCGCCTTCACGAAAGCGAAGTCGCCGTGGATCGGGTATTCCAGCACGTAGTCGCGCCCGTTGATGTTGCGCGTTTCCTTGCCTTCGCCCAGCAGCGTGCCGGCGCCGGTAGGCGTGAAGAACGCGCCGATGCCGGCGCCCGCGGCGCGGATGCGCTCGGCCAGATTGCCCTGCGGCACCAGTTCGAGTTCGAGGCGGCCGCTGCGGTACAGCGCGTCGAACACGTGCGAATCGGCCTGCCGCGGAAACGAGCAGACGATCTTGCGCACGCGGCCCGCTTTGAGCAGCGCGGCCAGGCCGGTGTCGCCGTTGCCGGCATTGTTGTTGACGATGCACAGCTCGCGCGCGCCTTGCTCGATCAGCGCATCGATCAGCTCGGACGGCATGCCGGCGCCGCCGAAGCCGCCGATCAGAATGGTGGAGCCGTCGGTTATGTCGGCCACCGCATCGGCGACCGAGGAAACGATCTTGTCGATCATGTCGATTCACCTCGAAGACCGGCCCGCACCCTGAGCCGGCAGAGAATTATCAGACCACTCGGCGGCAAGGCCGAAGGACGGGAGAACGAATCGTAGCCCGCGACGCTCAGTTGTGCGGAATGCGAACAATTGTTCTAATATCGTACACGCGCCGGCATTAAAGCCGGCACGGCCAACGCTGTCAACCGGCCGGGCACACGCCGGGCCGCTTTTCCTGTCACCGTATCCGATGAGCATTCCGCCTACCGCCGAGCGCGGCGATTTCGTGCAGTCGTTTGCCAAGGGCCTGGCGGTGATCGAGGCCTTCGGCGCCGACAACGCGGCGATGAGCCTGTCGGAAGTGGCGCGCCGCACCGGGCTCACGCGCGCCGCCGCGCGCCGGCTGCTGCTGACGCTGTGCGAACTGGGCTATGCCGAGACCGACGGCCGGCTGTTCACGCTGCGGCCGAAGATCCTGAACCTGGGCTTCGCGTTCCTGCACGCGCAAGGCACCTGGAACGTCGCGCAGCCGTACATGGTCGAGCTGGTCGAACAGATCCATGAAAGCTGCTCGGCCGCCGTGCTCGACGGGCATGACATCGTCTACGTGGCGCGCGTGCCGACGCAGACGCGCATCATGTCGATCAGCCTGGGCATCGGCTCGCGGCTGCCGGCGCATGCCACCTCGCTGGGCCGGGTGCTGCTGGCCGAATTCGACGAAGCGCGGCTCGACCGGTTCATCGACGAGCTTGGGCCGCTGCCGCGCTACACGCCGCATACCGTGACCGATGCCGCCGAGTTGAAGCGCCGCATCGCCGATGTGCGCCGGCGCGGCTATTCGATCCTCGACCAGGAACTGGAAATCGGCCTGCGTTCGATCGCGGTGCCGCTGCGCGGTCCGGGCGGACGCGCGGCGGCGGCATTGAACGTCGGCATGCAGGCGTCGCGGCGCTCGATCGATGAGCTGCGCCAGCAGATCCTGCCGCCGCTGCTCGACACGGCACGCCGCATCTCGGCGTTGCTCGGGGCGCGGCCGGGTTGATTCGGCTCAGGGACGATAGCCCAAGCGCGCGCTCAATTCGGCGGCGCTGCGTTTCAGCAGCGTGCCAAGTTCGGCTTCGGGATTCGAGTCGAAGCTTGCGGATACTCCAAGCGCAGTCAATACACCGGCTAGCCGGCGGGTCACGTCGAATACCGGCACCGAAATGGCGTTGATCCCGGGTAGTAGAACACCTTCGACGCTGGCGCAGCCCTGCGCCCGGATCTGATCGAGCATCGCCTCGACGGCCTTGAGGTTCGGCAGTGCCTTGCGCTGTCCGGGAGACGCTTCCTTGAGTTCACGCTGGACGATGTCATCCAGCGTTTGGGATTGCGTAAAGGCCGCGAAGGCGCGCCCGGTGGAAGACCACAGCACCGGCAGCACCGAGCCGATGCGCACATTCACCGTCACGGGTTGCGACGGCGGTTCTTCCCAGCGCACGATCACCGGCCCGACATTGCCCAGGATGCCCAGGCAGCAGGAAATGCGCAGTGTCTGCGCCAGCGTGCGCATGACCTGCTCGGCTTCGCTCACCAGATCGAGCCGGCGCATGGCGGTGAGCCCGATGTTGATGGTCTCCGGGCCTAGCACGTAACGGCCGGCCGACGCATCTTGCGCCACCATACCCGAGGCCACCAGGCTCGCCAGGTAGCGATGCATCTTGGCTGGGCTCTCCCCCAGTTCGTTGCTCAAGGCCGTCAGCGTCGCCGAGCCGTCCATGGCAGCGAGCGCCTTCAACACTTCCATGCCCATCTCAGCCCCGGTCACCTTCTGCCGCCGGTCTCGCGATGGTGCGGCCGGAGTTTTCTTTGCCACTGGCATTTTTGTCGTCGTGCGCATGCAATGAATATGGATATTGACTGTGGCGCAGCGTTTGCGTAATCTATTTACGCAAATCGCCGCCTTCCACAATTCAATCGTTGCCTTCTATGAAAATTTCGCTTTTTTCAGTTCAGGATCACTACCCGAATCATCCCCGTACCGTTGCCCAATTGTATGCGCAGGTCATTGCCGAAGCCGAGCTGGCCGAGCGCCTGAACTACGACGCTTTTTTCTCGGCGGAACACCATTTCCACTCCTATGGCGTGGTTCCCAATCCGCCGCTGCTGCTGGCCGCCATCGCGCAGCGCACCCAGCGCCTGCGCCTAGGCACCGCGATCTCCATCCTGACCTTCCACAACCCGCTGACTCTGGCCGAGACCTATGCCATGGTCGACGTGCTGTCCAATGGCCGCCTGATGCTGGGCGTCGGCTCCGGATATCTGGTTCACGAATTTGCCGGCTACAACATCAACGGCGCGGAGAAGCGTGAGCGCTTCGATGAGAACCTGGCCATCGTGCGCAAGCTGCTCACCGGCGAACGCATCAGCCATGAAGGCAGCTACACGCAAGTGACGGACGTGCAACTGAACGTGCTTCCGGTGCAGAAGCAGGTTCCGACCTTCATTGCAGCCCTGCGTCCTGAAACTTCGTATCACATCGGCCGCCAGGGTCTTGGTCTGCTGGGCATTCCCTATGCCTCACTGGACAAGTTCGAGCAGATCGAGGGCCTCATCCGCGACTATCGCAAGGGCCGCAGCGAATTGGGGCTGTCCAACGACACAGCGGAACCGAACGAGATCATGTGCTTGCATACCCACGTGGCCGAGACCGACCGAGAGTGCGAACGTATCGCGCGCGACCCGTTCGATCTCTATGTCACGACGCGTCTGTATGCCCGCAAGTGCAACTATGACGAAGTGATGGGCACCGGCCTGGCGCTGTTCGGTTCACCCGAAACGGTGGCGCAGAAGATGATCGCGCTTGCAAAGATGGGAGTACGCCACGTCATGACCATGCAGAACTTCGGCGCCATGGCACCCGAGGCCGTACAGCGTTCGATGCAATTGATGGCCACCGAAGTGATGCCACGCGTGCAGCGCGCCCTGGAACCGGCGGTGATGTAATGCAGGCTGCGCTCATCCCGGAGACGGATCCAGCGCTGTATCGCAAGGCCTTGGGCTGCTTCGCCACGGGCGTTGCCGTCGTAACGACGGTCACGGCGGCCGGCGCCCCTGTCGGCCTGACCGTGAACTCCTTCTCCTCGGTATCGCTGGAGCCAGCGCTGGTGCTGTGGAGCTTGCGGCGGCAAAGCAGCGCCTGCGAGATCTTCAGCCAGGCCAGCTGCTTTGCCGTGAATCTGCTGCAAAGCGCACAAGAGGATATCTCCACGCGCTTTGCCAGTCGCGGCGCCGAGAAGTTCGAAGGCCTGCGCATCCGCCATGGCCTGGACGGCGTGCCGCTGCTGCCGGATTGCGTGGCCGCGTTCGAGTGCCGTACCGTGCGTACCCACATCGAGGGCGATCACCTGCTGTTCATCGGCCGGGTGGAGCGCTTTACGCTCCATCCAGACACGGAACCATTGATCTACTGCCGCGGCGCGTATGCCCGCCGGCAGTCCGGAGTGCATTGCACCTGAATCGTCGGCGTGCATTGCGCTTTTGCGGAAATCGAACTGTCCGACTTCATGTGCGGATAGCGATCGCCATCTCCAATAACTACGAACCATGTGAGAGAGACAAACGATGCGAACCATCAACCTGACCCGCCGTGCCGCGCTCGCGGCCGTTACCGCTACCGTGGCAGGCGCTGCAATTCCGGGCGCGGCCCAGCCTGCTTATCCTAGAAGGCCGATCCGCCTGATCGTGCCGTTCCCGGCCGGTGGCGGCACCGACTTCTTCGCCCGCACGGTCAGCGCCAAGATGGCCGATCAGATGGGCCAGTCGATCATGGTCGACAACCGCCCTGGCGCGGCCTCCGCCATCGGCGCCCACGCTGCCGCAACAGCGGCGCCGGACGGCTACACGATCTTGCTGGGCGACATGTCGACGCTGGCGATCAACCCTTCTCTGTACAAAAAACTGCCGTATGACCCACAGAAGGATTTCACGCCGATCACGTTGACCGCCCGTTTTGCGCTGCTGCTGGTGGTCAACCCGGCGCAAATCAAAGTCGATAACACACGAGATTTTCTGCAGTACCTGAAAGCCCACCCGGGCCTGAACTACGCCACGGTTAGCGCAGGTACTGCGCACCATCTGGCCATGGAGTTGTTCAAACAACAGGCTGGGGCACAACTGAATGCAGTGCACTACAAGGGTGCCGCTCCCGCCATCCAGGATCTGGTGGCCGGTCAGGTTCCGGTGATGTTTCTCGACCTCGCAGCAGGAGGCGCATACGTGAAGGCCGGCCGCCTGAAAGCCTTGGGCGTCGCCAGTGCCAAGCCGATTCCCGGCATGCCCGAATTGCCCACCATTGCCTCCAGCGGCCTGCCCGGCTTCGAGGCCGGTGCCTGGCAGGCCCTGGTCGCTCCCACAGGCACGCCTGCGGAAATCGTGGCCAGGCTGAATGCCGAGTTTGCCAAGGCGGTCGCTGATCCAGGCGTACGCCAGGCACTGATGAACGGCGGTATCGAGCCAGTGACCAGCACGCCGGAGGAAGCGGCCAGCCACATCCGCACCGAAACGGCCAAGTGGAGCGAAGTCATCAAGCGCGCCGACATCACGGTTGACTGACGCGAACATGCCAAGCTCAGACTCTGCCCGCTATCAATCGGGCTTCGCCAATCACTTTGCAACCGAGGCCTTGCCAGGCGCGCTGCCGGTGGGCCGGAACAGCCCGCAGCGGCCGCCATACGGGCTCTATGCGGAAGTGCTCTCGGGCACGGCCTTCACGGCGCCGCGAACCGAGAACCGCCGCACCTGGATGTACCGCATCCGCCCGTCGGTGATGCACCGGCCCTTCCGCCTCGCCGACAGCGAGCGGCTGCGCAGCGGCCCCTTCGACGAAGCGCCGGCCACGCCGGCGCAGCTACGCTGGGATCCATTGCCACTGCCCACTGAGCCAATGGATTTCGTTCAGGGGCTGGTCACCATGGGGGGCAACGGTAGCGCCGCGCAACAGACCGGGATAGCCATTCACCTGTACGTGGCCAACCGCTCCATGCAAGACACGGTGTTCAGCAGTGCCGATGGCGAACTGCTCGTCGTGCCGCAGGAAGGAGCGCTGCACATCCAGACCGAGATGGGCCGGATCGATGCGGCGCCGGGCGAGATCGTGCTGCTGCCTCGCGGGCTGCGCTTTCGCGTCGAAGTTTCCGGCCCCGTGCGCGGCTACGTCTGCGAGAACTATGGCGCCGCGTTCCGGCTGCCGGAGCTGGGGCCGCTGGGTTCCAATGGTCTCGCCAATCCCCGTGACTTCCTGGCTCCGGTGGCTTCGTACGAAGACGTCGAGCGGCCGCAGCGCTGGATCCACAAGTTCCAGGGCAATCTGTGGCACGCCGACATGGGTCACTCGCCGCTGGACGTAGTGGCCTGGCACGGCAATCTCGCACCACAGAAATACGACCTGCAGCACTTCAACGTCATGGGCACGGTGGGCTTCGACCACCCGGATCCTTCCATCTACACCGTGCTGACCTCACCCTCCGACACCCCTGGCACCGCCAACTGCGATTTCGTGGCGCTTCCGCCGCGCTGGCTGGTCGCCGAGGACACCTTCCGTCCCCCATGGTTCCACCGCAACGTAATGAGCGAATTCATGGGCCTGGTGCATGGCGTGCACGACGCCAAGGCCCGCGGCTTCGTTCCAGGCGGGGCCAGCCTGCACAACAGCATGAGCCCGCACGGCCCCGACACCGAAACGACTGAGACGGCGATGTCGGCTGCGCTGAAGCCGGTCAAGCTGGAGAATTCACTCGCCTTCATGTTCGAGACACGCTACCCGGTGATTCCGACACGCTATGCGCTGGAAACACCACTGCTGCAGACCGACTACAACGATTGCTGGCAGGGCTTCGTCAAGCGCTTCGATCCTGTTTCATCGCCGAGGAAAAATTGAAACTCGCCACTCTGAAGAGCCGGCACCGCGATGGCCAATTGGTCGTCGTCAGTCGCGACCTGGCCCGCTGCGAAGCCGTGCCGCAGATCGCTGCCAACCTGCAGTTCGCCCTGGATCATTGGAGCGAAGTGGAGCAACCGCTGCTCACCGTCTACCAGCGTGTCAATGACGGCGCCGGCCAGCCATTCGACCAGGCGGCCTGCCACTCGCCGCTGCCGCGCGCCTACCAGTTCGCCGACGGGTCTGCCTACCTGAATCACGTGGAACTGGTGCGTCGCGCCCGCGGCGCCAAGGTGCCGGAGTCGTTCTATACCGATCCGCTGATGTACCAGGGCGGCTCGGACGGCTTCATCGGCCCGCGCGATCCCATGTGCGCGGCCGAGGCCTTCGGCATCGACTTCGAAGCCGAAGTGGCCGTCATCACCGGCGACATTGCGCTGGGGGCTAGTGCAGATGCATGCGGCCGCCAGATCCGTCTGGTGATGTTGATGAACGACGTCTCACTGCGCGAGCTGCTCCGCACCGAGATCACCAAGGAGCTGGGCTTCGTACAGTCCAAGCCGGCCTCGGCCTTTTCACCGGTGGCCGTGACGCCCGACGAATTGGGCGATGCCTGGCGCGGCAACAAGCTGCACCTGCCGATGCAGGTGTGGCTCAACGACCAGCCCTTCGGCCGTCCCGACGCCGGGGCCGATATGAACTTCGACTTTGGTCAGATCATTGCCCACCTGGCCCGCACGCGCAACATCGCTGCCGGCTCCATCGTCGGCGGCGGCACGGTGTCCAACAAGCAGGACAAGCTATGGGGCTCCAGCATCCGCAACGGTGGCGTCGGCTATTGCTGCATCGCTGAAGTACGCATGTACGAGACCATCGAGCTTGGCAAGCCGATGACGCCGTTCATGCGCGACGGTGATTGCGTTCGCATCGAGATGTTTGATGCTGAACAACGCAGCATCTTCGGCCGCATCGAGAACCGGGTCGCTGCCGTGGCGCCTTGAGATCTGCCGTGCCGCACTCCGCAGTGGGGGGATGCCGTGAGGGTCCGACCCTACTGCGCACGCGGTGCTCTGGGCATGGCTATCATGCATGAGCCTTCCGTCGCCGACAAAATCGGGCATTTGTTGCAAATGCCGTTGGCGCGACAAGGTCAACCATCATGCCCTTGCCCACCATGCCTGCCGCCTCGCTGCTTTCGTTCGCTACCGCCCTGCTCATCTATCTCGTCGCCGCACCGGCTCACCCGCAATGCCGGGTCGATACGCCGCGGCAACTGGTCAACGTCGACAACGACAGCCTGACCGGCCTGGGCATCGACTCCAGCTATACCAGCGGCGTGCGCATCGAACGCTTCGCCGGCGCCGATTCGCCGGGCACGCCGATCGATGGATGGATCGAACGGCTCACCGCCGGCGGGCTCACCGACGTCTGCGCGCCGCTGGATCACGCCGGCGGCGGATTGCGTTCCTGGTACGCGGCGCAGGATATCTACACACCGCGCAACATCCGCATCGCGGCGCCGCAGCCGAACGACCGGCCCTGGGCCGGTGCGCTGTACTTCGGACGCGGCTGGGAAACGGTCGGTACGCGCGGCCAGCGGCTGGTCATGCGGCGCTTCGACCTGGCCGCCGGCGTGATCGGCGATGCGTCGCTGGCGCGGCAAGCGCAGCGCACCGTGCATCGCATCATCGACGCGCGCGGGCTGCGTCAGATCAGCGACACGGGTGCGCTCGAAGGC
>JAFKGG010000202.1 GCA_017307915.1 Burkholderiales bacterium | reverse complement strand
GAGATGGTCGAACCGACACCGGGTCGCGAGCCGGTGCTGGCGCTGATGGCGGTGCCCGGCGACGTCGACGTGCTGATCGCCGCCGAGCTGATGGAAGCCGGCCGTGCCGTCGAGCGCGGGCTGGTCACGCCCGAGCGCACGACGGTGATCGCCAGCAGCCACCGCACCTATGCCGTGCAGGAAAAGATCACCCCCGGCAACGGACTGGCCGACAGCGCCGCGGTGCTCGACATCGTGCGCAAACAGGCCAGACACGCGGTGCTCGACGACATGCAGGCCCTGGCCGTGCGCCAGGGCAGCGTGATCTCGGCCAGCCTGTTCGGCGCGCTGGCCGGCAGCGGCGCGCTGCCGTTTTCGGTGGCCGAGTTCGAAGCGGTGGTGGAACGCAGCGGCATCGGCGTCAAGCCCAGCCTGGCGGCGCTGCGCGCTGCCGTCGAGGTGGCGCGCGCAGCGCCGCCGCCGGCGCTGCCCGCCGACCCGATGGCCACGGCGGCGCGCGCGCTGCCCGAACGCGCCGCCAGTGCGGCGCTGCAACCGCTGGTCGATCGCATTCGCGCGCAGTTTCCGCGTGCCGCCTGGGATTGGCTGGGCGAAGGCCTGGCCCGCGTCGTCGACTGGCAGGATGTGGACTACGGCACCGAATACCTGGATCGTGTCGCGCAATTGCTGGCCGCCGACCCGGCCGGCCCCGACGACCAGTTGGCGATCGAGGCGGCGCGCTGGATCGCCGTGGCGATGAGCTACGACGACGTGATCCGCGTGGCTGACCTGAAGACACGCGCCGAGCGCACGGCGCGCGTACGCCGCGAGATCGGCGCCGGCAAGGACGACGTGATCGGCACCGAGGAATACTTCCATCCGCGGCTGGAGGAAGTCATGGGCATGCTGCCGCGGCGCCTGGCCGACTGGCTCGATGCCTCGCCCGGGCTGCGCGGCTGGCTGGCGCCGCGGCTCGACCGCGGCCGCCGCATCCAGACGCAGACGCTGCGCGGCCATCTGCAACTGCGGCTGGTCGCGGGCATGCGCCGCTGGCGGCGCGGCACCCGCCGGCACGCCGAAGAAGCCGCGCACCTGGAACGCTGGCTGGCCGCCGTACGACACGCGCTGCCGCGCGATCGCGCGCTGGCCGTCGAGCTGCTGCGCTGCCGCCGGCTGGTCAAGGGCTATAGCGACACGCATGCGCGCGGCAGCAGCCGCTTCGACCAGTTGCTGGCCGCGGCCGGGCAATTGCTCGGCCAACCGCAGGCCGGCGCGTCGCTGGGTTCGCTGCGCGAAGCGGCGCTGCGTGACGCCGAAGGCCAAGCGCTGCAGGCCCGGCTGCAAGCGCTGGGCTTGGCCGGTGCCACGCCGCTGGAGCGGGCACCAGGATGAGACAGGCGCAGGGATGAATGAGGCGCAGGGATGAGCCAGCCTCGTCTTCGCCGCAGTTTTTTGCAGCAGCCTGATGATGGCTGCAGTCTGCCGATAGTCGAGCCATCGCCGCCCTTCTATCGTCGTGGTCATCGGTGCCGCAGGGCGCGGCACCTCGACCCTTCGATCGGAGGAGACATCGACGATGGCTCAACAACACTCGTTCCTCACCCACCAACGCTTCCTGCTCGGCACCTTCGCATCCAACTGCGCCGGCGGCATGACGGTTTCCAAGCTGCCCGAACGCTGGGTGGCAAACTGGCAGAACAATCTGCGGCTGGGCAAGCTGCTCGACGAAGCCGGCATCGATTTCATGCTGCCGATCGCGCGCTGGATCGGCTACGGCGGCGAGACCGACTTCCACGGCAGCGTGCTGGAAACGATGACCTGGGCAGCGGCGCTGCTGGCCAGCACGCAGCGCATCACCGTGTTCGCGACGATCCACGCCACGGCCAATCACCCGGTGGTGGTCGCCAAGCAGATCGCCACGCTGTCGCAGGTCAGCGGCGAACGCGTCGGGCTGAACATCGTCGCCGGCTGGAACAAGCCCGAGTACGAGGCGCTTGGGCTGACGCTGCCCGACGACCACGAAACACGCTACGGCTACGCGCAGGAGTGGTTCGATTTCATCCGCAAGCTGTGGCGCGAAGACAAGGCGTTCGACTGGAACGGCCGCTACTTCACGACCAAGGGCAGCTACGGCGATCCGCGCCCGGCCTCGCCGCCGCCGATCATCAACGCCGCCGGTTCGCCGCAGGGCCGCGAATTCGCGGTGAACAACGCCAACTTCCTGTTCACGCCGGCGATCGACCTGGAACGCTCGAAAGTCGAGATCGCCGAACTGAGGGCGCAGGGCAAGAACGCCGGTCGCGACGTCGACGTGCTGACCTTCTCGCACGTGGTGTGCCGGCCCACCGAAGCCGAGGCACGCGCCGAGCTGAAGCGCCAGCTCGACAGCGCCGACTGGGGCGCGGTCGACAACCTGGTGCGGCTGCAGTTCGCACATGCGCACAGCTTTCCGCACGACCTGCTGGCGCTGATCCGCGAGCGGATGGCAACCGGCCACGGCGGCTTCCCGCTGGTGGGCACGCCCGAGCAGGTGGCCGAGGGCATCGCGTCGCTGCACGCGGCGGGTTTTCGCGGCACGACCTTGTCGTTCCTCGACTACGCGCAGGAGTTCCCGTACTTCCGCGACACGGTGCTGCCGCTGCTGGCGCAACGCGGCATCCGTTGAACAAGGCCGGGGGCGGTCGATGAGGCTCGCCCCCGCTCTTGCTACGGCCGCGCCTTGCGCCGCTGCGCCGCTGGCGCGCTTCGCGCGGCTGATGTCGCACGACCTCGATGAAGTGCGCCAGCAAGGCGGGCGCGTATTCTGCGATCACGAGTTGCGCATCGTGGGGCCCCGGCAATCGCTCGATACGCAGCTCTACTATCGGCCGCTGCGCCATCTGGGCCTGGGCCGGCTGAGCTACGGCGCCACCGTCGACATCGACCCCGGCGCCCTGCAACACTTCTACCTGATGCAGTGGCCGCTGCGCGGCGGCGAGGTCATCCATACCTCGCATGGCGACGTGCATTCGTCGCCATCGGTGGGCACGCTGATCAATCCCACCGACCGCTTCCACATGCGGCATCAGGCCGATGCCGAGAAGCTGTTCGTGCGCATCGACCAGCGCGCGCTGGCGCAACTGGCCGAACGGCTCAACCCCGGCGCAAAACCCGCGCCGCTGGAATTCGCCCCGGCGCTGCCGTTTGCCGACGCGGCGCTGACTTCGCTGCGTGGGCTGCTGTCGTGGCTGTTCTACGAGGCTTCCGACGGCTCGCTGCTCGATTCGCCCTTGCTGGTGGCGCAGATCGAGGAAACCTTCCTGCTGTCGATGCTGCAGGCGCTGCCGCACAATCGCCCCGAACTGCGCCGCACGCAGCCGGCGGTGGCGCCGGGCTTCGTGATCCGCGCCGAGGAATACATGGCCGCGCAGGCGCACGAGCCGCTGACGGTGGCCGACGTGGCCGCCAAGGTTGGCGTCAGCCTGCGCAGCCTGTATGCGGGCTTTCGCCGCCATCGCGGTCGCACGCCGATGGAACATCTGCGCACACTGCGCCTGGATCGCGCGCGTGCCGAATTGAATCTGCCGCGCGATGAAGCCACCAGCGTCACCACGGTGGCGCTGCGCTGGGGCTTCGGGCACCTGGGGCAATTTGCGGCGGACTACAAGGCGCGTTTCGGCGAATTGCCGTCGTCGACGCTGCGGCGCGCGCGCGGACGTTGAGCACGCACACGGTCTGACTGCGCAACGCAGACACCGTCATAGCAAAGACGTCAAGCGCAAACCTGCGAATAGTGTTCGCAGGTTTGATCTTCATCAATATCCGTTGCTCTCCTAAGATCGACTGCGGCATGAGTCATCACCCCAACCGCCCCGCAGCCACGCAGGAGCAACGATGAGCAAGAAATTCATTGAGCAGCACAATCTCTGGACCGACGCCCAGAGAGCCGCCGCCGAACAGGTACTGGCGCGCGCCGAGAAGGAAGGCCTGCAGATGATTCGCCTGTCATGGCCCGATCAATATGGCCTGCTGCGCGGCAAGAGCCTGTCGATCGCGGCGATGAAGTCGGCTTTCGCCAGCGGCTCGGAAATCACGATGGCGCCGTTCTTCTTCGACACGGCCAACGCCATCGTCATGAATCCGTTCCTGGCCGGCGGCGGCTTCGGTTCGTCGGAGCTGGCCGGCTCGCCGAACGTAGTGATGGTACCCGACCCGACTACGTTTCGCGTGCTGCCCTGGGCCGACCGCACCGGCTGGATGCTGGCCGACCTGTACATGCGCAGCGGCAAGCCGTTTGCGCTCAGCCCGCGCGCGTTCCTCAAGCGCGCGCTCGCGCAGCTGGCCGAGCAGGGCTACGCTTTCAACGCCGGCCTCGAAGTCGAGTGGTACCTGACGCGCATCATCGATCCCTGTCTGGAGGCCGACACCATCGGCGCACCCGGCACGCCGGCGGCGCCGCCGCAGGTGATGCCGGTCGCCAAGGGTTATTCATATCTGCTGGAAAATCATCTGGACGAAGTCGAACCGATCGTCTCCGAGCTGCGCCAGCACCTGCTCGCGCTCGGGCTGCCGCTGCGCAGCATCGAAGACGAATGGGCCCCCAGCCAGATGGAGATCACTTTCGACGTGCTGCCGGGTCTCGAACTGGCTGACACCATGGTGCTGTTCCGCAATGCCGTCAAGCAGATCTGCCGGCGGCGCGGCTATCTGGCCAGCTTCATGTGCAAGCCGGCGATCCCCGGCTTCGTCGCCTCGGGCTGGCACCTGCATCAGTCGCTGGCCGACTTGAAGAGCGGCGAGAATCTGTTCATCCCGCAGCCCGGCGAGCCGCTGTCGAAGCTGGGCCGAGCCTATGTCGGCGGCCTGCTCGAGCATGCCTGCGCGGCGTCGAGCTTCACCACGCCCACGATCAACGGCTATCGCCGCCGACGTCCGTTCTCGCTGGCGCCGGATCGCGTCTGCTGGGCCGTCGACAACCGCGCCGCGATGGCGCGCGTGATCTCCTCGCCGGGCGATGCGGCCAGCCGCGTCGAGAACCGTATCGGCGAGCCGGCCGCCAACCCCTATCTGTACCTGGCTTCGCAAATCTTCTCGGGGCTGGATGGCATCCGGCGCGGGCTCGACCCCGGCAAGCTCGAAGAAACACCTTATCTGGCCGACCTGCAGACTCTGCCGGTCAGCCTGCCTGCGGCACTCGAAGCGCTCGAACCCTCGACGCTGTTCCGGCAGGCGTTCGGCGATGAGTTCATCACCTACTGGCTGCAACTGCGCCGTAGCGAATGCGCGCGCTTCGAAGCGGCCGAAGGGGTGGTCGACATGCAGTCCGATCCCGTCACCGATTGGGAGCATCGTGAATATTTCGAGTTGATGTGAAACGCATGGCGATGAGCAAACTCGCCTTGATCTGGTGCGCGGGCGAAGCCGGCGGGCTGCAACGCAGCCTGCTGGACACCTTTCGCAGCGACCGGCAGCACTGGGACGTGCTGTCGCCGACCGATGACGATTTCCTCGAACGCGCCGCACACTACGACGGCTACGTGATCAGCGGCAGCCCCAGTTCGGTGATCGACGATGCCGGGCACGCGCTGGTCAGGAACCTGCTGGCCTTGATCCGCCAGGTACACGCGCAAAGCGCGGCGCCGATGCTCGGCGTGTGCTTCGGTTCGCAAGCCATCGCTGCCGCGCTGGGCGGCCGCGTCGGGCGCAATCCCGACGGCGGCTTCAAGCTGGGCGCCGAGACGCTGGCCTGGTCGGCGCAGGCCGATGCCGCACGTTGGCCCGAGGCCGGCGCAGCCACCGTGCTGGCGCAAAGCCACGGCGAATGCGTCAGCGCGCTGCCGCCCGGCAGCGAAGTGCTGGCCACCTCGCCCAGCGCTGCCCATGAGATCTTTCTGGTGCAGCGGCGCTTCCTGGGCGTGCAGGGCCATCCCGAGGTCGACAACGAACTGCTGCGGCAAGTCTTCATGCCCTTGCACCGGCCGCTGTTCGACGCCGAACGCTGGCAGCAGGTCGAGCGCGAGGCGCAGCAGACGCTGCACCCGGCCCCGGTGATCGCGCTGGGGCAGCGCCTGCTCAGGCAAGGATTTTTGTAAGCGCGGGCCGGCCGCCGGCGCAGCGCCGATGTCGGCTCCACAAAGGAACGAGATCATGAATACCGTGCTGAAACCGGCCAGCTCCGAATGGGACTGGCTGGTGCAAGACGATCGCGTACACCGCAGCGTCTATACCGATTCGCGCATCTTTGCGCTGGAGATGGATCGCATCTTCGCCGCCGGCTGGGTCTACCTGCTGCATGAAAGCGAGATCGCGCAGCCGCACGACTTTCGCCAGGCCTGGATCGGCACGCGCGAAGTAGTGGTGACGCGCGGGCCCGACGGCCAGTTGAACGCCTTCGCCAACCGCTGCTCGCATCGCGGCGCCACCGTCTGCCGCGAGGCTCAGGGCAACGCCGCCACCTTCACCTGCCCGTATCACGGCTGGAAATTCGACCATCGCGGCCAGTTGTTCGGCATCCCCGGCAAGACCGCCTACGGGCCGGCTTTCAAGAACCGCGACATGCACCTCGCGCGGCCCGCGCAAGTGGCGTCCTACAAGGGGTTCGTATTCGCCACGCTGAATGTGCATGCGATGCCGCTCACCGAGCATCTGGGCAACGCGGCGCGCTATCTGGATCAATGGATCGCCCATCAGGGCGGCGCTGAAAACATCGTGCTCGCAGGCGCGCAGCGTTTTCATCTGGATTGCAACTGGAAGATGGTCTACGACAACGCCGGCGACGGCTATCACGTGCCGTTCTCGCACCAGTCGCTGCTGATGATGACGCAGCAACGCTACGGCGGCGGCGACATGTCGTACTTCGCCGATGCCGACCGCTCGCGGATGCGCAACCATGCGCTCGACAACGGCCATTCGCTGATCGACCAGCGCCCCGACATGTTCGCGCAATCGGCCTGGGAACAGCAGCGCCCGCAGCCCGGGCGCGAGGTTTACGAGCAGCACGTCGCCGCGACGGCGCCCGATGCGCGCGCGACGCTGGAGGCCACGGTGGGCGCCGGCATGAACCTGAACATCTTCCCCAATCTGCTGCTGATCGGCAATCAGGTGCAGGTCATCCAGCCGCTGCGCGTCGATGCCGTCGCGATGCATTGGCACGCCACCCGCCGGCGCGACGCCGACGCGCCGATGAACACGATGCGCATGCGCACCCAGGAAGACTTTCCGGTAATGGGCGAGATGGACGACGCATCCAATTTCGAACAGTGCCAGCGCGGCCTGAGCCTGTGCCCCGAGGACGAATGGGTCGATATGAGCCGCCACTTCGAAACCGGCAAAGACCTGGTCGAGGCCGATGGCGTATTGAGCGGGCCGGTCACTTCCGACCTGCATATGCGCAACTACTACACGCAGTGGAAACGGCTGATGCAGGCCGAGCCGGCCTTACGCGTCGACAAAGGAAAACTGAGATGAGCAGCCTCACGACGTCGAACACCTCCGGGGCCGCCGATCCAGCCGCGGGGTTTCGCCACCAGCCGCCGTCGCTGTATGTTCATCCGCCGTTCTACGATTGGCTGGCCGAGTTGTCGCTCGATTGGGCGCAGCCGACGATCCGCGACGACGCCGGCATCGATGAAGGCCAATGGCGCCGCATCGCGCAACTGCTCGCCATCGAGGCGCGTCTGCTCGATCAGCAGGCGTTCGAGCGCTGGCTGGAACTCTATGCGCCCGAGTGCGCCTACTGGATCCCCGCGAGCTGGCCGGCCGCCGACCCGCGCGCATCGATCACGCTCGAGTTCCACGACCGGCGCCGCCTGCTGGACCGCGTCACACGGCTCGGCACCGGCCGGGCTTATTCGCAGATGCCTGCTTCGCGCACCGCGCGCCAATGGAGCGGGCTCGAAGCCTGGGCCAGCCCGGGCCGCGACGACGAATGGCGCGCGCGCTACAGCTTTTCACTGACCGAATGGCGCGAAGGACGCCAGCGGCGGCTGGCCGGTTGGTGCGGCTTCGCGCTGCGCCAGCTCGGCAGCGAGCTGCGGATCGTCGTCAAGCAGATCAACCTGATCGACTGCGACGGCCTGCAGGGCAACAACTCGTTCTTCCTTTGAGGCGACGATCGACATGAAGCGGGCTCATTCGCTTGCCGTCGCGCAGGTCGTTCCGCAAGGCAGCGATGCCGTGCTGCTCAGTTTTACGCTGACCGATGATCAAGCGGCGCAGTTCCGCTTTCAGCCCGGTCAATATCTGACGCTGGCCGCCGATATCGGCGGGCAAGCGCAATGGCGCTGCTATTCGATCACCAGCGAACCGCAACCCGGCTCGCCGATCAGCGTGCTGGTCCGGCGCGTGGCCGGCGGGCGCGTATCGAACTGG
>JAFKGG010000201.1 GCA_017307915.1 Burkholderiales bacterium | reverse complement strand
CTGGGCCGACATCTGGCTGTCGCCCGAGTTTCCGGCCTGGACGATCGAAGCCGAGGTGGCCGCCTCGCGCTGCCCGATCCTGGCCATCCAGGGCCATCAGGACCAATACGGCACCATGCGCCAGATCGATCGCATCGCCGAGCTGCGCCCCGGCGCGCAACTGCTCAAGCTCGACCAGTGCCGGCACAGCCCGCACATCGACCGGCACGATGACGTGGTGGCGGCGATCGCCGCCTTCGTCGCAGCGCTTCCCTGACAACTTCATCAACAAACGCCATGCCGCATGGGCTGATTCAGACGAGGGTATTTCCGAAGCGTCCGCCCCTTGTGCGCTGCGCGATAATCCCCATTGACGCCGGGGTCTCGACAGGCGGCGTGGATTTATAGATACTTCACCTCTATACGATTTAGTTCTAAAGTATTTCCCAATGGAGACGTCACGATGATTCCCACTCCCCGACTCCTGGCCACTGCCGCCGCGCTCGCCGCCCTGGCGCTGCCGGCCGCTGCGCAACAGCCGATCAAGATCGGTTTCATGGCCGAGCTGTCCGGCCCGCAGGGCGCGCTGGGCCAAGACCAGTACGACGCCTTCATGCTGATCGTCGAGCAGAACGGCGGCAAGCTCGGCGGCGTGCCGGTGCAGGTGCTGCGCGAAGACAGCCAGCTCAAGCCGGAAGTGGCGGTGCAGATCGTCGATAAGCTGATCGAGCGCGAGCGCGTGCCGATCATCACCGGCGTCACGTTCTCGAACGTGATGATGGCCGTGCACAAGAAGGTCACCGACAAGGAAGTGTTCCTGATCGGCTCCAACGCCGGCCCGTCGCCGATCGCCGGTGCACAGTGCTCGCCGTACTACTTCTCCACTTCGTGGCAGAACGATCAGCAGGCCGAGGTGGTCGGCCAATACGCCAAGGACAAGGGCTACGGCAAGGTCGTGACGATCGCCCCGAACTACCAGTCGGGCAAGGATCACGTCGCCGGCTTCAAGCGCAAATACACCGGCCAGGTGCTGCAGGAGCTGTACCCGGCCCTGAACACGCAGGATTTCTCCGCCGAAATCGCGCAGATCGCCGCCGCGCAGCCGCAGGCCGTGTTCGCGTTCCTGCCGGGCGGCCTGGGCATCAACTTCGTCAAGCAGTGGGCGCAAGCCGGCATGAAGTCGAAGATCCCGCTGCTGTCGACCTCCACCACCGACGGCATCGGCCTACCGGCGATGGGCGACGCCGCCACCGGCCTGATCTCGGGCACTTTCTGGGGCCCCGACCTGACGAACCCGGCCAACCAGAAATTCGTCAAGGATTTCGAAGCCAAGTACAAGCGTATCCCCTCGCAATACGCGGCGCAGGCGTATGACTCGGCGCTGCTGCTCGATTCGGCGATCCGCAAGGTCAACGGCAAGATCGACGACAAGAAAGCCTTCGGCGCCGCGCTGAAAGCCGCCGATTTCAAATCGGTGCGCGGCAACTTCAAGTTCAACAACAACCAGTTCCCGGTGCAGGACTGGCACATGTTCGAAGCCGTCAAAGATGGACAAGGCCGGCTGACCTTGAAGACGATCGCCACGCCCGTGAAAGCCGGCGTCGACGCCTTCCACTCGCAGTGCTCGCTGAAGTAACGCAGCGCATCGCCGCGCGGCCCGGTTTCACGGTCGCGCGGCGCAAGGCCCGGTTGCCTGCCGGCACCGGCGCCTTCGCCGGGCCGGGATCGATCCACGCCGGCTGATCCCGGCCGACGAGCGCAGCGCCCAACGCAGCCGGGCCTCGCCCGGCTTCCTCAGCGCTGCGGCAACGCGCAGCGAGGCAGCCGAAACGATTTCTTCACCCGGCAATTCCGCCACCCACGACCGACGCGAGCGCCGATGACGACGCTTTATCTGACGCAGCTTCTGAACGGCCTGCAGTTCGGCGTGCTGCTGTTTCTGCTCGCTGCAGGCTTGACGCTGATCTTCGGGATCATGAATTTCGTCAACCTGGCGCACGGCTCGCTCTATATGCTGGGCGCCTATTTCGCCGCCACGGTGGCCAATCTCACCGGCTCGTTCGTGATCGGTCTGCTGGTCGCGGTGCCGGGCGCGATGCTGGTCGGCATCGTGCTCGAAAAGCTGGCGCTGGGCCGCTTGTATTCGCGCGATCACCTCGACCACGTGCTGGCCACCTTTGGGTTGGTGCTGTTCATCAACGAAGTGGTGCGCATGATCTGGGGCGCCTCGCCGGTCTACTCGCAAGCGCCCGAAGCGCTGTCGGGCACGGTCGACCTGTTCGGCATCAGCTATTCGTCGTATCGCTTCGCGATCATCGTGGCCGGGCTGGCGGTGGCCGCTTTCCTGTACTGGATGATCACGCACACGCGCATCGGCATGCTGATCCGCGCCGGCGCCACGCATGCGGCGATCGTGTCGGCGCTGGGCGTCAACATCAAGCTGCTGAACACGCTGATCTTCGGCCTGGGCGCGGCGCTGGCCGGTCTTGCCGGCGTGATGGCCGGGCCTATCCTGTCGGTGCAGCCCGGCATGGGTGAGACCATTCTGATCCAGACCTTGGTGGTGATCATCGTCGGCGGCATCGGTTCGATCCGCGGCGCCTTTCTCGCCGCGCTGCTGATCGGCGTGGTCGAAACCATCGGCCGCGCCTTCCTGCCGATCTGGATGAGCGCGCTGATGCCCTCGTCGATCGCGCAGGCCGCCGGCCCCGCAGTGGCCTCGATGCTGATCTACCTGCTGATGGCCATCGTGCTCGCGTTCAAGCCCGAGGGACTGTTCCCCGTGCGCCACGGATGAACCCATGCGCAAACTGTTCCCTGAATCGGTTCCCCTGAGCTCGCCGCGCTGGTGGGTGGTCGCCGCGCTGCTGGCGTTCTTCGCGCTGGTGCCGGTGTATGCGGCCTGGTTCGACGAAGGCTTCTACCTCACGCTGTTCTCGCGCGTGATGGTGATGGCGATCGCCGCGATCAGCCTGAACCTGCTGATCGGCTACACCGGACTGGTCAGCTTCGGCCACGCCTTGTATCTGATGGTGGGCGCCTATGCGGCCGGCATTGCCAGCTTCCATGGCATCACCAACGGCTGGCTGCAACTGGCGATCGCGATCGGCGCCGGGCTGGTCATCTCGTTCGTCACCGGGCTGATCGTGCTGCGCACCAGCGGCATGGCGTTCATCATGATCACGCTGGCGTTCGCGCAGATGTTCTTCTACCTGGGCATTTCGCTGAAGCAGTACGGCGGCGACGATGGCCTGCGCATGGACGCGCGCTCGGCGCTGGCGCCGTTCGACATGAGCTCGAACATGACGCTGTACTACGTCGTGTTCGTGATCCTGCTGGCTGCGCTGTACCTGTCGTGGCGGTTGGTGCACAGCCGCTTCGGCTACGTACTGCGCGGCATTCGCGGCAACGAACGGCGGATGAAAGCGATCGGCTTTTCCACCACTCGCTACAAGCTGGCGATCTACATGATCGCCGCCACGATCACGTCGGTGGCGGGCTTCCTGCTGGCCAACCTGACCTCCTACGTATCGCCCTCATATGGCGCGTGGACGGCTTCCGGTGACCTGATCGTGATGGTGGTACTCGGCGGCATGGGCACCGTCATGGGGCCGCTGGTGGGTGCGCTGTCGCTGCTGCTGGTCGAAGAGTGGCTGGCCTCGCTCACGCAGCACTGGATGGCGCCGCTGGGTCTGGCCATCGTGCTGATCGTGCTGACCGCGCGGCGCGGCATCTATGGTTCGTTCCACGCGTGGACGCGCCGCCGCGAACAGGCGTCGACCACGGAGGCAGGCCAATGAGCAGCACCGTCCAAACGCCGATCCTCGAAACGCGTTCGCTGGTCAAGCGCTTCGGCGGCCTGCTGGCCACCGACCAAGTCTCCTTGCAGTTGGCCGGCAAGGAAGTGCATGCGCTGATCGGCCCCAACGGCGCCGGCAAGACCACCTTGATCGGCCAGTTGAGCGGCGAGCTGCTGCCCGACGAAGGCCAGATCCTGATCGCCGGCGAAGACGTCACCGCGCAGCCGGTGCCGGCGCGCGCGCGGCGCGGGCTGGGCCGCTCCTATCAGATCACGCAGTTCCTGGCCGAGTTCAGCGCGCTGGAAAACGTCGTGCTGGCGGCGCTGGCGCGCAGCGGCAGCGGCTTCGGCCTGTGGTCGCCGCTGATGCGCGAGCGCGCCATCGTCGAGCACGCCATGCAGGCGCTCGACACCGTCGGCCTGGCCGACCGCGCGCACCGCTCGGCCGGCGCGATGGGCCACGGCGAACATCGTCAACTCGAGATCGCGATGGCGCTGGCGCTGGAACCCAAGATGCTGCTGCTCGACGAACCGCTGGCCGGCATGAGCGGTTCCGAATCGGAACGCATGGTGCAATTGCTGCACGACCTGAAGGCCCGCTACCCGATCCTGCTGATCGAACACGACATGGACGCCGTCTTCGCGCTGGCCAATCGCATCAGCGTGCTGGTCTACGGCCGCGTCATCGCCACCGGCACGCCGCAAGAGATCCGCAACAATCCCGAGGTGCGGACCGCCTATCTCGGCGACGAGGAGATGGTGGCATGAGCCTGTTGCAAGTGCGCGGCCTGCAGGCCGGTTACGCCGGCAGCCAGGTGCTGTTCGGCATCGATTTCGAAGTCGACAACGGCGAAGTGCTGACGCTGCTCGGCCGCAACGGCATGGGCAAGACGACCACGGTGAAATGCCTGAGCGGCCTGCTCAAGCCCGCCGGCGGCACGATCGAGTTCAATGGCCAGCAGGTGCAGCGCTCGCCCGCCTATCGCATCGGTCGTGCCGGCCTGGGCCTGGTGCCCGAAGGCCGGCAGGTGTTTCCGACGCTCACCGTGCGCGAGAACCTGATCGCCACGGCCTCGACGCGCAACGCCGGCGCCAGGCCGTGGACGCTCGAACGCGTCTTCGAATTGTTCCCGCGGCTGCGCGAGCGTACCTCGCAGCCGGCCGGCAAGATGTCGGGCGGTGAACAGCAGATGCTGGCCATCGGCCGCGCGCTGATGACCAACCCGAAGCTGCTGATCCTGGACGAAGCCACCGAGGGCTTGGCCCCGCTGGTGCGGCAGGAAATCTGGAACTGCCTGGCGCAGCTCAAGCAAGAGGGCCTGGCGATGATCGTCGTCGACAAGCACCTGAAGGCCTTGCTGCCGCTGGCCAATCGCCACGTGATCATCGAAAAGGGCCGCGTGGCCTGGAGCGGCAGCGGTGCCGAGCTGACCGGCCAACCCGAGCTGGTGCACCGCTACCTGGGCGTCTGACTGCGCGGCCCGCAGCGCGCGTCAGCGCGGCCGCACCCAGGCCTCGACCTCGACGCGCCGATCGGCCTTCAGGCAATCGATCAGGGCGCTGCGCGCAGCCTGCTGGCAACGCGCGATCGGGAACGCCTCGCCGTGGCCGCTGGCCTTGATGCGCGCCAGCGCGATGCCCTTGTCGGCCAGATAATCACGCACCGTGCGGGCGCGCGCCTGCGACAGCCACAGGTTGTCGAGCGGGTTGCCGATGCGATCGCTGTGGCCGCTCACCTCGACGCGCTCGATCTGGCCTGCGGCCAGCAGCTCGGCGGCCAGTTGGTCGAGCATGCGCACCCCTTCGGGCAAGATGTCGGCACGGGCCGACTTGCCGAAGGCAAACAGCGTGTCGGACGGCAGCCGCGCCATCCGCAGCCCGGCGCCGCTGCCTTGCAGCAGGCCGCCGCCGGCCGCTGCCGCGCCTGGGCCCGCACCTGCGCCCGCCCCCGTGCCCGCACCCGACGCAGCAACATTGCCGCCCGCGGCGCCGGCCGACGGCGCCATGGCCACCGGCGCTGCCGTCACCGGTTTCTCGACGACCCGCTCCACCACGCGCTCAACGACGCGTTCAGCCGGCAGCGCCCCGGCGCCGGCCAGCGTCGCGCACTCCTCGCGTTCCCAGTGCGTCGATTGCACGCGCCAGGCGCCGTCCTTGTCATTGCGCGCCCAGCGCACCTGGTACTGACAGCTCACCGATGCGCGATCGCGGCCGAGCAGTTGGAAGATGTAGTTCCACTCGGCAACGCCGAACACACCCTCGCTGAAATGCGGCATGCCGATCAGGTCATAGACCTGATGGCGCCCCAGGCCGGCGCCCACGCGCGTCAGATTGGCCGGGTTCGGCAGCGTACCGTCCTTGATCCAGGCCGCCTCGCGCGGCGGAAACTTCACCGCCGCGGCACCGGCCGCCGCGGCATCGGCCGCCGCCGTGTCGGCAGCGGTCGCCGCAAGGGCAGGGATATTGGCCAGCACTGCCAACAGGCCGGCGGCGAGCCAGCCGGCCATTGCAGTCGAATTCAATTGCATGTCGATTCCTCGTCGCGATTGCTCGTCGATGTTCATTCACGGCCCGCGGCGCGCAGCCGCGTCGGCCGCCGGCCTCACCAGTGGAAGCCCGCGCCCACGGTCGCGCCGAAACTGCCGCGCGAGTTCACGGTGCCGCCGATGCGATAGACCCAGCGGCCGCCCTGCGCCATCGTCGATACGCCAATGGCCAGCGCCGCTTCGCCGCGATAGCCGCTGGCCGATACCGAGGCCATGCTGCGCCCGGGGAACACCGCCTGCGGCAAGCCGGCGATCGCCATGGCGGCGGCGGTGCCGGCGTTGGCTTCGCGACTCACGTGTTCGATGCGGCTGTCGGTGTAACGATTGGCCTGCCCGATCGCATCGTTCAGACCCGACTGCAACTGCGACAGGTTCACGGCATCGGTGGGCGCGGTGCCCGCGGCCACGTTGCTGATCTGCCGCTCCATGCCCGCCGCGCCGACCGACACCGTATTCGCGCGATCGGCCACCGAGCCGGCGCCCAAGGCCACCGAGCCATCGGCGTTGGCCTGCGCGCCGCTGCCCAGCGCCGTGCTGTTCGCACCCTGCGCCCGCGCGCCGGCACCGCCGGCGGTGGCATCGGCGCCGCTGGCGGCAGGCTTGGGCAGATTCGACGTATTGTTCACCTGGAACATGCCGTCGGTGCCGTTGATGATCGACACCACGTCGCCCTCGACGCGCGTGATCCGGTTGTTGATCTGCGTATTGCCCTCGTTGATCTGGCCGGACAGCGTGTTGGCCACCGAACTGAGCTGGTCGACGTTGACGGCGTCGGTGCCCTGCGAACCGGGCGCGACGTTGGTGATCTGCCGTTTGCTATCGAACGAGCCGACCGATACTTCGCCGACCGAGTTGTAGCGGCCGCTCATCCCGTAGGCTTCGTAGCCGGTGCGCGCACCGTCGCGTGCCTCCGAGCCGGCGCCCAGCGCCACGCTGTTGGGCCGCTCGGTCAGCGCACCAGCGCCGATCGCGATGCTCGATAAACCGTTGCTGCGCGCCCGGTTGCCCACCGCAATGCTGTTCTCGCCGTTGGCGACGCTGTTCGGGCCGATCGCCACGCTATTGGTGCCCACCGCCTGTGCCGCCGGGTCGGTCGAATTGGCATCGAAGTATTGCGCCGCCGCCAGGCCCGGCAGCGCCGCGACGCCCAGCGCGGCCAGCCGCAGGCCGATGATCGTTGATGTGCGGCGCGCGGCCGGCGGGGCGGATTCGTCGTTGGTCGCCGCGGTGCCCGGCATGGCGCCGGTGCGGCAATGACCACTCCGATCGATGTGGTTCATCTCGGGTTTCCTCGTCTGGGGCTGAAACGATCGTCGTTGATCGGCGCATGCGCCGTTGTTCGTTGTTTGCTCGTCGTTACTTCACCGGGGGCAGCGGCTTGACGTTTCCGCAATCGGCGGCGACCCAGCGGCCCGAGTTCTCGATGCGCTGCTTGCCGCGCGGCGAAGCCGATTCGATCCAACCGGAGAAGGCCGTATCGCTGCCGTAGTGCGTCTCACCGCGGCCCTGCGTGCCGTCCTGGCAGGTATATTCGAATGACACGAGGCGGCCCTTGACCTGCCACGAGCCCTTGCACTTGTCGGGCACCGACATCGGCGCCTGCTTGACCATTTCAGGGGTAATGCACACGCGCGTGGTGCCGCCCGGGCCCACGCCGAAACCGGCCTGCCCCATCATCGCTTCCATCTGCGCGCGCTGCGCCGGCGACATCTTGGCCATCTGCGCCTGCATCTGCGCGCGCATCTGATCCAGCTCGGGGCTGCGCACCTGCATTTCCCACAGCCCAGGCTTGACCGGCGGCAGCGCATCAGCGGCCACGGCTGCGGCCGGCAGGGCAGCAGCGGCGGCAAGCAGCAAGCTGGCGAATCTAGGCATCGTCGTTCTCCGTATCAGCAGGCAACACCGAACCGGCCGCAGCACGGCGCAGGCGATCGGCGATGGCCGCCCAGCGTTCGCCAGCGGGCGGCGCCTGCACCAGGCGGATGCCGCGGGCTTGGCCCGGAATGCGACGGATCGCA
>JAFKGG010000200.1 GCA_017307915.1 Burkholderiales bacterium | reverse complement strand
GCGATGACGTTGCCCATGTCGCGAATGTCATAGCCGCCGATGCTTCTAAACTCATTCCGGAACTTTTCTGAGCGAAGTATCCGCAGCATGGCCTTCACTTCCGGGCCGCGTGATGCGCGTGACTGGCACCGTCGGCTATCAGCAGCGCATCATGCTGCCGCCGACTTCCACGATGATCGTGCGCGTGATCGACCTGACGCATGGCGACGACGCGCCGAACATGATCGCCGAGCGCTTCATCCCGGTAGACCGGCGTGCGCCGCCGCTGCCGTTCGAGATCGACGTCGATACGCGCCGCATCCTCGACCCGCAGCTGGCACGTCTGGTGATCACGGCCGAGATCGTCGTCGAAGGGCGCACGCGCTTTGCCACCGGCCGCTATCCGGTGCTGACCGGCGGCTCCGGCGCACGCGTTGATTTGATCGTGATGCCGGTGTCGCAGCCGCAATGATCAATCGGTAGCGAGATGGCGGCGGCAGGGCGAGCCTGATCGCTGCCGAAGCAGTGCCTGCCGGCGTGCTCCCGGTGTGCGCGCCGGCCCCGGCGCGCCCTTGGCGGACGCCGGCCTCGGCCTGATCAGCTCTCGACGCGGCCGAGCAGCAGATACTCCATCAGCGCCTTCTGCGCGTGCAGCCGGTTTTCGGCCTCGTCCCACACCACTGACTGCGGGCCATCGATCACCTCGGCGGTGACTTCCTCGCCGCGATGCGCCGGCAGGCAGTGCATGAACAGCGCGTCGGGCCGCGCCACGCGCATCATGTCGGCATCGACGCACCAGTCGGCGAAGGCTTCGCGGCGCTCTTCGTTTTCGTCCTCGAAGCCCATGCTGGTCCACACGTCTGTGGTTACCAGATCGGCACCGGCGCAGGCCTGCATCGGGTCGTCGAACTGCTCGAAGTGGCTGGTGCCGAACAGGCCGGCGCGCTCGGGCTCGATTTCATAGCCGGGCGGCGTCGACACGTGCACGTTGAAGTCGAGCAGCTCGGCTGCTTGCAGCCAGGTGTTGCAGACGTTGTTCGAATCGCCGATCCAGGTCACCGTCTTGCCAGTGATCGAGCCGCGATGCTCGATGAACGTGAAGATGTCGGCCAGGATCTGGCAGGGGTGATATTCGTTGGTCAGGCCGTTGATCACCGGCACGCGCGAGTTGGCCGCGAAGCGTTCGATGATGGTCTGCTCGAAGGTGCGGATCATCACCAGATCGCACATGCGCGAGATGACCTGCGCGGCGTCTTCGACCGGCTCGCCGCGGCCGAGCTGCGAATCGCGCGTGTTCAGATAGATCGCGCTGGCGCCGAGCTGCTGCGCGCCGGCTTCGAACGACAGACGGGTGCGCGTGCTGGCTTTCTCGAAGATCATGACCAGCGTGCGGTCGACCAGTGGGCGATAGGTCTCGTAGCGCTTGAAACGCTGCTTGATCACGCGGGCGCGGTCGAAGAGGTAATTGATCTCGTCGCGGGTCAGATCCTTGAACTGCAGAAAATGCTTGATTTGCATGGCTTGCTGGCGCGCACGCGGCGCGCCCCTGGGCTGTGCCGGCGGCGGGATTGCGGTGCCGGCGTGAGAACTACGGTTGCCGGCGTATTCACGCCGACGGCGCCTCGCGCTGTGCGAGGAAATCGCGCACCAGCGGCACCAGCTTGGCGATCAGGTGCTCGCTGTGCTCGTCGCTGTAAATCAGCGGCGGCAGCAGCCGCACGACGCTGTCGGCGGTGACGTTCAGCACCAGCCCGGCGTCGAGCGCGCGCTGCACGATCGCACCGCACGGCCGGTCGAGCTGGATGCCGATCATCAAGCCCTGGCCGCGTACCTCGACGAAGCCCGGCGTACCGGCAAGCTGCCGGCTCAGTTCGCTGCTGATGCGCTCGCCTTGCTTGGCGGCGTTGTCGAGCAGGCCGTCTTCTTCCATCGTGGCCAGCGTGACCAGCCCGGCGCGCATGGCCAGCGGGTTGCCGCCGAAGGTGGTGCCGTGGTTGCCCGGCTGGAACACCTCGGCCGCCGCGCCTTGCGCCACCACCGCGCCGATCGGCACGCCCGAGGCCAGACCCTTGGCCAGCGGCATCACGTCGGGGCGGATGCCGGCCCATTGGTGCGCGAACCATTTGCCGGTACGGCCGGTGCCGCACTGCACTTCGTCGATCATCAGCAGCCAGCCGCGTTCGTCGCACAGCTGGCGCACTTCACGAAGATAGTCGACGCGCGCCGGCTGGATGCCGCCTTCGCCCTGGATCGCTTCGAGGAACACGGCGACCACATTGGGGCGCTCGGCCGCGATGCGGCGCAGCGCGGCGCCGTCGTTCAGCGGCACGCGCACGAAGCCTTCGACCAGCGGTTCGAAACCCTTCTGCACTTTGTCGTTGCCGGTGGCCGACAGCGTGGCGATCGAACGGCCGTGAAAGGCCTTGTCGTAGACGATGATCTCGGGCCGGTCGATGCCGCGCTGGTGGCCGAATTTGCGTGCGATCTTGATCGCCGCCTCGTTGGCCTCCAGGCCACTGTTGCAGAAGAACACGTTGGTCATGCCCGACAGGTCGACCAGCCGTTGGCCGAGCTGAGTTTGCAGCGGCACTTCGAACAAGTTCGAGCTGTGGATCAATCGCGCCACCTGCTCGCGCAGCGCGGCGACCAGCTTCGGATGGTTGTGTCCGAGCGTGTTGACGGCGATGCCGGCCAGGCAGTCGAGATAGCGCTTGCCGTCGGTGTCGTATAGCCAGGGGCCGTCGCCGTGCGTGAAAGCGACCGGCAGCCGGCCGTAGGTGTTCATCAAGGGTTGCGTTGCGGCCATCGTCGGCGTTCCTCGTCGAAATACGAACGGCGGCTCCGTTTCGCCCCGCACCCGGGGTGCATCGGTGGCCGCCGCCCGAAGATCCTGCTCTTGGTAATCGCTTGAATTGTAGGTGAAAGCCGCCGTGCGTCCAACGCGGGGCCAGGTGTGCGGTCGTTATAATTGCGGTTTCGCCCGACTCGGCTCGTATTGCCTTGGTCGCGGCCTGCCGGCTGCCGGTGCGGCGCCGGTCGTACTCTGAGCAGGCGTCGATGATCGAGCCCCCCGTCGTCAAGTCCTTCGTCATCCTAGGCGTTACGAAAGCCGGCCGCGCTTTCAGGCCGAGCGACTGGGCTGAACGCCTATGCGGCGTGATGGCGGGCTTTCGGCCGCCGGGCAGCGCCGGGGCGCAGGCGCATCTGTCGTATTCACCCTATGTGATGCCGGGGCTGTACAACGGCGTCAAGTGCGTAACGGTCGACGCCCGCCTGCATGCGCTGGAGCACCTCGCTTACAAGTTCGTTACCAACTTTGCCCTGGATAACGATCTGCAGGTGATAGAAATCGACTGATGTTGCGCCGGTCGAGGCCGGGTACGCCTGAATCCGGCGGGTACCGGCCGGCCAGCCGGCACCTGAACTCCCGTGCAAGGTGAGAAATCGTAGCTAAGTTGCTGCGATTGAAGGCTTTTTCTGAAAATTTTTGTTGCCGAAGATAATTCGTCGTGCTTAGATTCGTCGTGCTTAGAAGATTTCCTCCAAGAGATCACCCAGAAGTCATCGCTATGAAGCCAGGGGAGGGACGTGATGACTGAGAGACGCGATGCCAGACCGGAATACCGGATAGCCGTGTTCGGTCTGGCCACCCGTTTGCAACGCTTGCTCGAGATCGTGCTGCGCCACGCCCAGCACAATCGCTATCGCTATTCGCTGTCGACCACGCGTGGGCCCGGCGATTTCGACATTGCGTTGGTCGATATGACCACTGCCGGCGGCCCGGAAACGGCGAGCACGCTGCTGGGCATGCTCGAAGACGCGGCCGTGATCCGCGTTGGCCGGCGTACCGATCCGGAGCGCGCACGCGATGATCTGCTGCAGAACACGTTCGTGGCGCAGGTGCTGCATGCGCTCAATCGCGTGGCCGACGAGCAGATCGGCAAGCGGCGCCAGGCCAGCACCCAGGCGGCAGTGGCTGCCGGCTTGATGGTCAGCGAAGCGGGCGGTAGCCATCGGCGCCCGCGCGCGCTGATCGTCGACGACAGCCCGACCGTGCGCCGGCAACTGGTGCTGGCGCTGCACCAGATCGGCATCGACAGTGAAGCCGTCGGCAGCGCGCGCGATGCGCTCGACGTATTGTCGATGCGTCGCTACGAGCTGGTGCTGGCCGACGTGGTGATGCCGGAAATGGACGGCTACAAGTTCACTCGGGCGATCAAGCGCAATCGTGATCTGCGCGACGTGCCGGTGATCATTCTGACCAGCCGCTCATCGCCGTTCGATCTGCTGCGCGGTGCGCTGGCCGGCTGCAACAGCTATCTGGTCAAGCCGGTGTCGATGCAGTCGCTGCGCGAGACGGTGCAGCGCAATCTGCGCAAGCGCGCGCAGCGGCGCGGCGGCGACGGCGGGCGTTTGAGCTACGCCTGAGCGGTGAAAACAAGAACGCCGGCATTGCCGGCGTTCTTGTTGGTCTCAACCGGACCCGGCAGCGCGCCGGGTCTGTGCCGCTTCATCCTTTGACGCGGCTGCGGTATTCGCCGGTGCGGGTATCGATCTCGATCTTGTCGCCGATCTCGACGAATGCAGGCACGGGCAGCTCGAAGCCGGTGGGTTTGATGCGCGCCGGCTTCATCACTTTGCCCGAGGTGTCGCCCTTGACGGCGGGCTCGGTGTATTCGACCTCGCGCACCACCATCGTCGGCAGCTCGACCGAAATCGCGCGGCCTTCGTAGAAGGTGACTTCGCAGGTCAGGCCTTCATCGATGTAGTTCAAGGCTTCAGCCATCGAATCGGCTTCGACTTCGTACTGGTTGTATTCGGCGTCCATGAACACGTACATCGGGTCGGCGAAGTACGAGTAGGTGACTTCGCGCTTGTCCAGCACCAGCACGTCGAACTTGTCGTCGGCGCGATAGACGCTTTCAGTGGCCGAGCCGTTCAGAAGATTCTTCAGCTTCATCTTCACGACGGCGGCGTTACGGCCCGATTTGTTGTATTCGGCCCGTTGCACGACCATCGGGTCTTTGCCGATCATCACGACGTTGCCGGTGCGCAGTTCCTGAGCGATTTTCATGATCTTTCCTTCGCGGCTGCGCGGGCCGATCCCGGCAGACCAAGCAATTCAAGTAAACCCAACATTATAGCCGTTCGGCGCAAAAATCAGCCAGTCGTGTGGCCAGGTCGGATTGCGCGGCGAGCTGCCGCGACCAGGCGCCAAAGCGCGGGGCCAGCGTGGATAGTTGGGTGTCGAAATCGGCCCAGGCGGTGGCCAGGGCGGGCAGCCGGAGGTCGGATTTGGCGGTGACCGGGATGGGCAATTGAGAGTCGGAATCGGGCTCGGTGGCGGCCAGAGCGGCCCGTTGGCCGCCGGAGTTGGGTCGGGCGCCGGAGTTGGGTCGGGCGCCGGAGTTGGGTCTGGCGGCGGTCGGCGCGGGCGGATGGGGCGCTATCTGGGTTGGATCGACCTGGCTGTGCGCCTCGCTCCAGGCCAACATCATTCGCTCGACGGCAGGCCCGGCGGCGAGCCGATGCAGGAATGCCTGCAGCTTGTGCCGGTGCGCGCCGTCGCTTTGCCGGTAGGGCTGCCAGATGAATGGGCGGCCGGCCCAGTGCGCACGGATCCACGAGTCTTCGCCGCGCACGAAGTTCAGATCGGCGCTCCACAGCAGGCGGTCATAGTCGTCTTGCGGCAGGAACGGCAGGCGCTGCACGCGCAGGGCCCCGCGTTCGGCCCGCTCGCCGATCGCCAGCGGCCGACCCAGGAAATCGGCCAGGGCGGCGTCGGCGACCGATTCGGGCACCAGTACGGTGCTGGGCAGTGTGCCGGCGGCCAGTAGTGCGAGCCACGGCGCGACCGGCGCATCGGCATAGCAGAACAGCGTCATCAGCCGCTCGCGCGTGTCGCGTCGCGCGATGCCGAGGACGGCCAGCCAACGCTGCTGCGCAGCCGAGCCGATGAAGGCGTCGCGGCGACCGATCAGGCTGCGCTCGCGCAGCAGGCCGCCGCTGCGTTCGGTGAAGCCGGGATAGTAGAAATGCTCGCGCGCGCCGTCGGCCGGCTTGATCGAATGCAGGCCGTGGCAATCGTCGACCCAGTCTTCGGCGCTCAGGTATTCGAGATTGATCCACAGCGGCCGGCGCGGCGCATCGGCCAGCCGCGCACGCAGCGGTGGCGGGGGCACGGCGCCGAAGGCGGAGATCAGGATGTCGTCGTCGGGGGCTGCGTCGGGTGGGCAAGGGGCCGCTGAGTCGTGGGCGGTCCGGGCCGCGGTGGCAATTTCGTCTGGCCACGGCTCGATCGTCAGGCTACCCCTGCCATCGCCATCGCCATCGCCATCGCCATCGCCATCGCAGCCGCCGCCAAGGCCGCTATCGAGGCCGCCCAGCGCCGTGGCTTCGGCCGGCGGGACAGCGCCTTGCGCCGTTGCACCCAGCCGCGCCAGCAGTTCCGGTCGATCGATCACCAGCCGCACCTGCCAGCCGAATTCGGCCGCAAGCTGCCGGGCCAAGCGCCAGCACACACCGGCGTCGCCGAAGTTGTCGACGACGCGGCACAGCAAACGCAGCCGCAGCGTCAAATGCTCTCACCGGCCAGGCGCTCGACGCGCTGGCGCACGTCGCGCTTGAAACCGAGCGCGAAGAACAGTTCGGCCATCAGGAAGACCGGCGCGATGAAGACCTGAAAGAAGTTGTCGACCAGCGCCGGCCGCCGGCCTTCGAAATAGTGGCCGATCAGTTGCAGCACCCAGCCGCCGACGAAGGCGACGGCGAACACCGTCCACGCCACTGCCGCGCCCTGCGCGGCGACCCACGCCGCCAGCCACAGCAGCATGGCGATGAACGCAGTCATCGCCAGCGCCAGCGCCACGTCGAGCGCGAAGTAGTAGGCCAGCACCACCAGCGCGAACACCTGGGCGCCGCTCAGCCACCAGCCGCCCAGATCGATGCCGATCAACGACAGCGGCACCAGCAGCGCGAAAGCGATTGCCGGCACGCCGAAGAAATGGGTGAGCTTGTTCTTGGGATGGCGGTGGTAGCGCTGATAGAAGGCCATCTGCTGTTCGAGCGTCTTCATGGCAATCTCCCTCGGTTGAGGCGCCTGCCGTGGCCGGATCAGTCTTCGTGGTCGCGGCTGGGCGAGAACAGTGCGTCGAGCTTCGAGCGTGCGTCGGCCATGCCGGGCGCCTTGCCGCGTCTGACGACGTATTCCTCTTCGATGCGGTCGGCGTAGAAGCTGGCCGGGTTCGGCGATTCGATCAGTCGCCGCCAGACCTCGGCCGGCACCGCCTGGAACGTGCGACGTTCACCGTCGACGAAATCGATCTCGAGCAGTTGTTCGCGGCTGTCGTAGGCGGCGGCTTTGAGCCTGCCGCCGCGCAGGATGCGTCGTTCCATGGCGAATCTCCCGAAGACGCACAAGCATAACGGGCTTTGCCGCCGGCCGGCACGAAGGCGCGGCCAGGGCAGGGGAAGTCTAGATCGCCCGCTGCCGGCCGATGCTCAGGCCGCCCGCCGCACCCGCTGCGGGCGCCATTGCTCGCGCAATTCGGCCATCTGCTGCCAGGCCTGGTCATACTCGGCGGCCAGCCGGTCGATCAGTTCGGCCGCGCCCGGCACGTCGTGCACCGCGCCGATACCCTGGCCGCAACCCCAGATCGTTTTCCAGGCTTTAGGCTTGTCGCGGTCGGAGCCAAAGCTCATCTTCGACGGATCGCTGCTCGGCAGATTGTCGGGATCGAGCCCGGCATTGCGGATCGACGGCTTCAGGTAATTGCCGTGCACGCCGGTGAACAGGTTGGTGTAGATGATGTCATCAGCCTTGCTGTCGACGATCATCTGCTTGTAGGCCGGATCGGCGTTGGCTTCGCGCGTGGCGATGAACGCCGAGCCGATGTAGGCCAGGTCGGCGCCGATCGCCTGCGCCGCCAGGATGGCGCGGCCGGTGGCGATCGAGCCCGACAGCAGCAGCGGCCCGTCGAACCACTGACGGATCTCCTGCACCAATGCGATCGGCGATTGCGTGCCGGCATGACCGCCGGCACCGGCCGCCACCGCGATCAGGCCGTCGGCGCCCTTGTCGATGGCCTTGTGCGCAAAGTTATTGTTGATGATGTCGTGCAGAACGATCCCGCCATAGGAATGCACGGCTTCGTTCAGCTCGGGGCGGGCGCCCAGCGACGTGATGATGATCGGCACCTTGTACTTCACGCACAGGGCCAGGTCGTGTTCGAGCCGGTCGTTCGAACGGTGCACGATCTGGTTCACCGCGAACGGCGCCGCCGGCGATTCGGGATGCTGGCGATCGTGTTCGGCCAGCTCGCTGGTGATGCGTTGCAGCCAGCTTTCCAGCAGCTCGGCTGGCCGCGCGTTGAGCGCCGGAAACGAACCGACGATGCCGGCCTT
>JAFKGG010000199.1 GCA_017307915.1 Burkholderiales bacterium | reverse complement strand
TGTCCCAGTAGCGGCCCGGCGGCGTGAACGGATGGTGCGGGTCATTGAACGAGCACTGCAGGAAGAACGGCTTGCCGCCCGCGCCGCTGGCGTGCCGCTCCAGAAAGCCGACCGCCTGATCGCGGATGTAGTTGGTCGAATACAGCTCTTCCGGAACCGCCGTGCGCCAGGCCTGGATCGTCGAGATGCTGCCGCTGGGCAAGGCGTGTTCGCGGCCGATCAACGATGCCGAGCCCGGATGCCGCGCTTCCAGCCAGCGCCCGTAGTGGCCGTGCGCGCCATCGGCGTGCATCATCGTCAGATGCACTTCCTCGAAGCCGTAGTACGGCAGCTTCAGGTCGTGCGCCGGATCGCCCTGCCACTTGTCGATGCGTTCCTGGTCGTAGGGGCCGTCGCCGGGATCGCGCATGCAGGCGTCGCCGAGCTGCGCCGGCGGCGGCGTGCGGCCGCCGGTTTCGGCGGCGCGCAGCAGCGGGGCTTGCCCCATCATCGGCTGCAAATGGATCTTGCCGCACGAGGCCGTGGCGTAGCCGGCATGACGCATCAGGTCGACGAAGGTGGTGGCGCGCAGGGACAGCGGGATGCCGTTCGAACGCACCTTGTGCACCGAAGGCATGCGCCCGGTCATCAGCGTCGACCGGTTGGGCATGCATGCCGGGTTGGCGACGTAGAAGCGGTTCGAGCGCCAGCCGCGTGCGGCCAGGCCGTCGATGTGCGGCGTGCGCACGATGGAGTTGCCGTAGCAGCCGAGGTGGTCGGCGCGGTGCTGGTCGGTGATGATGAACAGGAAGTTGGGGCGCATGATCGGTCAGAGGTTCGGTGCGATGTCGAGTCCTGCAGCCAGCGTGCGGCCGACCGGCAACATCTTGGCCAGCGTGACGTCGCGCAGCTCGCGCAGGCTGGCGCCGAAGCGCGCTTCGAGCTGGGGTGGAGCTGGCGGCATCGCCAGCGGCTGCTCTTGCGCCAGCCGCTGCGCCGCCGCGATCGTGCGCCGGCGGCCCTCGGTGAGCAGACCGCGCGCTTGCAGCGGCGCCAGCACGGCCTCGGCATAGACGAGTGCCTCGGGCCAGACGGCGAGGTGGCGATACAAGCTGGCGACGATCGCCGGCGGTGCGGCCTCGGCGTATGCGTTCAGCCGCGCGATGCGCGCGCGTTCGGTTTCGCCGAGTGCGTCGAGCGAAGGCAGCGGGGGAAGCGGCGCCGCCGTGAGCGGGGAGAGCGCCGGGTCGGGCGCCGTCGCTCTGATCGGCGGTGCATCGCCATTGCCGTCGGTAGCGGTCGCAGCGGTCGCAGCAATGGCGACTGTGGCAGCGGCATCACCGGCATCACCGGCATCAAGCGCGACAGCAGACGGCCTGTCGAGCAGATGCGCCAGCCCCATCATGTTCACGGCATTCGCCGAGTTGTACATCGCTACCAGCGCGCGCACCGCAGCGGGCTCGGCCAGGGGTGACGCCGGCGCGGCGACGCTGCCCCAGCCGCTGCGGATCGCATCGACCTCGGCGGCCAGGCGCTGCGCCTGCCCGGCCAGCGTGCCGGCGCGGATCGCGGGCCGGACGGCCTGCCACGCCCATTCGAGCACCGCCGGTTCGGTCGCCAGGTGCCGGTAGACGAGATTGACGAACGAGGTGCCCAGCGTCGCGCGGATGTCGGCGTAGATGGCCGCCACCCGCGCGTCGGCCGCGGCTTCCTGGATTTCGGGCAGGTTTTTCATGTTCATGCGTGTTCCGAGGTGCTGCCTGTATCGCGCTGCGATAGCCGCCACAGCAGCAGCGGCACCCGGTCCTGCCCGAAGAAGGCTTCGCCGTCGAGCACGAAGGTCGGCACGCCCCAATGTCCGGCCGCGCGCAACTGGGTCTCGTGCTCTTCGAGCAACCGATCGCGCGCCACTGGGTCGGCGGCGATCGCGGCTTGCATCTGCTGCAGGTCGAGGCCGGCGCGTGCCGCGGCGTGCGCCAGGTGATCACCCTCGTGCCAGCCGACCACGCGGCCGTTCCAGAGCAGATCGGAGACCTGGTCGATGAAGGGCAGGGCCTTGCCTTGCAGCGTCGCCTCGGCGCCCAACCGGTTCAGCCAGTGGATGTACGGCTGGTGCTCGGCGATCTCCAGCGTCACCGGATCCTGCACCACCGGGTCGGGGGTGGGGCGCGCGAACGGCATGCCCAGGGATTCGGCGATCCGCTTCGTGTCGATCAGCAGGTACGGACGCCACAGAGGGTCTTCCCGGCTGAAGAAGTCGGGTGTGCGGATCGCCAGCGGCCGCACGATCTTCACGTTCCAGCGCAGGCCGTGGCTGGCCGTCAAGGCCCGCACGTGGTGCAGCGCCAGATAGCTGTATGGGCTGCGGAAGGACCAGTAAAGATCGATCGTCGGACCGGCCATTGTCGTCATCGAGCGCCTCTCGGTGTGGTGCCCGAACTCTGGCGCAGCCCAGCCAGAAGATAAAATATTGATTGATGATCCGATCGATCGTAAAAAGTTATACCTGATGGCCGGCATGGATCGACGCCAACTCCGCTATTTCCTGCGCGTGGTCGAACTGGGCAATCTCAGCCGCGCGGCCGAGGCCTTGCACGTGGCGCAGCCGGCGCTCAGCGCCCACGTGCGTCGCCTGGAGGAGGAACTGGGCGTGCAGCTACTGGTGCGCACGCCGCGCGGCGTAACCCCTACGCCGCACGGGCAATTGCTGGCCGAGCACGCGATCAGCATCCTGCGGCAGTTCGAGCAGGCCAGACAGGAAGTGATGGCCCTGGGGCACGAGCCGCACGGCGATGTAGCGCTCGGCATCCCGGCCACCGTCAGCCCGGTGCTGATCCGGCCCTTGCTCGAAGCGCTGCGCGAGCGCGCGCCGCGCGTCGTGCCGCACATCGTGGAGGCGATGAGCGGCTATCTGCTCGAATGGCTGCACGCCAGTCGCTTGGACGCGGCCATCCTGTTCGGCGTGCAATCGCCGGTCGGCCTGCAGCGCAGCGAGATCGGCATCGAGGAGATGTTCCTGGTCGGTCCGCCGCAGGCCTTCGGGCGCGGCGAGAAGATCCCGATGGCGCAACTGCCGCGCTTTCCGCTCATCATCCCGGGGCGGATGCAGGGCATGAACCAGTTGATCCGCGGCGCCGCCGCGCGGCACAACATCCACTTGAACGTGGTCGTTGAGGTGGACGCCGTCGCCGAGATGATCGGCCTGGCCGAGCAGGGGCTGGGCTACACGATCCTGGCGCCGATGGGCTATCGCCGCGGGCTGGAGGCGGGCAAGGTCTCGGTGGCGCGCATCGTCGATCCACCGCTGCTGCGCACGCTGGTCAGCGCGACCGCCGCGTCGCGGCCGATTTCGCCGGCAACGCGCTTGGTGCTGGAGCTGGCTCATTCGATTCTGAGCCAGTACATTGCCGACACGTCGGGCGGCGCTGCGTAAACGCGGAAGGTATGCTATGACCATCACAACGCTATCCAGTCGAGAGCTGAACCAGGATGTAACGCGAGCAAAAAAGGCCGCCAAGAACGGCCCCGTGTTCATCACGGATCTCGGCAAGCCTGCGTATATTCTGCTGAGCTTCGAGGACTATCAGCGGCTGACGAAGCAGCGTCGCAACATTGCCGATGCATTGGCGATGCCGGGTATTGCGGACATCGAGTTTGAGCCGCAACGTGTGGCTATTGGAGCCCAGTCGTTGCCGTGACCCCCTTGAAACCCGGGCAGGCTCCTCCCCGGGGTGCGCTGTTGATCCTGCTACCGCTGCCTACCAGGCCGAAATGACTCCGCAAGGGCTATAAGAAAAACGCTCGCAAGCCCTTGTTTTTATTGGTGGGCCCCCCGGGAGTCGAACCCGGCACCAACGGATTATGAGTCCGCTGCTCTAACCGACATGAGCTAGAGGCCCGCGAAAAACGAGTATCGTAGCGCATTCGCTGCGCCGCTCGTTCGGGCAGCGGGTGTCGTCCTCTCAGGTCTGCGATTCATGAAAATCTTTCACGGCTGGCGCATGGTCGGCGCCGCGGCAGTGATCCAGTTTCTACAGGCAGGGTTGTTTCTGCAGGCATTCGGCGCCTACGTCGCCGTGCTCGGCGAGGAACGCGGCTGGAGCAAGACTGCGTTGTCGGGCGGCGCGGCGCTGCAATCGATCGAATCGGCGGTGCTGGGGCCGGTGCTGGGCTGGCTGATCGATCGATTCGGCTCGAAGTGGATGATGCGCGGCGGCATGCTGTGCATGGCCGTGGGTTTCGTGCTGTTGAGTCAGGTGGAGTCGCTGACGGGTTTCTACGTGTCGGTGGTGGTACTGGCGATCGGCGCCAGCTTCAGCGGCTACTTTCCCTTGTCGGTGGCGCTGGTGCACTGGTTCGAGCGGCGCCGCGCGCGCGCCTTGTCGCTGATGAACATCGGACTGGCACTGGGCGGGGTTGCGCTGCCGCTGGTGGCCTGGTCGATGGCGGCATTCGGCTGGCGCACCACGGCGCTGGTGTCGGGCATTCTGGTGATGGTGGTCGGCTATCCGCTCACGCGCGTGTTTCGCGGCTCGCCGCACGAACTGGGTGAAACCGTCGACGGGCAGCCGCACGCCGTGCCGGCCGCGGCCACGGCCACCGCCACCGCCACCGCCACCGCCACCGGCAGCACTGCGTCGGCGCAGCCGGGCGCTGAGCAGAGAGCCATCCAGCCTGTAACAGGGCCGGACTTCACGGCGCGTCAGGCCATCCGCACCGGTGCCTTCTGGTGGTTGGCGTTCGGCCATGGCGCGGCGCTGCTGATCGTCAGCGCAGTCAACGTGCATGCCATCTCGCACATCAAGGAAGGGCTGGGCTACACGGTGACGCAGGCAGCGTTCGTCATCACGCTGATGACGATTGCGCATCTGGGCGGATTGCTGCTCGGTTCGCTGATCGGCGACCGGTTCGTCAAGCGTCGCATCGCAGCGGTGTGCATGCTGGCGCATGCAGCCGGTCTGCTGTCACTGACCTATGCGACCAATCACGCGATGCTGGTCGCGTTCGCGATTCTGCACGGCGGTGCCTGGGGGCTGCGCGGCCCGCTGATGCAGGCGATACGCGCCGATTATTTCGGGCGGCGCGCTATCGGCATGATCATGGGTATATCTGCGGCGGTGATTGCGCTGGGGCAGATCATCGGGCCGCTGGTGGCCGGCGTGTTCGTGGACTGGACCGGCGACTACCGGCTTGGCTTCACGGTGCTGGCGACAGGGGCTGCGCTGGGTTCGCTGCTGTTCGTGTTCGCGCGGCCGCCGCGAGCGGCCGGGGTGGCGCCGACGGTGGTGTCGGCGCCAGCTCAGTCTTTGTGACGATAGCGGATACGGCCTTTGGTGAGGTCGTAAGGCGACAGTTCCATCGTCACCCGGTCACCGGGCAGTACGCGGATGCGGTGCTTCTTCATCTTGCCTGCGGCATACGCAGAGACTTCGAAACCGTTGCTTAGCGTGACGCGAAAGCGCGTGTCAGGTAGCACTTCGGCCACCACGCCTTCCATCTCGATCAATTCTTCCTTGGCCATGGCTTGGATCCTTCGCAGCGCTCGCCCGACGCGGGTTCGAGTCAGGGGGGCTGTCAATAACCTATTGATTATACTCCCGTTTAGTGGAGCAAGCAGGGTGCCCGTTTCCCTATATTTGCCTTGGTGCAGGCATTGGACTATAAGAAAATGATGTCCAGCCACTCATTGATTGGCGCCCGTCTATGCGGGCTGGCGATCGCCTGCGCTTTGCCGTTTGCGATCGGCACGACCTCATCTTTCGCCGACACGATCACGCTGCACAACGGTGATCGGCTGACTGGCCGCATCCTGCATTCGTCACCTGACGTGCTCACCTTCGAGACCACCTGGGCCGGCGAGCTGCAGATCCGCCGCGCCGAGGTCAGCGCCATCGAAACCGACAAGCCGGTGACGGTGCTGCGCGACGGCGCGCCGGCCACCGAAGAGCTGATGCTGTTGCCCAGCGAACCCGGGCAGGCGCAGATCGGCAGCGAGCCGCAGGACGAAAGTCGTTCGTCAGCGGCGGCCGAAGGCCAGGAGCTGCCGCTGGCGCAGATCCGCTACATCAACCCCAAGCCCGAGGAAAGCGGCGAGGGCGTGTCGCATGAAGGCCGGCTGACGCTGTCGAGTTCGCTGGTGCGCGGCAACAGCGTTGCCGAGCGCATCTATGCCGAGTCGGACCTGAACGCGCGCGCCATCGATTGGCGCTATGCGCTCACCGCCAAATACCGCCACGAAGCCGATGCCAACGGCACCACGGCGGCCAATTGGCTGCTCAGCGGCAACTACGATCATTTCATCGATAGCACCACCCATTTCGGCTATCTGCGCAGCTCGCTCGAACGCGATCGTTTCCGCGATATCCAACTGCGCGCCACCGTCGGCGGCGGCTACGGCCGCCAGTTGCTGCAAACCGAGCGCACGCAATTGTCGCTGCGCGGCGGTATCGAGGCCGTCGATCTGCGCCGTTACGTCGAGCGCGATGAAGCGTATCCGGCCTTCGGCTGGGGCTTGAACGTCACGCACCGCATCGAGGCGGTGTCGGCCGAGTTGTTTCATGATCAGCAGGGCTTTCTGAATCTGGTCGATGCCGGTCAGTTGACGATTCGCAGCCGCACCGGCGTGCGCGTGCCGTTCGCCTCGGGGCTGACGGCGTCGCTGCAATTGAACCTGGATTGGGAACGCGAACCGGCCGCGGGCCGGCGCCCCACGGACGCGACCTGGCTGCTTGGACTGGGGTACGCATGGTGATGTCATCGTCACGCAGTGCCAGGCCGTCGGTGGCGTGCCGCCGCTGGGGGCGTGCGACGCTGCGCGCAGGCGCATGTGCGCCCGTGGCAGGAAAAGCGGCCTGCGCGGCGCTAATGACGCTGGCCCTGCTGGGGCTCGGCGGGTGCGCAACGAAGACTCCTGAGACCGTCGGCCAGGCGGCAAGGGCAGGTTCCACGGGGGCCGAGCGGGCCGCGAGGGCTGAGGCCCCTGCGGCCGCGGCGCGCATCTCGCCGCCGCCGCCCATCGACGCCGCGCTCATCGGACAGGCCTATGCCGGCGCACGCAGCTACGCCGGCACCTTGTCATGCACCGGCTGTGCCGATCGTAACCTGACGCTGACGGTGTTTGCCGACGGCACGTTCCGCCTGCGTGAGATCGAAAGCGCACCCTCTGAACGCACGTCTTCGCTTGCCGCGGGCGCAGCCGCTGCGGCGGCGCGTAAAACTTCGTTCGATGCCGGCCGGTGGTCAACGGCGCCGGGCCGGGCCGATCTACTGTTGCTGCACGGTGCTGCCACCGGCTCACGGCTGTTGCGCCGCGCGGTGCCCGACGGCCTGACCGTGCTCGACCATGAAGGGCGCGAGATCCGCGGTCTTTCGGGCACGACGCTGACGCGCCTGTCGCAAGTCGATCCTCTGCCCGGGCCGATGCGATTGGCCGGCCTGTATTCGCGCGCCGGCGGCCTGGGTGCTTTCGATGATTGCGCCACCAGCCGACGGCTGGCGGTCGCCGCCAGCGGCGGCGATCCGGCGCTCGATGCTGCTTATCTGGCGATCCGCCGAACACCCGATGAAACGGTGTTGGCAGTGGTCGATGCTTATTTCGTACCCAAGGCCGCTGGCCAGGTTCATGAAGAGCTGCGCGTGACGGCCTTCGTGCAGGCGATGCGAGCGGCGCGGTGCGATGACATTTTCGGGAGTCGGCCTTGAGCGCAGAGCGCTTGTTCCTGTTTCTTGGTGCGGTGATGGGTTTTTTCGGCGTGGGTGCCGGTGCCTTCGGCGCGCATGGGTTGAAAACGCGGGTGTCGGTCGAAATGCTGGCCGTGTTCGAAACGGCCGTGCGCTACCAGATGTATCACGCGCTGGCGCTGTGCCTGATGGCCTGGGTCTGCGCGCGCTGGCAAGGCAAGGTGCTGACGGTCGCCGGCTGCGCCTTCGTGGCCGGCGTCGCGCTGTTCAGCGGCAGCCTGTATTTGCTGGTGCTGACCAATACGCCGCGGCTGGGCCTGATCACGCCGTTTGGCGGCGTGTTGATGCTGATCGGCTGGGCGTGCCTGGCCTGGGGCGCGCTGACGGCGGAGCGGCGGCGCTAGGCTCCAAAGCTTCGCCTGACTGCCGGTGGCGCTTAACGGCGCATCAGCCGCCGTCTGCCGTCGCAGCCATTTCGCGCGGCGCAAAAATCTCGAATCCGAACAGCCGGCATTCCAGCGCACCGTTGAACAGCGGCGTGCGGCGCCGCTCCTTCATGCCGAGCTGGCGCGGCAGCGCCGGATCGTTGCTGAGCACGTGCACGCGCCAACCGGCAAAGCCGCGCTTGAGCGCGATGCCGAAGGCGCGCATCGCGGCTTCGTGGGCGTCGTGCGCTTGCTGGGCCCGGCGTGCATCACGGGGATTGCGCGCGTCATGAGGGCTGCGTGCGTCATAGGGGTTGCGCGAGCCGCCGTACGCTTGCGGCTCTTCCTGCGCTT
>JAFKGG010000198.1 GCA_017307915.1 Burkholderiales bacterium | reverse complement strand
CTATCGAGTTGCGCGACGCCGCGGCATCGGCCGGCGTGGCGTTGGTGGCAACCGATGCGCTGCTACAGGCCTGGTTGCGGCGCGACGGCGCGTTCCTGATGAAGGCGCTAACGCAAGTGCGCTGACTGCGCCACCACCTAGGCAATCAAACCCAGCCGACGCGCGATCGCCACCGCCTGCGTCCGGTTGGCCGCGTTCAGCTTCTGGTTGATGTTGCGCAGATGCGTGCGCACCGTGCTGTCCGACACGAAGAGCTGGCGCGCCAGCTCGCCATTGGAGTGCCCGTCGGCCAGCAGACGCAGCATGCGCGTCTCCTTGGGTGTGAGCTTCTCTAGATCCGCCGGCGCATCCGCCGCGGCCCGGCCCGGTTCTCCCAGCATGCGCACGAGCTTGTCCAGGTGCTCGGAATCGATGGGATCGATGGCGGCGCCACTGGCCTCGTGCCGTTCGCGCAGACGCAACGCGAGTCGCTGCACGGGTTCGCCCTCGTCAAGCAGAAGCCGCACGAACCCTTGTGCCGCTGCTTGCGAGACGAGCTGCGAGAACGCATCGAGCGCGGCATCGGCACGGCCCAGCCGCTGCAAGGCCAGCGCTTGCAGCAGGCTGAATTTGAGCGCGCGGCGATGCTTCTTGTTGGCCACCGCCCGCTGCAATGCAAGCGCGATGTCGGCGTGTGCTGCCGCCGCATCACCGAAGGCCAGATGCCAGCGCATCCAGCCGAGTTCGAGATCCTCGACGTCGTGCGCCGGCAAACGCAGCCTGGCCACTCTCGTCCACACGCCGGATTGCTCCGACTGCATCAGCTCGGCGCGTGCCGCCAAGGCGTTGCCCTGCAAGGTCAGCAGATGGGCGCGCGCCAGGCTGGCACTGGCGCGCAAGCGCGGCAGCCGGCGCTCGTGGCCCGCCTGCTCCAATAGTCCCAGCAGTTCCCAGGCACGGTCGAACTGGCGACGCTCGAATGCAATGCGCGCCAGCATCACGTAGCCCATGATCATCTGGTCGCGCAGCCCGACGTTGCGCACCATGGGTACATACACGTTGAGCAGACGCTCGGCCTGCGCAAAGTCGCCGGCTTCGAACAAGACGCCCGCGTACTGCACGCCCGCATAGGCATTGCCGCCGGTGGCCGAAAAGTTCGGTCCCGCGGTCGAGTGCACCGCCAGCCTGAAACGCGCCGCCGCCTTGCGCAACTGCGCCGCTTCGAGATCGAGGATGCCCTCGACCGTTTCCGAGTACATGCGGTTGAACAGCGCCGAGGGCCCGCCTTGCGCCAGGCGCGCCGTTTCCAATAACCGATGCGCCTGTGGATACTGCCCCATCACCAGGAAGGTGTGCGCCATGGTGGTGGCCAGCGCGCTGTCGGCAAACGCATTGCCGGTGGGCAGGCTGCGCAACGACTCGCAGCCGGGCTCGAAGGCTTCCTCGTAGCGATCCATCATGCCCAGCAGCAGCGGACGCAGCGCCAGCACGTGCGAACGCGACTCCGGGTCGTCGACCGTCCAGCCGCTCTGGTCGAGCAGGCGCATCGCATCCCACGGCCCGCTGGTGAAGCAGGTGGACCAGACCTGGGCCATGCACAGCGCCGGCCGGCGCACCACCTCGTCGCGCGGCAAGGCCGCGAACCAGCGCGCCAGCAGGCGCATGCGGCCGCGCCTGAGCAACTCGTCGACCTGCGTTTCCAGCAGTCCGATGGCACGCTCATGGTGCCCGCCTTCGAGTGCATGCTCGATGGCATCAACTATGTGCCCGCGCTCCTCGTGCCAGATCGACGCCGCAAGGTTCAGGCGGGGAATCTCGGCCGGCATCTCGCGCACCAGTTGCCCACGCAGGAAGGCGGCGAACAGGCTGTGATAGCGATAGTGGCGGCCATCGCCCGCCGACAGCAGGAACAGGCCATCGTCGACGATGCGCGCCAGCGCCGCCGCGCCGCCGTCTTCCTGGAGCACGGCATCGCAGATCTCCGGTTCCAGCCGGTGCAGGATGCTGCTGCGCATGAGAAACCTGCGCACCTGCGGCGCGCGCGCGTTGAGCACGTCTTCTGCCAGATAGTCGGCCACCAGCCCCGACGAACCGGAGAACCGGCTCACGAACTGCGCCGGCTCGGGATGCCGCTCGAGCGCCATCGAAGCCAGCCAAAGCGCGGCGACCCAGCCTTCGGTGCGCTCATGCAGTCGCTCCACCGCATCCGAACTCAGCAGCGGCGAGCCCTCGCGCGCGAAGAAAGCCTGCGTCTCGGCCAGCGAAAAACGCAGTTCGTCGGCCGTGATGTCCACCAGTTGGCCGCGCACGCGCATGCGCGACACGCCCAGCTCGGGAATGCAGCGCGAGCCGATGAAGATCTGCCCTTGGCGCGGCACGTAGTCGATCAGTTCATGCACGACCGACAGCACGACCGCGTCTTGCACGGCCTCGAAATCATCCAGGAACAGCACGAACGGTTCGCCGCCGGCGCCGATCTCGTCCAGCGCGCGCAGCATGGCCTCGGGCGTATGCTCGTCCGGCACCGCGGCCCCCAGCAGCCCGAGCGCCTCGCCCAGCCCTTGCAGGAAACGCGACGGGTCGTTGTCGGCGGCGTCGAGCGTGAGCCAGGCCGTGCGCACGCCCTGGGCCTGCAGATCATCACGGCATTGCGCCAGCGCGGTCGTCTTGCCGAAGCCGGCGGGCGCCCGCACCAGCACCAGGCGCGCCGCGCGCGAAGCCGCCACCAGGGTGCCGATGGCCTCGCGACGCACCCGTGCCGCCGGCACCGCCGGGGGATTGAGCTTGCGGCGCAAGGCGGCCGAACGACTGGGCGGGGTTCGTGACTGCATGCCCGTAAGTTTCCTCCTACGCTGCCGGCAGGGCCAGGTCAGCGTGCCGCGCGCGTGGCCGCAAAGTGTAGCTGCCATCGCCGCTGGCCAGCAGCCGGCCGGCATCATCCGTCACCTGCGCGGTGGCGAAGTGAATGCGCGCGCCGCCACCACGGCGCTGCGCAGTCACGGTGACCATGCCGCGGCGCGCGGTTTCCAGGAACGAGGTATTGAGCATCAGCGTGACCACCGGACGGCCCGCCTCGGGCTCGGGCTCGCACGGCCCAGGCTGCGTGCCGTCGACGTAAGCGCGCACGGCAATGGCGCAGGCGATGTCGATCATCGTGGTCACCACGCCGCCATGCAGCGTGCCCGCCTGGTTCAAGTGCTGATCGCGCAGCTCCAGCTGCATGCGCACGCCCTCGGGCTCGACCGCGACAAAACGCAAGGCCAGGTAGTCGCGCAAGGGCGTCGACACCTTCATCGTCATCACGCCACCTCGACGTGCTGCGCACCGCGCGCCGCCAGTTCACGCAGCAGGCGGGTCGGCGCGAAGCGCTCGCCCAGGCTGGCGGCCAGGCGATCGGCATGCGCCACGAAGCGCTCCAGACCGTACTGATGGATGTATTGCAGCGCGCCGCCGGTCCAGCGCGGAAAACCGGCGCCGGCAATCGACCCGATGTTGGCCTCGGCCACCGAGGCGACCACGCCGTCTTCCAGGCAGCGCAAAGCCTCCAGCGCCATGATGAACAGCATGCGATCCTGGATCTCGCGCAATTGCGGCGCTGGTTGCGAGCTGGCCGATGCCAGGTCCGCCGGCATTTCCAGGTCCAGTGCCGCCGCCATGGCCAGCGGACCGCGCGCCATGTCGGTCTGCTCGCAGGCGTTCTCGATCAAGGCATCGCTCGCGCCCTGCCGGCGCATGATCGCTCCCTCCTGCGCCGCGGCTCGCACCAGACGCGCCACGTAGCCGGGGCCGCTATCGCGCACGTGGACCGGCGTGCGGCCCGTGACCTGCGCATAGCCGAAGGCAGCCGCCAGCGCCGTAGGCGAAGTCGCCGGGCCGTGGACGATCTCGGCCAGCGTTCCCGTCACGCCGCCGACGAGACGCAGCGCGGGCAGGTGGGCCGGCACCTGCGTCGCCGCTTCCGACTCGTCCAGCACGACGACATGCGGCACGTCGCGCGGCTCGCTCGCGGCCGCCGCCGCTTGGGCCGGGCCCAGCAGCACCAGATCTGCGCCGGCAGGCCAGGACGGTTCGCCCGGCACCTGCACGCCGATCAGCCCGGCCGCTGCTTCGGCGCGCTCGGCCGTCATGCGGCCGCGGTGCACCGCATCGGCCAGCAGCGCGTCGATCGAGGCCCGGCAGGCATCCAGGACATGCGGCTCGGCCGCCCACAGCGTCGTGCACAACCGCCGCGACGCCTGCGAGAACGCCAGCGCCGCGGCACCGCTCACGCCCGCATGCAGAGCAACCTTGCGCGGATCGATGCGCGGCACGTCGGCCGGCCGGGTCTTGCCGCCACGGATGTCGCTGGCCTCGAAAAAGAAGGTCTGGATCATGTTCTTGGCCACCTGTTGCGTCGCGAGATGAGTGAGGTAACGCGTTTCCACGCGCAGCGCGGTATCGATGTCCAGGCAGGCGCCCTCCACCGCCGCCGCCAGAATGGCCTGCCGCGCCGGATAACACCCCTGGCCCTGGGCCAGCAAGCGAAGCGGCCAGCGCTGCATCACGTCGTCGAGATCGTGCCGCAGCTTCGGTATCACGAACCCGTCACGATCCCAGGGCACGCAAGGAACGGGGTGCGCGTCGATCCAGCGACGCGCCTGCGCGAGCACGGCAGGCATGTCCGGCGCGATACCCTGAAGCAAGCCCATGCCCAGTGCCTGCGACGGAGAAAAGCTGCGCCCCTCGATCAGATAGGGCAGCGCCCGCGCCAGCCCGAGCAGCCGCGTCATGCGATTGACGCCGCCGGCGCCCGGCAGCAAACCCAGCGTGGCCTCGGGCAGGCCCAGCAGCAGCTTGTCGTCGTCGAGACAGAAGCGCGCGTGCGCACACAGGCAGATCTCCCAGCCGCCGCCCAATGCCGCGCCGTTGATGGCTACCGCTACCGGAATCGGCAGACGCTCCAGCGCGCGCAGCGTCTGCTTGAACGACTGCAAGCCATCGAAGAACGACTGGCCCTGATCCGGCCGGACGGCGATGAGCGTGCGCAGGTCGCCGCCTGCAAAGAACGTTTTCTTGGCCGAGGTCAGAATGACGCCGCGCAATCCCGCGGCCTGTTCCGTGGCCTGCCGCAGCCGTTCGACGACCACGCGCAGTTCGGCTTTGAACGCCGCGCTCATGGTATTGGCGCTCTGCCCCGGTAGATCGATGGTGAGCAGCGCAATGCCGTCGTCAACGCTGGCGCGGATGCCTTCGGTCGACAGCTCGAGGTTCATGCCAGCCCCTCCAGCGCGAAGGCCACCGCGTGGCCCGCGGCATCGGCGGCCACGGCCACGCCGCGTGTGCCCTCGTTCAGCCGCGACAGCAGACGGCCCACGCTCACGGCGCCAGCCGCCGCACCGGCGTCGCCGTGCACCAATGCGCCGCCCAGCGGATTGATCCGATCCAGCGGCAGCGACAATTCATGCGCCGCGGCCAGCGCCTGCGCGGCGAAACCGTCGTGAATTTCCAGCACGTCGAGTTGCGCTGCCGTCCAGCCGGCTCGGGCCAGCGCACCGCGCACGGCAGCATGCGCCGCGCTGAAGCCCTGCGCCGGTCCCGCGTCCAAGGTAACGCTGGCCGCGAGCCGGGCACGCGGTCGCAACCGCAAGCGTTCAGCCGCCGTCGCGCAGCCCAGCAGCACCAGGGCCGCACCGTCGACCTGCGGCGCTACGTGGTTCACCGTATGCAGCCGCGCCAGCTCGCGCTGGCAGGGGGCGAGTCGCGGCGCCACGCGCCAGGCATCGGCCGGTTCGTCCATGCGAGCCGCCGTCTGCGCCGAAGTACCACCCACGCAATCGTCGCTCACGCAATCGTCGGCCAGAATCACCAGGCCGTTGAGGTCCGTCACCGGCTGCGGCTGCGCCCGCATCTGCGCTTGTACCTGTGCTTGCGCCGCCCGCGCGGCCTGGCGTGATCGCTCGCTCCAGTCATCGAGCGCCGCCACCGTCAGACCATGGCGTGCCGCCAGCAAGTCCGCAGCAGCACGCGGTGGCAACTGGGGATGCGTGACCGCGGCCAGCATGTCCAGCGCGCCGCGTGCGCGGTAGCGCGATGCCGTCGCATAACCGCCAGCGACCACGCAGACGCCATCCGCCGCGCCGGCATCACCGGCGACTTGCAGCACGCCCTGCCGGATTGCCTCGGCAGCGCCGATGCCGCCTCGCTGCACCAGCCAGCTCGCACGCGCAGTGCGCCCGCTGCTCGCCAATGCGTGCCGCACGGCCTCGCAGCTACCGTCTCCCGCAAGCACCAGCGCGCACAGGTCGCCAGCAGGCAGTTGCCGCAGCAGGCCGGCCACCAGCCGCGACGGCAAGACTTCGGCCAGCGCGGTACCGGCCGTCGCCAGCGGCGTTCGCGCCACGTCCAGAACAAACACGTCGCCGTGCATGATTTGCCTTGCTCAGGCCGCCGGGGCGGTAACGATGCCCCGCTCCAGCAGATCGCGCAGCGTTGCGTCGTCCACGCCCAGTTCGATCAGCACCTGCCTGCTGTGTTCACCCACGGCCGGCGCGCCGCGCAGCACGCCGTAATCACTCGCGCGCGGACCGCCCGGAATATTGGGTATCGGCAGCGCGCCGTCCACGCCGGGCTGCTCCAGCCAGTCGATCGCGCCGTTCTGCAACAGTTGCGGATCTGCGAGCACCTCGTCATGGGAGCGGATGCGCGCGTGCAGGATTTCGGCCGCCTGCAAGCGCTGGCACCATTCATCGGTGGTGCGGCGCGCGAACTCGACGCGGATCAGGTCCATCAGCGAGGCCTCATTCGCGATGCGGCCCGATAGTTCACGAAAGCGCGGATCCTGGGCCAGCTCGGGCCGCTCCATCGCGGCGCAGAAATCGACGAAGTGCTTGTCCCGGTTCACCGAGATGCTCAGAAAGCCGTCGCGCGTGGCCAGCACCCCCAGCGGCACGTACATCACCGTGGGCCGGCCGCGCTCGAACTGATGTTTCACCAATGCCGGCGCCTGCAAGGCCAGTGCGCTCTGCATCAGGCTGCAATCGATGTAGGCGCCCTGGGCGAAGCGCAGCCGGCGGATGTAAGCGGCCATCGCCGCCTGGCAGGCATACAGGCCCGAGACCACATCCACCAGGATCATCGGGAAGCGCTGCGGCACGCCCTGGGCGTCGCGATTCAGGCTCATCACCCCGGCGTAGCCCTGGATCACGGTGTCGGTGGCGGGCAACTGGGCCAGCGGCCCGGCCTGCCCGAAGCCGCTGACCGACAGAAAGACCAGCGACGGATGGCGGGCACACAGCACGGCGGGATCCAGGCCCAGGCGCTTCATGACGCCGGGCCGGAACGATTCGATCACGATGTCCGCGCCACGAATCAGATCCAGCGCCAGGCGCAAGCCCCGCTCATGCTTGAGGTCGAGCGCCAGCGAGCGCTTGCCGCGGTTGTAGTAAGTGGAAAACGGACTTTGCCCGTTGACGCTGACCCCCAGCCGGCGACTCCAGTCGCCCTCGGGGGGTTCGATCTTCACCACATCGGCGCCATGGTGGGCCAGCAGCAGGCCGGTGTGCGGCCCGGCGATACCCGTCGTGAAGTCGATCACGCGGACGCCCTGCAGGGGCGGAGTGTCGTGCTTGGTCATCGTCGAATGATTCTGCGCAGGCTGGCGGCATCGCGCATCGTCGCTATGGACGAGAACGCCGGCGGCGACGCTCAACCGCCGCCGGCGCTCTCGTCACGCAAGCGGCGGCGCAGCAGCTTGCCGCTGTCCAACCGGGGAATGTCGTCGCGGAACTCGATGATCCGCGGCACCTTGATGCCCGAGAGCTGCTCCCGGCAGAAACGCAGCAGCTCGGCGCGCAGCGCTTCATCGGCCGGGCCGCCGATTGGTTTCACGAATGCCTTCACCACCTCGCCCATGTCGGCATCGGGCATGCCGATCACCGCGGCATCCGCAACCTGCGGATGCCGGGTCAGCACATCTTCGATTTCGCGCGGGTACACATTGACGCCGCCCGAGAGAATCAGGTCGGCGCGGCGGTCGCCCAGATAGAGATAGCCGTCGGCATCGAGCCGGCCGATGTCGCCGTAGGTGGCCCAACCATGGGCGTTGTAGGCACGCGCGGTCTTGGCCGGGTCACCGTAGTATTCGAAGCGCGGCCCGCCTTCGAACCAGATCAGGCCGTCCGCGCCGACGGGCAATACCTTGCCGTCTTCGTCCGTGATGCGCACGACCCCCACCTTGGCCCGGCCCACCGAGCCGGGGTGGGCCAGCCATTCGTGGCTGTCGATGGCGGTCATGCCCACGCCTTCCGAGCCCGCGTAATACTCGTGGATGATAGGCCCCCACCATTCGATCATCGCGCGCTTGACGTCCGGCGGACACGGCGCGGCGGCATGGATCGCCGCGCGCATGCGGTGCGGCCCGCCCTGCTCACGCACCGGCGGCGGCAGCGCCAGCAGCCGAACGAACATGGTCGGCACCCACTGGCTGTGCGTGACATCCCAGTCGTTCAGCGCGGCCAGTGCGGCCT
>JAFKGG010000197.1 GCA_017307915.1 Burkholderiales bacterium | reverse complement strand
GCGCTCGACCGCGGCATCGCCACGATCCGCAAGAACTACGAGAACACCGCCAAGAAAGGCCGCATGACGATGGACGACGTGGAAAAGCGCATGGCGCTGATCCAGCCGACGCTGTCGTACGACGAGATCGGCGATGCCGACATCGTCATCGAGGCCGTGTTCGAAGACATGGCGGTCAAGGAAACCGTGTTCAAGAAGCTCGACGAAGTGATGAAGCCGGGCGCGATCCTGGCCACCAATACGTCGACGCTGGACGTGAACAAGATCGCTGCGTTCACCAAGCGCCCGCAAGACGTGATCGGCACGCACTTCTTCTCGCCGGCCAACGTGATGAAGCTGCTGGAGATCGTGCGCGGCGCGCAGACCGCCAATGACGTGCTGGTCACGACGATGCAGTTGTCCAAGAAGCTGCGCAAGACCGGCGTGGTGTCGGGCGTGTGCGACGGCTTCATCGGCAACCGCATGCTCGAACAGTATGTGCGCCAGGCGATGTTCATGCTGGAAGAGGGCGCCTCGCCGCAGCAGATCGACCGCGCGATCGAGAAGTTCGGCTTCGCGATGGGGCCGTTCCGCATGAGCGACATGGCCGGCAACGACGTGAGCTGGTACATCCGCAAGCGCCGCTACGTCGAGCGCCCCGACGTGGTGTATCCGAAGATCGCCGACAAGCTGTGCGAGCTGGGCCGCTTCGGCCAGAAGACCGGCGCCGGCTGGTACCGCTATGCGCCAGGCAAGCGCGACGCGCTGCCCGATCCGGTGGTCGACGAGCTGATCGCCACGCACCGCGAGGAAATCGGTGCGCCGCAACGCAAGCTGTCGGACGAAGAGATCGTGCAGCGCCTGGTGTTCGCGCTGGCCAACGAAGGCGCCAAGATTCTCGACGAAGGCATCGCGCTGCGCGCTTCCGACATCGACATGGTCTACCTGACCGGCTACGGCTTTCCGCTGTGGCGCGGTGGCCCGATGCTGTATGCCGACATGGTCGGGCTGTACAACGTCGTGAACCGGATGCGCGACTTCGCCGCCAACCCGCACGGCGACCGCGCCTTCTGGGAACCCGCGCCGCTGCTGGCCAAGCTGGCCGCCGAAGGCAAGACGTTCAACGCGTAAGCGAAAAGGAAAATCGAATGCGTGAAGCAGTAATTGTCTCGACCGCCCGTACCGGCCTGGCCAAATCGTGGCGCGGCGCGCTGAACATGACGCACGGCGCGACGATGGGCGGCCACGTGGTGCGTGCCGCGATCGAGCGTGCCGGCATCGAAGCGGGCGAGGTCGAAGACGTGCTGATGGGCTGCGCCAACCCCGAAGGCGCCACCGGCTGGAACATTGCACGGCAGGCGGCGCTGGCGGCCGGCTGCCCGGTCAGCGTCGCGGGCGTCACGGTCAACCGTTTCTGCTCGTCGGGCTTGCAGACCATCGCGATGGCCGCGCAACGGATCATGGCCGGCGAAGGCGACATCTTCGTCGCCGGCGGCCTGGAATCGATCTCGTGCGTGCAGAACGAGATGAACCACCACATGTTCGTCGACAAGGGCTTGAAGCGCAGCAAACCCGAGGTCTACTGGCCGATGCTGCAGACCGCCGAGAACGTGGCCAAGCGCTACGGCATCGCGCGCGAGCGGCAGGATGAATACGGCGTGCAAAGCCAGCAGCGCGCCAGCGCCGCAGCGGCGGCCGGCAAGTTCGCCGACGAGATCGTGCCGATCACCGTGCGCATGGCGGTGGCCGACAAGGCCAGCGGCCAGCTCGGCACGCGCGAGGTAACGCTGTCCGACGACGAAGGCCGCCGAGCCGACACCACGCTGGAAGGCGTAGCGCAGATCCGCCCCGCCATGCCGGGTGGCGTGATCACCGCCGGCAATGCCAGCCAGTTTTCCGACGGCGCCGGCGCCTGCGTGGTGATGGAAGCCAAGCTGGCCGAAAAGCGCGGCCTCAAGCCGCTGGGCTATTTCCGCGGCTTCGCGGTGGCCGGCTGCGAGCCTGACGAAATGGGCATCGGCCCGGTGTTCGCGGTACCCAAGCTGCTCGAACGCGCCGGCAAGTCGGTGGCCGACATCGATCTGTGGGAGCTGAACGAAGCGTTCGCGGTGCAGGTGCTGTATTGCCGCGACCGGCTGGGTATCCCGAACGACCGGCTCAACGTCAACGGCGGTGCGATCGCCGTTGGCCACCCGTACGGCATGAGCGGCCAGCGACTGACCGGCCATGCGCTGATCGAAGGCCGGCGGCGCGGCGCCAAATGGGCCGTGGTGACGATGTGCATCGGCGGCGGCATGGGCGCCGCCGGTCTGTTCGAAATCGTCTGACCGGCAACGCCTGACGCAGATGGCTTCATCGCACGCGGCGCGGCCGCTGGCTTCCAAGCTGCTGTCGCGCCGCGATGCCGAGTTCATTCTGTACGAATGGCTCGACACGCTGGCGCTGACGCAGCGCGAGCGCTTCAGCGATCATTCGCGCGACACCTTCGATGCGGCGCTCGACACCGCCGAGCGCATCGCCACCGATCATTTCTATCCGATCAACCCGACGCTGGACGCCGATGAGCCACGCTTCGACGGCCAGCAGGTGCACACGCCGGCGCCGCTGGCGCGTGCGCTCGACGCCTTTGGCCAGGCCGGGCTGATCGCCGCCGCGCACGACTACGAATACGGCGGCATGCAGCTGCCGTATTCGGTCGAACGCGTCTGCTTCGCGTATTTCGCCGCTGCCAGCGTCAGCGCGGCGGCCTATCCGATGCTGACGGCGGGTAACGCCAATCTGCTGCTGGCGCACGGCAGCGCCGAGCAGATCGAGCGCTGGGTGCGGCCGATGCTGGCCGGCCGCTATTTCGGCACGATGTGCCTGTCGGAACCGCAAGCCGGCTCGTCGCTGGCCGACATTCGCACGCGTGCCGAGTCGCAGCCCGACGGCAGCTATCGCATCACCGGCAACAAGATGTGGATCTCGGCCGGCGAGCACGAGCTGGCCGAAAACATCGTGCATCTGGTGCTGGCCAAGATCCCCGGTCCCGACGGCGCATTGCCTACCGGCGTGGGCGGCATCTCGCTGTTCGTGGTGCCGAAGTGGCTGCCCGCGCCGGACGCCAGCCACGACGGCGGCACGGCAAGCGGCACTGGCGGCAATCCATCGGTGCAAGCTGGCGACGCGCGCGGCGAGCGCAACGACATCGCGCTGGCCGGCCTGAACCACAAGATGGGCTACCGCGGCACCACCAACTGCCTGCTCAATTTCGGCGAAGGGCGCTTTACCCCCGGTGGGCGCGCCGGCGCGGTCGGCTGGCTGGTGGGCCAGCCGCAGCGCGGGCTGGCCTGCATGTTCCACATGATGAACGAGGCGCGCATCGCGGTGGGCATGGGCGCCACCGCGCTCGGCTATACCGGCTACCTGCACGCGCTGGACTATGCGCGCAATCGACCGCAGGGCCGCCGCATCGGCCAGAAAGATCCGGCCAGCCCGCAGGTGCCGATCGTGGCGCACGCCGACGTGCGGCGTATGCTGCTGGCGCAGAAGGCCTATGCCGAAGGCGCGTTCGCGCTGAACCTGTTCTGCGCACGGCTGGTCGACGACGAGCGCACGCATCCCGACGCGGCCCAGCGCCAGGCCGCGCACCGGCTGCTGGAACTGTTGACGCCGGTGGCCAAGAGCTGGCCTTCGCAGTGGTGCCTGGATGCGAACGAGCTGGCGATCCAGGTGCATGGCGGCTACGGCTATACGCGCGATTACCGGGTCGAGCAGTTCTATCGCGACAACCGGCTCAATCCGATCCACGAAGGCACGCATGGCATCCAGGCGCTGGATCTGCTGGGCCGCAAGCTGCGCGCCGACGACGGCCGCGCGCTGGCCGAGCTGCACCGCCGCATCGATGCGGCCATCGCACAGGCGCAGCAGGCCGGCGATGAATGGGCGGCCGCGGCGCAGTCGGTGGCGGCGGCCGGCCGGCGGCTGGCGCACACGATAGCGCGGCTCGAAACGGTGAACGACGCCGAGCGCCGGCTGGCCAACGCCAGCGCGTTTCTCGAAGCCTTCGGGCATCATGTGATGGCTTGGATCTGGCTGGAGCAGGCCCTGGTGGCGCAAGCTGCGCTGCAAGCCGGCGCCGATGGCGAGGCGCGCGACTTCTATCTCGGCAAGCAGCAGGCAGCGCGTTATTTTCTGCGCTGGGAGCTGCCGAAGATCGACGCGCTGCTCGACCGGCTCGACGAAGTCGACGCCACCACGCTGGACATGCGCGACGAATGGTTCTGAGCAACTGAGATCGAGCACCGGCCAGCCGCTGCCGGCTGGGCCGCATCTTTCCCTATCTGTGGAGTGACGGATGTCGTTGAAGAAAGCGCTGGACCTGAGCGGCCGCAAGGCAATCGTGACCGGCGGCTCGCGCGGGCTCGGCCTGCAGATCGCCGAAGCGCTCGGCGAAATGGGCGCCGAGGTGCTGCTGGCCGCGCGCAAGGAAGACGAACTGCGCCAAGCCGTGGACAGACTGGCCGCGCAGGGCGTGACGGCCCACTACGGCTGCGCCGATTTCGGCCGGCCCGAATCGATCATGGAATTCGTCGATGCAGCTTTGGGCAAACTGGGCCATTGCGACATCCTGGTCAACAACGCCGGCTCCTCGTGGGGTGCGCCGGCCGAAGACCATCCGCTGGAAGCCTGGCAGAAACTGCTGAACCTGAACCTGACCGGCACCTTCGTGTTGACGCAGGCGATCGGGAAGCGCTCGATGATTCCGCGCCGCTATGGACGCGTGCTGAACGTGGCTTCGGTGGCCGGGCTGCGCGGCAATCCGATCTCGGCGATGCAGACGATCGCCTACAACACGACCAAGGGCGGCGTGGTCAACTTCACGCGCGCGCTGGCGGCAGAGTGGGGCCGCCACGGCATCACCGTCAACGCGCTGGCGCCGGGCTATTTCCCGTCGAAAATGACGCGCGCCACGCTGGAAAAAATCGAAGGGCGGCTGCTGGAAATGACACCGCTGCGGCGCATCGGCGATGATGAAGACCTGAAGGGCGCAGCGGTGCTGTTCTGCTCCGACGCCGGCAAGCACATCAGCGGCCAGATCCTGGCCGTCGACGGCGGGGCCTCGGCGGTATGAGCTCGGCGGCACGGCAGACAGCGCCGGACCGGCCGACGGATTTGCAGGCACCGGATCTACGCGCCCTGATTCCCGAAATCCCGTTCGCCAGTTATCTGGGGCTGCGCATCGTCGAGCTGCGCGAAGGGCGGTCGCTGCTCGAAGTCGACCAGCAGGCGCATCATCACAATTCGCGCGCCGTGGCGCACGGCGGGCTGCTAAGCACCATGATCGACGTGGCGATGGCGATCGCGGCACGCTCGCTCGATGCCGACCCGCATCACAGCACGACCCGCTCGGTAACGGTCGAGATGAAAGTGAGCTTCATGCGGCCCGGCGTCGGCCGGCTGCGCGCCATGGGCCGTTGCGTGCACAAAACTGCCACGCTGCTGTTTTGCGAAGCCGACGTGCTCGACGACGCTGACAGGATCGTGGCGCGCGGCTCGGGTACGTTCAAATTGCTACGCAAGCGGAGTAGCGCATCATGAGCACGATCACCCGTCAATGGTTGCTGGCGCGGCGCCCGCAAGGCGCGGCGCAGGCCGAGGATTTCCAACTGGTCGAGCGCGAGCTGCCGGCACCGGCCGACGGCGAGGTACTGGTACGCAATCATTTTCTGTCGCTCGATCCGTACATGCGCGGCCGCATGGACGACAACAAATCGTATGCGGCGCCGCAGCCGCTGGGCGAAGTGATGGTCGGCAGCACGGCCGGCGAAGTGCTGGTCAGCCGCAATCCGCGCTTCGCGGCGGGCGATTTCGTCGTCGGCTACTTCGGCTGGCAAACCCATGGCCTCAGCGACGGCAAGGGCCTCAGCAAGGTCGATGCGCAGCGCGTGCCGCTATCCGCTTACCTGGGCTGCGTCGGCATGCCCGGCGTCACCGCCTGGTATGGGCTGAACCGCATCATCGAGCCGAAGGCCGGCCAGACGATCGTGGTGTCGGCCGCCGCCGGTGCAGTCGGCTCGGTGGTCGGGCAACTGGCCAGGCTGAAGGGCTGCCGCGTCGTCGGCATTGCCGGCGGCCCCGACAAATGCGCGCTGGTCACCGGCACCTACGGTTTTGATGCCTGCATCGATTACAAGGCCGGCGGCGTGTCGGCCGCACTGAAGGCGGCGGCACCCGGCGGCATCGACGGCGTGTTCGAAAACGTCGGCGGCGCGGTGTTCGATGCGGTGTTGCAGCGGATGAACGCCTTCGGGCGCATCGCCGTGTGCGGGCTGATCTCGCGCTATGACGGCGCACCGATGCCGATCAACAATTTTCATTCGGTGCTGATCAACCGGCTGCGCGTCGAAGGCTTCATCATCAGCGAACACAACGAGGTCTGGCCCGAGGCGTTGCGCGAACTCGGCACGCTGGTGGCCGAGGGCCGGCTGCACTATCGGGAGACCATCGCGGAAGGCATCGAGGCCGCGCCCGAGGCGTTCATCGGCCTGCTCAAAGGGCGCAACGTCGGCAAGCAACTGGTCAAGCTGATCTGACGCGCATCATTCGACCTGAACCGGAGACAAGAAACCATGGCTCGCGAGCAATTCCGCTTCTCGCATCCGCTACGTGTGCGCTGGGCCGAAGCCGACATGCAGGGCGTGGTGTTCAACGCCCACTACCTGCTGTATTTCGACGTCGGCATCACCGAATACTGGCGTGCGCTGGCCGACGGCGACCCGCAGCGGCTGCGCGAAATCTTCAACCATCTGTACGTGGTCAAATCCACCGTCGAATACCGCGCGCCGGCGCACTTCGACGACGAGCTCGAAGTCTGCGTGCGCACCGAACGCATCGGCCGCAGCAGCCTGACGGTGCAATTCGAGATCCATCGCGGTAGCGAGCATCTGATCAGCGGTGAGAACGTCTACGTGCATGCGCATGAAGGCGCCTCGTCGCCGGTGCCGGGCGCGTTTCGCGAGCTGCTGCGCGAGTTCGAAATCGTCAAACCGCAGGAGTAGGGCGATGAGCGAGGCACCAGCGCCTGGGCCCGCCCCCGGCCCGAGCCCGGCCGGTGCAGCCGTGGGCGGCCGCACGGTAAGCCTGCGCAGCGGCGACTGGTCGGCCCTGTCTGCCGACGCCAGCGCGGTGCGTATCGAGGTGTTCGTGCGCGAGCAAGGCATTCCGGCCGAAGAGGAGTGGGATGAGCGCGACGCCGTGTCGGTGCACTGCGTGGCCTATTCCGCCGCCGGCACGCCGGTGGGCACCGGCCGGCTGCTGCCCGACGGCCATATCGGCCGCATGGCGGTGCTGCCGGCATGGCGCTCGGCAGGCGTCGGCGCGCAGATCCTGCAACGGCTGGTCGAACTGGGGGCTGCGCACGGCCACCGCGTGCTCGAATTGAGCGCGCAGCGCAGCGCCGAAGCGTTCTATCGGCGCCATGGCTTCGTGGCGTTCGGCGAGCCTTATGACGAGGTAGGCATCGCGCACATCTGCATGCGGCGCGTCTGCCCAGCCTGAATCCGCGCGCGCACCGTGCCGGCCGGCTGCGGCCCATCGGCACCTGCCTGCCAGCTACGCTCGATGAAATCGGTGCCGTCGTGCTCCACCACCACGACGGTGGACACCCGGGTGCCGTAGCCGCGTTCCACGCCGTAGATGAAAGCCGGCGCCAGCATGCGCTCGCGCTCCAGGCCGATGCCGGTATCGGGCAGGTCGCCATCGGCCGGCACGGTGCGGTCGGCTAAGGCTTCCAGCAGTGCCGTTTCCAAGGGCTGCGGCGCACCGCTGGCCTCGGCCAGCCGGGTGACCAATTGCCGCACTTTGGGCCAGTCGGTATTCAGCAGATGGTTGGACAGGCCGTGCACGCCCGGCGGCACCGTCGCGATGCGCGCCGGATCGCGGTTGGAGACGTAGACCGCACGTGGCTGGTCGCGCGTCTCGAACAGCAGCAGATTGAAGCCGGCATAGTCGTCGGCGGCATCGGCGACGCCTTGTGCGTAGGCCTGCAGGTCGAGTTCACTACGCAGAAAGCCGCTGACCAGCTCGCCGCGCGAGCGCTTGCCGGGTTTCGCCGCCGCTCCCTCGCGCACGTTGGTGACGGCAGCCAGCCGACCGCGACGATCGATCGCCAGCCAGCTGCCGCCGGCCAGCAGATCGCGACCGCCATACACGTCGTGAGCTTCATCCCACCAGCCGGCCACGGCGGTGGGCCGCGCGTAGTGCTCGTCGCGATTGGCGGCCATGACCAGCGGCCGCTGGTGATCGGGCTGCCAATCGAAAGCGATCAGGCACATCGGCGGCTCGCGGAAGTGGACGACTCAGGCGCGTTCAGTTGGCAGGCAACGGATAGGGCAGCTCGCGCAGTTGCAGCGGGCGGCCGCCGGCCTGCAGCGGGCCGGCTTCGCCTTGCGTGGCGGCGATCTGCGCTTCGAACAGCAGCTCGACGCCACCGGCGGGCGCGGCCGCGGCGCTGACGACGACGCCGACCGGCGCGCCGGCAGCATCGAGCACGTCGCTGCCGGGGGCGGGCAGGGCATCGGCGCTT
>JAFKGG010000196.1 GCA_017307915.1 Burkholderiales bacterium | reverse complement strand
GCCGCCTTCGCCGCGGCGGTCAGCGACCGCGCTTATGTGCTGGAAAAAGGCCAGGTGCGCTATGCCGGCACGATGGCCGAACTGGAAATGAACGAGGCCGTGCGCCGCCAGTACCTGGCGGTCTGATGCAGCCCAAAGGAGACCGCACCGTGACCGATACCCCCGCCCCCAAGCGCCGCCGCGATGCACAGGCCACGCGCGCGCGCATCCTGAAGGCCGCCGTGGTCGAGTTCGCGCGGCATGGCTTCGCCGGCGCACGCGGCGATCGCGTCGCGGTGCGCGCGCGTTCCAGCGAACGCATGGTCTATTACTACTTCGGCAGCAAGGGCGGGCTGTTTCGCGCCGCGCTCGAATCGGTCTATACCGCGCTGCGCGACGCCGAGCGCAGCGTGCGGCTCGATCCGAACGATCCGATGAAGGCGCTGCATCAGTTCTGCCGCTTCGTGTGGAGCTACTACGCCGACCACCCCGAATTCATCAGCCTGCTGAACACCGAAAACCTGCACCAGGCGCGCCATCTGCGCAAGTCGGGGGTGCTGGGCGAGCTGGTGTCACCGGTGGTCGGCATGCTGTCGCAGATGCTGGCCGATGGCGAGCGCGCCGGCGTGTTCCGGCGCGGCATCGACCCGATCGAGCTGTACGTGTCGATCGCCGGGCTCGGCTACTTCTGCCTGTCGAACCGGCACACGCTGTCGATGGTGCTGGGCCGCGACGTGGCTGCGCCGGCGGCCTTGCATCGCTATTGGGACGAAGCAGCGCGCATGGTGGTGCAATACGTGAGTGCCGACGACAGCCCGCCGATCGACGGCAAAACCGCTGCCGCGTCGAGGCTGCTGCCCGATCGCTTATGATGCAGCAGAACGCGCCCGGTGTGCTCGCCGGGCGGCGCGGGGCCGCTTGAACCCAGACAGATTCCTGGCACGCCGATGATCATCACCTCGCTGCTCGACACCGACCTGTACAAGTTCACGATGATGCAGGTCGTGCTGCACCATTTTCCCGGTGCGCAGGTCGAATACCGCTTCAAGTGCCGCAACGAGGGCATCGATCTGCGGCCTATCATTCCGGCCATCGAGGAAGAGATCCAGAACCTGTGCTCGCTGCGCTTTCGCGAGCGCGAGCTCGACTATCTGCGCAGCTTTCGCTTCATCAAGAGCGATTTCGTCGATTTCCTCGGCTTGTTCCAGATGAACGCGAAGTACGTCGAGATCGTGCCGTCGCCGAAGGACAACGGCGAGATCGACATCACGATCCGCGGGCCGTGGCTGCATACGATCCTGTTCGAGATCCCGGTGCTGGCGATCGTCAACGAGCTGTATTTCCGCGAACAGGCGCACGTGCCCGACTACGCCGAGGGGCGCCGCCGCCTCGACGAGAAGCTGACCCTGCTCACGCAGAGCGTCGAGTTCGCCGACATGCGCATCGCCGACTACGGCACGCGCCGGCGCTTTTCGCGGCTGTGGCACGAAGAGCTGCTGCTGACCTGCAAGGAGCGCCTGGGCCCGATCCTGGCCGGCACCTCGAACGTGCTGTATGCGATGAAGCACGGGCTGATCCCGCTGGGCACCATGGCGCATGAATATCTGCAGGCCTGCCAGGCGCTGGGTCCGCGGCTGCGCGATTCGCAGACCTTCGGCTTCGAGACCTGGGCGCGCGAGTATCGCGGCGACCTCGGCATCGCCTTGTCCGACGTCTACGGCATGGACGCCTTCCTGCGCGATTTCGATCTGTACTTCTGCAAGCTGTTCGACGGCTCGCGGCACGATTCGGGCGACCCGTTCGACTGGGGCGAGCGCATGATCCGCCACTATGAAGCGCATCGCATCGACCCCAAGAGCCGCACGCTGATCTTCTCCGACGCGCTGACTTTTCCCTTGATGGTCGAGCTGTACCGGCGTTTCAAGGATCGCGCGAAGATGGCGTTCGGCATCGGCACCAACCTGACCAACGACCTGGGCTACACGCCCTTGCAGATCGTGATCAAGATGGTGCGCTGCAACGGCCAGCCGGTGGCCAAGCTGTCCGACACGCCGGCCAAGAACATGTGCGACGACGAGGCGTATCTGCAATATCTGCGGCAGGTGTTCGAGATTCGTCGCTGATTCGAGATCCGCCCCCAGGGGATACACGGCCTTAGCAGGTTCGCTGCCGCTGGCTATAATCGACCGTTTCCGAAGGAGGGTCGATGGCCGCACGTCCAAAGCTCCTGATCACCCGCCAGGTGTTCGACGAGGTGATCGATCATCTGTCGCCGCATTTCGACATCATCGCCAATCAGGCCGATGACGAATGGACGCCGGCCGAGCTGGCGCAGCGCGCCGCCGATCGCGACGCGCTGTTCGTGGTTGCATCCGACCGCGTCGACCGCGCCTTGATCGATGCCTGCCCGAGCCTGAAGATCATCGCCACCGGCTCGGTCGGCTACAACCACATCGATCTGAAGGCCTGCCACGAGCGCGGCATCACCGTCAGCAACACGCCCGACGTGCTCACCGAAGCCACCGCCGACATGGCCTGGGCCTTGCTGATGGCCACCGCGCGGCGTATCTGCGAATCTGAGCATTGGCTACGCGCCGGCCACTGGCAGCGCTGGGCCTTCGATCAGTTTCTCGGTGCCGACGTGCACGGCGCCACGCTGGGCATCCTCGGCATGGGCCGCATCGGTTCGGCGGTGGCGCGCCGTGCGCGCGGCTTCGACATGAAGATCCTCTACAGCAACCGCAGCCGTGCCGCCAACGAGGCCGAGCTGGGCGCGCACTTCGTCGGCAAAGACGAACTGCTGGAGCAGGCCGACCACGTCGTGCTAGTGCTGCCGTATTCGGCACAGACGCACCACACGATCGGTGCGCGCGAACTGGCGCTGATGAAACCCACGGCCACGCTGATCAACATCGCGCGCGGCGGCATCGTCGACGATGCCGCGCTGGTGCAGGCGCTGCGCGCCGGCCGCATCGGCGGCGCCGGACTCGATGTCTATGAGAACGAGCCGGCGCTCGATGCCGGTCTGCTCGACGTGCCCAACGTGGTGCTGACGCCGCACATCGGCAGCGCGACGCGCAGCTCGCGCATCGGCATGGCGATACTGGCGGCGCGCAATCTGGTGGCGTTCGCCAGTGGCGCTGCGCTGCCCACGCCGGTGGCGACTGGCTGAGCCTCATCACCCTCTCACTGGAGTTCAGCCTTGACCCCGACCGCAGTTCAGATCGGCGGCGCCATTCTGTTCGCGATTGCCGTCATCCACACGTTTTCGGCCAAGATGTTCGAGCGGCTGGCGCACATGCAACCGGCGCATGCTGGCATCTGGCACATGCTGGGCGAAGTCGAGGTCGTGTTCGGCTTCTGGGCCTTCGTGCTGATCGCTTATATGGCCTTTGCCGGCGGCGGCGGCGAGGCACTCGGCTACCTGGAGTCGCGCAACTTCACCGAGCCGATGTTCGTGTTCACGATCATGGTGATCGCGGCCAGCCGGCCGATCCTGCGGCTGGCGCAAAGCGGCGTCGACCTGACGGCTCGGCTGCTGCCGCTGCCGGGCGCGATGGCGACCTATTTCGTTGCGCTGTCGCTGGTGCCTCTGCTGGGTTCGTTCATTACCGAGCCGGCCGCCATGACGCTGGCCGCCTTGCTGTTGCGCGACCGCTTCTATAGCGCGGGGCTGTCGACGCGATTGCAGTACGCAACGATCGGCGTGCTGTTCGTCAACGTCTCGATCGGCGGCACGCTCACGCCGTATGCGGCGCCGCCAGTGCTGATGGTCGCCGGCACTTGGGGTTGGGATCTGCAATTCATGATCACGCACTTCGGCTGGCGCTCGGCGCTGGCGGTAGTCGTCAACGCGGCTGCCGTCACCTGGCTGTTCGGCGAAGAGCTGCGGCAGTTGAAGATGTCCGAGGTGGCTCAGGCCGCGCCGGTGCCGCGCCTGCTGATGATCGTGCACCTGGCGTTTCTGGTCGGCGTGGTGGTGTTCGCGCACCATCCGGTGGTGTTCATGGGCTTGTTCCTATTCTTTCTCGGCATCGCCAATGCCTACAGCCGCCATCAAGACCGGCTCATTCTGCGTGAAGGCTTGCTGGTCGCGTTCTTTCTGGCCGGCCTGGTGGTGCTTGGCGGGCAGCAGCAATGGTGGCTGCAGCCACTGCTCCAAGGCATGAGTCCGACGGCGGTCTACTACGGCGCCACGGCGCTGACGGCGATCACCGACAATGCGGCCTTGACCTATCTCGGTTCGCTGGTGCAAGGGCTGACCGACGAATTCAAGTATTCGCTGGTGGCCGGCGCGGTGACCGGCGGCGGCCTGACCGTCATCGCCAACGCGCCGAACCCGGCCGGCTATTCGATCCTGAAGAAACAGTTCGCCGAGGAAGAGATCAGCGCTCTGGGTCTGTTCCTGGCGGCGCTGCTGCCGACGATCGTGGCGATCCTGGCGTTTCAGTTGGTGTAGGGGCTGCAACAAGCGCCGGCGAAGATTCGCCGCGCCGCCCATGCAGCAGCCGGTGCAGCGGGATCGCCGGCGTGCGCGCCATGTCCTGCCCAAAAAAAGCAAGCAGCAATTGAATGCCGATCAAACCCGGCATCGCTGCGAGCATGATCGAGCCTGCGGTAGCCGGTATGCCGGTGCTGACGCTGCGATGCCATTCGCTGAGACCGAACACCAGCGAAAACAACAGCAGCGGCAGCGCCATCAGCAGGCACACCGAGCCCAGGTTGAAGCCGCGCAGGAAGTAGGTGTAGAAGATGCGCTTGAAGAGCCGCATCAGGTGCTTGCCCGAGAACTCGAACAAGGCCTGGCCGATACGCAGATGGCTCTGTTCGTCGCCGTAGCGTGCCGGCATCGGCACGTCTTGCACCACGGCGTTGATGATGCCCAGCCGGAACAGCAGGTCGGTCTCGAAGAAATAGCGCTGTTCGACGCGTTCCAGATGCAGCCAGGGCAGCAGATCGGCATGGATCGCCGTGAAGCCGTTGGTCGGATCCATCACTTGCCAGTGACCGGTCGATAGCTTGGCCAGGAATGACAAACCGGCATTGCCGATCAACCGGGCGCGCGGCATCGTGCGCAGCAACTCGGGATCGAAGAAGCGGTTGCCCTTGGTGTAATCGGCCAGCCCGTCTTCGATCGGCGCCGCCAGCGCCGGTATGAAGGCCGGATCCATCTGCCCATCGGCATCGACCTTGATGATGATGCGAAAGCCGGCCGCGGCCGCGGCCCGGTAGCCTTCCATCACCGCGCCGCCGACGCCGAGGTTGCGCGGCAGCCGCAGCACCGTCACGCGCGGATGCGATGCGCCGAAGGCGGCATCCACCGCGTCACCCGAGCCGTCGGGGCAATGATCATCGACGACGAAGACGTGCGCGACGTAGCGCATCAGCCCGGCCACCACGTTGGCCACCTGCTGCGTGGCGCGATAGGCGGGAACGACGGCGCATAGCTCGGGGCGATCGTTCATTCCGGCCTGCGTGCGACGCTGGAGGTGAACACGAAACGGCGCGACAGCACGAAGTTGCTGAGCACCACGATCGCCATCGACAGCAGCTTGGCGGCCAGCGCCGGCGCGCCGATGCTCATCGCCGCAATCAGGCTGGCCGTGCCCAGCAGCAGGTTGAACGCGAACACCAGTGCATAGTTGCGCAGCATCGTCCAGTCGATGGCGCGTTCGATGCGGAACGTGAAGCGGCGATGCAGCAGCAGACCGAGCGCGAAGCCGGCGCTCATCGCCGCCACGTTGGCAACGCCGCGTGGCACGCCGAGCCGCCATAGCAGCATGAACAGCGCCGCGTCGACGCCGGCGACCAGCAAACCGGCGACGACGAAGCGCAGCAGTTGCGCGCTGGTGCGGTTGCCGTGCAGGTGGGCCTTGATCATGTCGGCTGCCCATGCTGTGCGGCGCCAGTCTGTCCGCCGAGCGGTAGCGTATCCGATGCTTGCCTCGCCGCGTCTGCCGGCCGCGCGCCTGTCGGTCCCGGCGCGGTCAGCAGCCATTGCGCGGCCAGCAGGCTGGTGGCCACCGTCAGCGTGTAGGCATAGCGGAAATCGCAGGCGATGCCGATCAGGTAGTAACTGCCCAGGAACGCCAGCGAGCATGCGGCCAGCGTCGCCAGCACGAATTCGCGCCGCTTCGCCAGCAGCACCGTCAGCATGGCGATGACGATGGCGTAGAAGGCGTGCATGTACAAAGGCGTGTCCAGCGTCGCATGGGCGATGTCCTGCACTTCGTCGCTGTTGCGATACGGGCCGGTGCGCAGGCCGAGCAGTTCGACCAGGTCGGCGGGCGCGCCGTCGATCACTACCGGTCCGCCGACGCCGCTGTGTATCGGCACGCACGACTGCCGGTCGGCCAGTCCGAGCAGGGTAAAGAAATGTGCGAAGCGATGCTGCGCATAAGCAAGTGGATTGAGCCGGATCGCGTCGAACCAGACACGCGCTACCTGCGCCGGCGGCACCAGCCAATAGCGGTTGTCGGTGCGCAACGTATCGACGCGATAGGGCGTGTAGCGCGCCACCTCGGCTTGCAGTGAATCGGCGACCGGTGGCGGCAGCGCGGCAGCGGGCAGCCGGCCGCCATGCGCCAGGATACCGACCAGATCGAACTGCGCCAGCACGCGCCAGCCCACCGAGGCGCTGTCGACGGCCTGCGGTGTCGCTTGCTGCGGCAAGCTCGCGACGATGCGATTGGCGGCCAGCGGCAGCAGCGCGAAGACCAGCAACGCGGCGGCGAAGGGGGGCGCCAAGCGAGCGATTGCGGCGCGGGCTGGTGATTGGATGGGCAGCGGCAGGCGGGCTCGCACCAGCGCCGCGGCCGCCCATACGGCAGCCGGCAGCGCGAACAGCGCGCCCTGCTGGCGTGCCCCCAGCACGATCGTCAGCAGCAGTGCGATCGCCGCGCTCCAGGCCCAGCCGACGCGCGTGCGGCGGCGCCAGGCGCGCGCAATCAGCAGATACAGCAGCACGACGGCATGCCCCAGCAACACGTCTTTCCAGACGATGCCGACGTGGATCAGCACCACCGGGTTCAGCAGGCACAGCGCCGCCAGCGCCAGGCGCCAGCCGCCGCGCTGGCCGCCGCGCCGGCTCTCCTGCAGCACCAGCCAGCTCGCTGCCGTCAGCAGTACCTGCGACAGCAGCACGAAGGCGATCGGGGCGTTGCCCAGGCGGTCGAACGCCCCCAGCAGCATCGACATCAGCGGCGGATTGAACGACAGCCGCTGCAGCGTGCGCCCTTCGTAGAGCTGGATGATCGAATCGGTGCTCAGATGCCCGGGCAGGCCCAGCCATAGCGCGATTGCGGCCTGCGCCAGCAGCAGCGCTGCATGGCCGAGGGCCAGCGATGCCGTCGCCGGCCGGTGGAGCGCGATCGGGGCCAAGAGGGCGCGCCGATGCGTGGTGTTACTCCTTCAGGCTCTCGACCAGGGCGATGTATTCTTGCTTGGCTTGGTCGGGCGATGTGCCTGCCAGCGTCTGCCAGGCATCCCACTTGGCGCGGCCGACGAAGTCGGTGACGCCGGGGCGCGGCTCCTGCGCATCGCCGGCGCTGGCCTGCTTGAACAGCGCATACAGCTTCAGCAGCGTCATGTTGTCGGGGCGCTCGGGCAGTTGTTTCGAGTCGGCTACCGCCTGCTCGAAGCGGGTGTTCAGGTCGGCCATGTCGGCTCCTTTCGAGTGGGCAAGTATCATAACAACGACGAAATGCCCCCCGATGCCCGGAGGGTCGCTATAGGATGAGCCTGCCATGCCCGACACGACGATCGACCCGGCGGCGCGCGAGGTGCTCGATTTCTGGTTCGGCGCTGCCGGCAGCGCACAGCACGGCCAGCCGCGCCGCGAGTGGTTTGCCAAAGACACGGCCTTCGACCAGCAGATCCTCGAACGCTTCGGCGCGCGGATCGAAGCCGCGCTGGCCGGGCGCCTGACCGATTGGGCGGGCACGCCCGAAGGCGCGCTGGCGCTGATCATCGTGCTCGACCAGCTCACCCGCAACAGCTTTCGCGATACGCCGCGCATGTTCGCCGGCGATGCGCAGGCGCTCGATCTGGCGTGCCGCGTCGTCGCGCTCGGCTGGGATGCGCGTTTGTCGTCCTTGCAGCGCTGGTTCTGCTATCTGCCGTTCGAGCACGCCGAAGACCTGGCCATGCAGCGCGAATCGCTGCGCCTGTTCGGTGCGCTGCGCGACGATGCGCAGGCGGGCGGGGCGCTGCAATGGGCGCAACGGCACTATGAGGTCATCGAGCGCTTCGGGCGCTTTCCCCACCGCAACGAGATCCTCGGCCGCGCGCCGACGCCGGCCGAGCTCGAGTTCCTGAACCAGCCGGGGTCGCGCTTCTGATGCGTGCTGCCCGGGTCTTCACCGCGCCAACGAGACGATGAGAGAAGCCTGGTTGTTGCTGCACATCGTGGCCGTCGCCATCTGGGTCGGCGGCATGTTTTTCGCGTACGTCTGTCTGCGCCCCGTCGCCGCCGAACTGCTCGAACCGCCGCAGCGCCTGCGGCTGTGGCGCGGTGTGTTCCGGCGTTTCTTCGCGTGGGTCTGGGGCGCCGTGCTGCTGATGGCGGCGAGCGGC
>JAFKGG010000195.1 GCA_017307915.1 Burkholderiales bacterium | reverse complement strand
CTCGGCCACCTGACGCGGATTGGACTTCAGCGCCCGCGCCAGCTGCAAGGCCAGATTGCTGGCGAGATCGCCGTGGCTGGCCTGCTTGGGCCGGTCGAGCTCGACCACCGGCGGCACCAACTCGATGCCGGCCTGCGCGATGAGCTGGCGGGCCGCGGCCTGGAACAGCGCGGCCAGCCTGTTTTTGTGTTCTGTCAACATGGCGGCGGATTGTACTTGGAAGGGCCGCCCGGCAATGCCGGCCTTGTCAGGATCTGGCAATATTGAGGGACGAGCCAACGTACACGTGACGGGGAAACCAACATGGCCAAATCGAAATCCGCGCTGCCCATCAACATCGGCATCAACGAAAAGGATCGCAACGCGATCGCCAAGGGCTTGAACGGCCTGCTGGCCGACACGTTCACGCTCTATCTGACCACGCACAACTTCCACTGGAACGTGACGGGTCCGATGTTCAACACGCTGCACAACATGTTCATGGAGCAGTACACCGAGCTGTGGAACGCCGTCGATCCGATCGCCGAGCGCATCCGCGCGCTGGGCCACACGGCCGCAGGCTCGTTCGCCGACTACAGCAAGCTGAGCACGCTGCCCGACGCGCCGGCCGAGCCGCCCAAGGCCGAAGACATGATCCGCGTGCTGGTGGCCGGCCATGAAGCGGTGGCGCGCACGGCGCGCGGCATCTTCCCGCTGGCTGACAAGGCAAGCGATGAGCCCACCGCCGACCTGTTGACGCAACGGCTGGACGTGCACGAAAAAACGGCGTGGATGCTGCGCAGCCTGCTCGACGCCTGAAACCGCTTCGATGACCGCGGCGCCGCGGCGGCATCGCCCCGGCGCCGGCAGGCTCACCGCCTGCTGCGCTCAAGCGCCTCGACCTCTCCCAGCACCTGCCCGGCTTCGCGCACCGCGTCGGCAAAGGCTTCGACCAGCCAGTCGCGAAAGCCGCGCACCGATTCGCGCAGCGACCGCTCGGGCCATACCAGCAGATATGATTTGCCGGTGACGAGCGGCTGCGGCACCGCCACCACCAGCTCGCCGCGCGCAAGCGCATCGGCGGTCAGCAACTGGTTGGTCAGCGCCACGCCCTGGCCGCGCGCGGCGGCATCGGCAGCCAGCATCTCGTGGCTGAAATACAGCCCGCGCGCCGCATCGATGTGCTGATAGCGCTGCTCGTCCAGCCAGTGCAGCCAGTATTCGCCCGAGGCACGCGGCCAGGTCTCATGCAGCAGGCGCACGTCGGGCAGCAAGCGGCCATCGCGCACGTGCGCGTCGCGATAGGCGGGCGAACACACCGGGTACATCGCCTCACGGCACAGCGGCCGTGATTCGAGCCCGGCAGGCGCCACGCTGGCGTGGCGGATCGCCAGATCGACGCCATCGCCGTCGAACTGCGCCAGCGCGATGTTCGCGTCGACGCGCACCTGCACCAGCGGATAGCGGCGCGTGAACGAATCCAGCCGCGGCATCAGCCAGCGCGCGGCGATCGTCGGCAGCACGCTGATCGTCACCGTGTTGTGGTCGGGCTGTACGCGCTCGGCCGCCTGCGCGATCGACTTCAGCGCACGCCCCACCGTGGCGTGGAACTGCTGGCCGGCCTCGGTCAGCGCCAGGCCGCGCGCCTGCCGCTCGAACAGGCGCACGCCGAGCCAGTCTTCGAGCTGACGGATCTGCTGGCTGACGGCGCCCGGGGTCACGAACAGGTCGGCGGCCGCGTGGCGCAGATTCAGGTGCCGGGCCGCGGCGTCGAAGGCGCGCACGGCGTTCAGCGGGGGCAGTTTCATCGCGGCGCTCAGCGTTAAGCAGTTCGTTTAATAAAACTAAACGATACCAGCTCAATATCTCGCTTGTGCAGCAGCCCGGTCGGCACCGATGATCTGATTCCGCAGGCGCTGCATCTCGCGTCGCGCCGCGGTCAACACCTTCAGGAGCGGATCATGCGCGTCGTGGCTTCCGCGCTTTCCCTGCAGCTTCCGCGCGGCGGCACGCTGCGGCTGACCGCCGCGCGCGGCGCGCAGGTGCGCGCCATCTCGGGCCGGCTCTGGCTGACCGAGGAAAATCTGCCCGAAGACGTCTTTATCGGCGCCGGCCAGCATTACATCCTGCGCACCGATGCGCTGGCCATCATCGAAGCCGATCACGCCAGCGTGCTCGAGCTGAGCGGCGGCGGCCTGCGCTGGCCGATCGGCACGCAACCCCACGGCTTGTCGGCGCGCCACTGGTGGCGCGCGCTACGCGCGCGGCCCGGCCGCGTGCGCTATCTGCCGCCCCAGGCGACACCGTCGGCGCTGGTGGCCTGAGCCGGCACTGCCCCAGCCGGGGCGGCAACGCGACGCCCTGAATCGCCACCCCGCGGCGCCGGTCGGCACGGGCCTGCCGCTTGCTGATGTCAATCCGGATCCGTGCTTTGGCCTGCCGGAGAAATCGATCATGTCATACATTGCCGCCCTCTCCACCACCCTCGCCACAATCTCGATTGCAGCCATCGCCTCCGAAGACCTGCCCGAGCCGCCGAACTTCGACCTGAACCGCTACCTGGGCACCTGGCATGAAGTGGCACGCCTGCCGAATCAGTTCCAGCAGCGCTGCATCGGCGACGTCACCGCCAACTACGCGCTGCAAACCAACGGCACGATCGCAGTAAGCAACCGCTGCCGCACCTCGCAAGGCACGATCAGCGCCGAAGGCGTGGCGCGCGTCGTCGATGCCGACGCCGGCCGCCTCGAAGTACGTTTCGCGCCGGCATGGCTGAGCTGGCTGCCGCACGTGTGGGCCGACTATCGCGTGATCGACGTCGAGCCCGACTACAGCCTGGCGATGGTGGGCGAGGCCGGACGCGAGTATCTATGGATCCTGTCGCGCACACCTTCGGCCGATCGAGCCAAGATCGATGCGCTGCTGGCCAAGGCTCAGTCGTACGGGTTTCCGGTCGAGCAGATCATCCGCGATTGAAGAGCGCCCGGCAAAAGCCCTGGGCCACCAGCCGGAAAACGCCGGCGAGGTAGACTGGCTGGCATTCGATCGATCCGATCGCCAACCCCATCCGGTCATGCGCGCAACGCTCCCCCGGAACCATCCCAACGGAGCCCCGCCATGGCCGTGGAAGAACTCACCGCCGACAAATTCGACAGCACCGTCACCGACAACGACATCGTCATCATCGATTTCTGGGCGCCCTGGTGCGGCCCCTGCCGCGGCTTCGCGCCGGTGTTCGAGCAGGTGGCAGACGAAAACCCCGACGTGAAGTGCGTCAAGGTCAACACCGACGAAGAGCAGGATCTGGCCGGCCATTTCGGCATCCGCTCGATCCCGACGCTGATGATCTTCCGCGAACAGGTGATCGTGTTCCAGCAGGCCGGAGCGCTGCCCAAGGGTGCGGTGGAGAACATCCTCGAGCAGGTGCGGCAGCTCGACATGGCCGAGGTCAAGCGCGGGGCACGGCCCTACGATCCGGAAGAGGATCAGCCGAGCGTGCAGTAAGGCCCGGCGACGCCGGCCCGATCACTCCATCTTGATGCCGGACTTGCGGATCACTGCCTGCCATTGATCGAACTCGGCGGCGATCGCCTGCGCATACTGCGCAGGCGTTCCAGGCATCGCAACGCAACTGTTGGCCAGGAACCGCTCCTGGATGTTCTTGTCAGACAGTACCTTCACGAACGCCGCATTCACCCGCCTCACCACCTCGTCGGGCGTGCCGGCGGGCGCCACTACGCCGTGCATGACTTCCGACGTGAAGCCCGGTATCAGCTTCGAGATGGGTACAACGCCGGGCACCACGGGTGAAGCCTCTGCCGAGGCGACACCGACGATCTTGATGCGCCCCGAGCTCGCCAGGGTATTGATCGCGCTCGACGTGACGGCAGACACCAACTCGATCTCGCCGCCGACCAGGGCCTGCACGGCCGGCCCGTTTCCCTTGTAGGGCACGTGGATCGTGTTCATGCCGGTCCGGCTGGCGAAGTAGACCGCCGTGATGTGGCCGGCCGAGCCCATTCCCGAATTGCCGCAGTTGATGCCTTGCGGCCTGGACTTGGCGTATTCGAGGATCGCCGCCATGTCGTTGCCGGGCACCTTTGGATTGGCCATGAACACCACCGGCGTCTTCATGATCATCGCTGCCGGCATCACATCCCGGCGCGGATCGAATCCGAGTTCGGGTCGCAGGATGGGAATCGTCGACATCGGGCCGCTGTATGCGTACCCCAGCAGCGAGCCGTCGCGCGGGCCGCGCGAAACTTCCATGTGGCCCGTGATGCCGCCGGCACCGGGCTTGTACTCCATGATGACCGGTGAGCCGAGGGCTGCCCGCAAGGGCTCTTCCATCACCCTGAACAGCGCGTCGGCCGTGCCGCCGGGCGACGAAGACAGCAGAAGACGAATGTAATTGGCCTGCGCCTGCGCCAGTCCGGGCGCGGCCGCCGCGGCGGCACCAGCCGCGGCGGAACGGACGAAGTCACGACGGTTCATGGTTGTCCCTCCTGTTATCTGCGAATTCTCGACCGTCACGTGAAGACGATGACGTCGGTGGCCATCTGGCCACGCCCCTGCTCCAGCCATCCGACCGGCTGACCCGACCTGGCGATCGCGTCCTGCACCGGATCGTTCTCGTTCCACAGGTTGGCTCTGAAGCGCATGCCGGTGACCGCGCTTGCCTCGTCGGACAGCAGCCACAATACCGGCGCGACCATGACCTCCGGTCGCAGCAGCTTGTCGCGCACGATCGGTACGTGATCCGGAATGAAGCCGGTATCGGTGGGCCCGCCGGGAACCACTACGTTCACGGTTACGCCCGTGCCTTCGAGATCCAGGGCCGCGACCGAACTCAAGGCCTCGGCTGCGGCCTTGGTCGGACCGTAGGGCGACATGCCGCCTCGTACCATCGAGTCCATCGAGGTGGTCACATTGACGATGCGCCCGCGCTTCTGGCGCATCATGTGCGCGATGGCGGCGCGCATGAGAAAGAACACCGCGTTCGCGTTGACCCGCATCAGCCGTTCCCACTGCGCGTCATTGGCCTCCCAGAATTTGGGCGGGTTCTGGAAGACGTCGTTCTTGATCTGGTAGCGGCCCAAGCCGGCATTGTTGATCACCGCATCCAGGCGCCCGAAGCGGGACAGGGCCGTGTCGACCAAGCGGTCGCCGCTGCCGGCCTCGCCGACGTCGATGGCGACGCAGGCGAGCGCTTCGCTATGCATCTCTTCCTGCAAGGCATCGAGCCTGGCCTGGTCCAGATCGGCGGCCACCACGCTCGCGCCATGGCGCAGCAGCGCCTCGACGAGCGAACGGCCTATTCCCGCCGCCGCGCCGGTCAGGATGACCACATGATCCTTCACGCAATTCGGCCGTGCCTGCATCAAAGTACCTCGTAGATGTCGTATCTGGGGCCGTTCGGTTCCCGTGTACCGGTGCCGACGGCGATGATGTCGTTGAGCCAGCGAAGATCGGCCGAGCCGGTTTCGAACTGCGCGGCCACCCGGAAATAGTCAGTGCCGGGTTCGATCGGCTCACGACGCAGGATCTTCTGCATGATCTCGGGCGGCCCGTTCCTGCGGCCGACGTAGGTCATGTAGACGAGATCGCCACGATCGGTCTTCAGGGCCAGGCGAACGTCGAGCAGCAAGCCGCCATCGGCGCGTTCGATCACCGAATCGGCGCCGCCGGGTAGCACCTCGCCGCGCAGTCGCGTGCCTTCGAAGCGGCCCCCGGTGGGCACCACCATGCGTCGGCCGTAGCCTTGCGGAACTGTGCCCATGTAGTGCATGGGGCCGTCGCAATCGATCTTCACCGTGAACAGATGGGCCAGGCGGACTTCCAGCATGCTCATGCCCCACTCGCGCCGGACATGGCCGGGTCAATCCGCGTCGTGCTCGTGCTCATATCGTCTCCGCGTCGTTCGGATCATCTCGATCAGCGCCTTGGGCACGTCGCGCCCTTCGGCCTGCGCCTTCTGCTTGCACTCGACCCAGCGCTTCAGGTCGGCATAGCCTTTATCGGTGTGGCGGTTCCACTCCTTGTCCAGCGGCGTCGTGATCTCGAGCCGAAGGCCCGAGGGATCATGGAAATAGATCGAAAGAATCAGTCCCTTGTGATCGACCGGGCCGACGACCGGAATGCCCTGCGACGTCAGCCACTGATGCCATTGCAGCACTTCGTCCTGATCGCGCGCCTGCAAGGCAACGTGGTTGAAGACGTCGTAAGCGGGATGCGTGGACTCGGCCGGCGGCGGCACGCCGGGCGCTTCGAAGAAGGCCAGCGTGGAACCATCGCCCATGCGAAAGAAGATGTGAAAGTACGGGATCTCGTGCCCGGTCGACGGCACGTGATCGTCGAACACCGTGCTGGCCAACTCCATGCCCATGATCCGGGTATAGAAATCCGCCGTCTGCGCCGCGTCGTGGGTGACCCACGCGGCGTGATTCAGCATCCTCGGCGTCAGGCCGGGGCCAGGCCGCGGCGGCGCGCCGCGCTGCGGCTGCTTGTCGATGGTCGGCATGGTTCAGCGCACCACCGGGTCGGCCGCGCGCACCGCAGCAAACGGCGACGACACCGGCTCCATCGCCGGCTTGGCCGGACCGAACGGACGCTCTCCCTCGATCTGCACGCGCCGCATGATGCGGTCCCATCCGTAGTAGTCGTTGAGCGCGTAGTGATAGGTGGCCCGGTTGTCCCACAACAGCAGCGCGCCCTTCGTCCAGCGGAAGCGGCAGGTGAATTCCGCCCGCTCGGCGATATGCTGGAAGTAGCGCAGCAAAGGCTCGCTGTCCTGCATCGACATGTCCTTGAAGTAATAGGCCATCGGCGAAGGCGCATACAGCACCTTCCGGCCGGTCTCGGGAATGATGCGAACCAGCGGGTGTTCCGAGTCGATGCGCCCGGCCTCGAAGTCGTACATATCTGCCCGGCGATCGAGCAGATCCTGCACCACGTGTCCCTTGCCGCTGTATGCCAGCTTGCCGCTGTGCACGACGATCAGTTGCTCGGCGATCGCCTTCATGCCTGGCGACAGCAACTCATAGGCCATGTACAGATTGCAGAACATCGTGTCGCCGCCGTAGGGCGGCACCTGCATCGCATACAGCGCGCTGCCGAGCGGCGCGTGCTCCATCTGCGTGCCGTCGGCGTGCCAATGCCCACCGATGTTGTTGCCGCGATCGTCGGCCGACTTGGTGACCATGAAGATGGGGTTGTCCCCCTTCAAGCCGGCGCTTTTGGTCAGCTTGCCGAAGCGCGCGGCAAACTCGCACTGCTGTTCCTCGCTGAGATCCTGGTCGCGGATCATGATCACGAGATTCTCGAAGAACGCCCTGCGGATTTCCTCGAATTGCTCGTCACTCAGGCCCTTGGCGATGTTCACGCCGGTGATCTCCGCGCCCAGGGCCGCGGAGACCGGATGCACGCCGATGTGTCTGTAGTCGCTGTTGCTCATCAATGCTTCCCTGAATACCGGTTGATTCCAGTTCAAAGCCCGCTGTGCGAACGCGCAGCGTCGTCGATTCCTTGCGGCGTCAGCGCAGGCGTGACGGCCTGCGCAGGCTGCACGTCAGCCAGCGCCAGCAAGCCGGCGATCATCCGGTAGGCGCCAAACACCACGACCAGATCCACCAGTTGCTGCTCGCTGAACACGGCCCTGGCTTGCTCGAAGGTAGCGGCGCCGACGGTCTGCGTGCGCGCCAGTTCCATCAGCAGCGCATAGACCGCCCGTTCATCCGCTTGCAGCGACTGCGGCTCGCGCCCCTCGCCAAGCGCTGTCACCAGCCGTCGATCGAGCCCGGCTTGCAAGGCCCACTGGCTGTGCACCGCCCATTCGTATTGCGAGTCGTGCAGACGCGCCGCGATCAGAATGGCGAACTCATTGATGCGCTGATCGAGGCTGGTGCCATTGCGGAAATAGTCGGTCAGATCCGACACGCGCCGAGCCAAGGACGGGCTGCGCAGCAGCGTGTCCAGCGTGCCGCCCAGACGCCCATCCGGCGAACGCAATTGCGCACGCCAACCCGCCTGGTAGTGATCGCACAGCGCCTGCTGTTCGGCCGTGCGCCGGGATGGCGGGATGGGCGGAAAACGTTCCAACTGGCGCTCCTGATTTCTCGATGACCGTGTGCTGCACTCTAGCTCTCGGCATTCATCGGGTATGTCCCCAGGCGAGGGACATCGCGCTTCGGCGCATTGCGGCCTTGCGTCCCTCGGAAGGGACACGCGGTGACTGCCGATGCGTCTCATCATCCGAACGATTCCAGACGTGGCGCTGGAGAGAATCGATCCGGAGACAACTCAATGATTTCAATTCCGCGCAGAGTCCTGATCAAGGCCGCAGGATCGTGCGCCGCCGTCATGGCAGCGCCCGGCGTACGAGCCCAATCCCACTATCCCAGCAAGCCGATCCAGATCGTCATCGGCTTTCCGCCGGGCGGCACCAGCGATCTCGTCGTGCGCTACGTTGCGCAACGGATGATGACCGAGCTCAAGCAGACGGGGATCGTGATGAACCGGCGGGCCGCCGGCGGCAGGCCGGCTATGGCAGCGGTCGCCCGCAGCCCCGCCGATGGCTA
>JAFKGG010000366.1 GCA_017307915.1 Burkholderiales bacterium | reverse complement strand
CCAGCTTCATCTCGCATGCCGGTGGCCCGCCGATGCTGCAGTTGATGCTGCCGCTGCGGCTCGAGCCGATGATCTTCGTCGGTACGATGACCTGGTTCTTCACCGCGGTGAATTTCGTCAAGGTGGTGCCGTACGCCTGGCTCGGCCTGATCGACACCACCAACCTGGCCACCTCGATGATGCTGCTGCCGGCCACGCCGGTCGGCTATTTCCTCGGCCTGAGACTGCTGCGCTGGATGAAGCCCTCGACCTTCGTGCGCGTCGCTACCTGGGCGCTGATGTTGACGGGCTTGAAACTGCTTTACGACGCACTCATCTGAAGGGTGGGCCCAGCCGATGGGGTACCGGCGCGGTGCGGCGCAGGGGCTTGAAAACCGCCTCGGCAGCCCGATCTGGTGGCTATCCACTACCAATCAGGAGGTTGCGAATCATGGCTCGACTGTCTGTGTATGACCCGTTTGCCGATGTGTTTCCCGAACTGTTCCGCGGTCTGATGACCGCTCCGGTGAAGAACGGCGAGCGCGGTGTCGACCTGCGTCTGGACGTCAGCGAAACCGATGCCGGCTACAGCGTACAGGCCGAGATCCCCGGCGTGAAGAAGGAAGACATCCACGTGCAGATCGACGGCAATCGCGTGTCGATCAGCGCCGAGGTCAAGCGCGAGAGCGAGAAGAAAGAAGGCGAACGCGTTCTGCGCAGCGAACGCTATTACGGCTCGGTGTCGCGCAGCTTTGCGCTCGGGTCGGAAATCGACGAGGCCAATGCCGTGGCCAAGTTCGAAAACGGCGTGCTGTCGCTGACGTTGCCGAAGAAGGCCGCACCGGCGGCGCGGCGGCTGGCGATCAGCTGAAGATCGGCGGATCGTGCAGATCGCGCGATCGGAGGGTCTGACGATCGGCAAAAGAGGCGCGCAGGCGCCTCTTTTCGCCCGGGCGTCTGGCTTGCTGGGGGCGACAGCACGGCAGGCCACTCATGACGCGCGACTCTTAAGGTAATTTCTTAAGTTCTTAAGCTTGCCCTAAGCCGCCGCGCTCATGATTGCCCCCATCGTTGACCGATCGATGAAGGGAGTGATAGGTGGAAGCGTTACCCGTACGATTCACGATCGAGCTACCCGTTGAGCGCGCTTGCGCCCTGCTGCGCAAGGAGCTGGAACGAGAGGGGTTCGTGATTGCCGGTGTCGTCCAGCCGGAAGGCAGCGAGCGCGACGAGACAGGGCAGACATCATTGGCGATGTATGCCTATCACGCGCCGACGATGGAGAGCGCTTCGCGTGCCGATCGCCGCGTCGGCCTGTACATGTTGTGCGCCATCACGATTCGCCCGTATGGCCAGGGCGCGGCCGAGCTGCAGGGCGTTTCGCCCACGCAGTTGGCCGGCGTCTGGGGCGGCCGGCGTCTGGAGCAGTACGCGGTCGCGCAACGCCAGCATTTCGAGCGTGCGCTAAGCCGGCTCGAATTTGATTACGCGCCCGCCGAATCGAACGCGCCGCTGCGTCGGCGCGCCGCCTGAGGGCCTCTGGCGAGGGCTACCGGCGAGGGCGTACTCCCCCGAATCAGCAAGTTTGTCCATCCCCCAGCGCCGCGATGAGCGGCGCCTTTCGGGTTCTTCATGAAATCCTTCCCGCCGCCAGCGGCAGCCGGAAGCTTCATGAAGAACCTTTCTTTTTTTTGCGCGGCGCCGGTTCGGTGCGCCCGCCATGTTTTGTTCTACCAGTACGCGATCGCCATTTTGGCCGCCAGCAGATAAAGCAGGCAAGCGAACACGCGCTTCAAGGTGGCGACCGGCAGCCGATGCGCGAAGCGCGCCCCCATCGGCGCCGTCAGGATACTGGCCAGCACCAGCGCCGCCAGCGCCGGCAGCAGCACGAAACCCAGCGTGTACGGCGGCAGGTCGGCGACGTACCAGCCGCTCCAGATGTAACCGATCGTGCCGATCACGGCAGTGGGAATGCCCAGCGCCGCTGCCGTGCCGATCGCCGTATGCATCGGCACGCCGCAGAACAGCATCAGCGGCACGGTCAGGAAGGTGCCGCCGGCGGCGACCAGCCCGCACAGCGCGCCGATCACCAGGCCGATCGCGGTTAGCGCCACCGGCCCGGGCAGTGCGCGGCTGGCCGCGGGTTTGCGCCCGAGCAGAATCTGCGTGGCACCCACGAACACGATCGCCGCGAAGGCCAGCGCCAGCACGCGCTGCGGCAGCCAGCCCGAGGCCAGCGTCGACAGTAGCGAGCCGGCCACCATGCCGGGCGCCAGCCGGCTCACGATGCGCCAGTCGACCGCGCCATGGCGGTGATGCTCGCGCACGCTGGCGCTGGAAGTGAACATCACCGAGGCCATCCCGGTGCCCAGCGCCAGGTGCACGGTGTGGTCCGGCGCCAGCGCCTGCGCGGCGAACAGCGCCGACAGCACCGGCACCAGCGTCATGCCGCCGCCGATACCGAGCAGGCCGGCCAGAAAACCGATCAGGGCGCCGCTGACGACGTAGGTGGCGAGCCAGAAGGTGGTTTGCATCAGGTACCCGTACTGAACAGTTCGCCCAGCCGCCAATCGACCAGCCGCAGCGGTTCGTAGACCGGCGCTGCCGCGCCTTCGTTCGGCGGTTGCAGGCACTTCTGGATCTGCAGCGTCAGCACGCGCTCGCGTTGCCAGCGCAGCCGGTCGATCACCGGCTCGGCAAAGCCCAGCGGCTCGGGCCACAGCGCGCGTACCGCGGCGGCGTCGGGTTCGTAGTGCGGCGGCGCCAGCCGCTGCGCCACCATGCGGTCGCCGCTCAGATCGCCGCGATAGATCAGATAGACGCAATCATCATTGTCGATCACGATCTCGGGCCGGCTGATCGGAATCTGCAAGGTGCCCTGGCCGGCCAGCACGAACGGCTGCGTGCGCTGCGATACAAAATGGTGCCGCCATTGCCGGCCGTCGAACCACAAATGCTGATACTGCGGCACGCCGTCGGGGTCATCGGCATAGAACGCGACGTGCGGGCAGTCATGGCTGTCCAGCGCCATGCTGCACTGATTGATCAGGTTCGAACCCGGCGAGACGGCCAGCGCCGTTTCCGAATTCACCTGCGTGATCGGCGTGCGCAGCGGCCGCTTGCGCGACGAGAACCAGGTGCGGCCCTGGTCGGGCGAGCGCGCATAGTCGACATCGATGTTGTTGACGCGGCGCTCGTCGCCCAGCAGATGCGTGCGCCAGACGAAAGACAGATGCAGGCTGCCGTCGCGGCCGATGGCCGGATGGTTCCAGTACGCGTTGCTGGTCCACGGCTGCTGCTGCGCGCCCGACAGGATCGGCGTCTCGCGGTCGAACCAGTAGCCGGTTTCGGCGTATTCCTTGAGGCGCGTCACGCCGCGCTCGGCATTGCCGTCGCGATACAGCAGCAGCAGCGGCCGGTCGCCCGGCTGCACGATGAACGCCGGATAGGTCACGTGCTGCTCGTGCTGGCCGGACATCGGCAGCTCGCCGCTCCAGCCGGCCACCGATAAGGGCCGCGTCGAGCGCCGGTAGCGCAGCCGCGTGTCGTGCTGGTCATAAGCCAGGTGCAGGAAGCCCTGCCGGTCGATGCCCAGGCTGATGCTGTTGTGCGCATCCTGCAGCCGATACTGGCCTTGCAGGTCGAAAGTCTGCAGCTCGCCGCTGGCCAGGTCGCGCCGCACCAGCCGCAGCTGGCGCTCGTCGCGATAGAAGGCCGCGAACTGGAAACGGTCGCGCGTGATCAGCCCATGATGGCGGAAGATCACATTGTTGACGGTGTTGCCGGCCCATGCCGGTCCCAGATCGAGCGAGTTCATCGGCCTTCCCGTAGCGCTGCCTGTGCCGGCCGCGCCTGCTGCCGCCGTGCGTGCAGCGCCGAATTCAGCACCTTCAGTGCGGAAACGATCGCTGCGCGCAGCGGATAGCGCGAGGCCGTCATCAGCCCTTCGACCTGCAACCGGCGCAGCTGCGCGCGATCTTCGCATAGCTGCTGCAGCCGTTGCGCGCACTCGTCGACGTCGAAGCTGTCGACCACCAGCGCATTGATGCCGTCGATCGCGTATTCGTCGGAACCGCCGTGGCAGGTGACCATCGCCGCGCAGCCGCAGGCCATCGCTTCCAGCGCCGTGCGGCCGAAGGCCTGGTAATCGGAAAGATCGATGAACACGTCGCAACCGGCCAGCAGCCGCGCCACCTCGCGCCGCTTCAGGAAGCCGTGGTTGACCAGCGGCATCCCCGCCGGTCGCGCCATCAGCGCCAGCTCGCCGTCGCTGCAGCCGAACGCGTGCAGTTCGATCGCGTCGGGCGACGCCGCCGCCACGCGCGCCAGCACGTCGAGCGTGCGCTGCGGCCCGCGATACGGCGTGGTCGGGCGGATCATCGCCGCGAGGCGGATGCGCTCACCCGCCGCGCGCGGCGCCGGCTTGAACACGTCCAGGTCGATGCTCGGCTGCACCTTGTGCACCACCAGGCCAGGGTGTTCGGCGCGCACTTTGTCGGCCAGCCAGCGCGTCTTGGCGAACAGCACGGCACCTTCGACCAGCGTGTAGGAAGCGCGCGCCTGGCGCCACACTTCGGATTGCTCGGCGAAGAACAGCGGCTCGTAATCCTGCACGTAATAGCCGGCGACGATGCCGGGACAGGCATCGATGATGCGCCGTACCAGCGGCATCGAATGGTGGATCGTGCCGACCACGACGGCATAGCGCCGCGCCAGCTCGACCAGATCGCCGTCGGTGAAGCCGATCACCAGCTCGTCGATACCGGCCATGTCGCCATAGCAGGCGATGAACTCGGCGCGCCCGGCGGTGGGTACGGCCACGTTCACCGGTGCGCCGAGCTGGCGCATCGCCGCCGCTTCCTGCACCACCGAGTTGGCGCCGCCGCTGCCGCCCTTGGCCGGCAGCAGGAACAGGATAGGCGTGGCCAGCAGGTCGTCGTCGCCGGCGCCGGCATCGTGCGCCGCCAGCCGTTCCTGAAGCCGTGCACGCACGCCGTCGAGCACCGCGTTGTGCCGGGTTTGCGCCAGCAGCGCATCGATGCGGGCCGCGCCGTGCCGCGCACGCAGCGCCTGGTCGCCCTGCGCCGACAGTTCCTCGCGCCGTTCATGGCCGAAGCTGCGCGACTTGGCATGGAACACATAGGTGTCGTCGGCCACCGCCAGCTCGAAGCCGGCGTCGGCAGCGCGCAGGCAGAAGTCGTTTTCCTCGCCGTAGCCCAGCGGAAAGCGTTCTTCGTCGAAGGCGCCAATCGCGTCGACCACGGTACGCCGCATCAGCAGGCAGAAGCCGTTCAGGAACGGCAGCCGCGGATAACGGCGCTCCGACGCTGCCGCCACCAGCGTCGCCATCGCATCGGGGCTGGTCGAGGCCGGCAGCTCGTTGACCACGAACTGGCCGTCGGCGCCGCGCAGCTGCGGCACGCTCTGCCAACTCGCCGCGTTCGACAGCGGGCCGACGATGCCCAGCCGCGGATCGGATTCGAGGCAGCGCAGCAGGCCCTTGAGCCAGCCGCGCGTGACGATCGTATCGCTATTGAGCGTCACCAGATAAGGTGCCGACGCGGCCCGCAGCCCGTTGTTGACCGCCTGCGTGTAACCCAGGTTCTGCTCGTGCTCGATCAGCGTGAAACGATCGCCGTGCGCCGCGCAGAACTCGCGCAGCCACGCGCTGGTGGCGGCATCGGAGCCGTCGTTGACGACGATCACGCGCAGGCTGAAACCATCGTCGCGCGTGCGCAGTGCCTGCAGGCAGCGGCGCACGTCGTCGGGCGCGTTGAATACCGGCACGATCACGTCGACGCGGTCGGCCTGCCGCGCCATCGTGATGGTCTGCGGCAGCGGCGTGCGCCCTTCCTTGGCCCCGTGCACGATGTAATGGCACAGCGGATCGACGCCGGCCGATGCCACGTCGGGATTGGTGGTGAGGTAATGGCGCGTGCTGAACCTTGGGCTAGGGTCGCGCAACTGGCGCGCACCGACGCGCAGATAGTGCTCGACCGGGTCCATGCCCGACGCGGCCGCGTCAGGGTACTGCTGCAGATACCAGGTGCCGTCGAACAGGCCCGAGTGCTTGACCAGGTCGATGAACTGACGCAGTTGCGGCGAAACGGGCATGGGTGCTTGATGGAATATGGGTTCCAGCTGCGGGCCGCGTCAGTTGCGATCCATCGGCTCGGCGATGCAACGCGTGACTATCGGCAGGCCCTCGCCGATGTGGAACGATCGTCGGCGGTCGCGCAGCGCCACGTCACCGGCGGTGACGCGATCGAAGCGGCGCAGATGCTCGACCCAGGATTCATCGACGATGTATTCGATGAAGCGGCCCGGCTGCACCGTATCGCGAAACAACTCCCACGACAGCGCGCCCTGTTGCAGGCGGCTGCGCCGGGTTTCCTTCATCACTTCGCGGAATTCTTCGGAGCGCGCCGGGTCGATCCGGTATTCGATCATCACCAGCACCGGGCCGTCGCGCTGGTCTTCCAGCGGCTCGGCCAGCGTGGGCATCTGCACGGGCAGCTGCGGGGTCAGGTCTTCGCTGATGCCCCCGACCTTGAACGAACGGGTCGCCCACAGCACGGTCACGCCGGCGATGGCGGCCAGCACCAAACTGGTGCGCAGGTTGCTCAGCGTCGCCACCTGGCCCCACAGCGCCGCGCCGATCGCGCTGCTGCCCATCATCGTCATCTGGTAGATGGCCATGCCGCGCGCGCGCACCCAGTCGGGCAGCGCGAGCTGCGCCGATACCGATACCGAGTTGGCCACCGCCAGCCAGGCCAGGCCCGCGATCATCATCGCCGGGCTGGCCACGTAGGCGTTCGGCGCAAAACCGACGATGACCGCGGCCGTGGCCTCGGTCATGCTGCCGTACAGCACGATCTGGTCGCGCGTGAGCCGGTGGCGCACGCGCGGCATCAGCAGCGCCGCGGCGATCGCGCCGATGCCCATCGACGCCAGCAGCACGGTGAAGGTGCCGGCGTTGCCGCCGTGCATCTGCCGCGCCAGCAGCGGCAGCAGCGCCAGCAGCGCGCTCGATTGCAGGAAGAACACGCTGATGCGCAACAGTACCGCGTGCATGCGGGTGGATTGCCGCACGTACTGCACGCCGACCCGCATCGCGCCCAGGAAGCGCTCGCCGGGCAGCGAACTGACCTTCTGCTCGCGGCGCCAGCGCACCAGCACCAGCGTGGCCAGCGCCGAGATCACCATGTTCAGCACGAACACGTAGGCAGTGCCGATGCTGGCGATCAGCGCGCCGGCGATGATCGGGCCGATGATTCGCGACACGTTCATCGCGATGCCGTTCAGCGCCATCGCCTGCGGCAATTGCGGGCGCGGCACCAGCTCGGGCATCAGTGCCGAATAGACCGGCATGCGCATCGCCAGCCCGATGCCGTTCAGGAAGGTCAACATCAGCAGCAGCGGCGCGCTGATGCCGTCGCTGAGGATCGCCAGGCACAGCAGCAGCGCGGTGATCGCCACCCAGACCTGGGTCATGATCAGGTAGCGCCGCCGGTCGAGGATGTCGGCCAGCGCGCCGCTGGGCAGGCCCAGCAGGAACACCGGCAGCGTCGAGGCGGTCTGCACCAGTGCCACCATCATCGGCGACGTGGTCAGCGTGGTCATCAGCCAGGCGGCCGCCACGTCGTTCATCCACATGCAGGTGTTGGCGGCGACCCACACCGTCCACAGCATGCGGAACACCGGGTGGGCAAAAGGAGCCAGGGCGGAATTGAGCGCCGGCGCAGACGGGGCAGTGGTCAAGCGGAACTCCGAAACGAAAGGCGGCCCGCCGGATCGATGATGAGCCGGCGGACCGTCAGCCGCTATTGTCGCGCGGATACCGCCGATCCGCTGCCTGAGGTGTGGTTTTTTGCGGCGGCGGCACGGTATCGGGGCCGGTGTTTGCTATGGTATGGCGGTGCACAGGAGGTTTTTGCCATGCATCGCGTCGCGCTTTTCACCGCCGGCCGCGGGCCGGCGCCACGGCATCTGCCGCCGCATCTGCGCAAGCCGGTCGACCCCGACGACATGAAAGAGGGCGTCGACGAGGCGGCGACCGAGCCCGAGACCGAGATCGCGCCGCCGCCGGTCAACGTTGAGACCGACGTCGATCTGGGCGGCGATTCGGGGCCGCTGCACAAGGAATGAGCGTGCCGGCGGGCGCGCTACGCCGAAGCCGTCGAGGCGTAGCGCCGCTGTCGCTGCTTGCCGATACCGCTGCCGCTGCCGTCGATGCCTGGCGTTGCCGCCGCTGCCGGCGTCATGCCGGCGCAGCGTTCACCGCCCCGGCCTGCCCGAACGGCGGCACCGATGCGTCCAACATGCGCCGCCACAGCCAGCGCAGCCCGGCGCCGATATCCACGCGCTGGCTGATGAAGCGCGGCGGCACCGCCACCCAGTCGCCGGCCCGCTGCTGGGCGATGATGAAATTGAAGCTGTAGTAGGGCTCCTGGCCCATGCGCAGATCGGTGACGCTGACCTGCGTGCCGGCCTGCGCCAGCTTGAAGAAGCCCTGGCTGAACCAGGCGATGCGCGCCACGCTGGGCTGTTCCTTCAGTGCGCCGTACAGCCCGGGGTCGACGTGGAAGTGCTCGAAGGCGATGCGCCGCTCACCGTCGAGCAGCGAATGGAAGCCTTCGACGTAACCGTCGGGCGTGACGGCCAGCACGCGCCACAGCACCGTGTTGAAGGCGGTGGGCGTCACCAGCAGTTGCCCGGCCGGCAGTCCCTGCGCCTGCAGCGACTGGCGCGCCACGCCGATCACGTGCTGCTGCGCGATCAGGCTCCAGGCCAGGTACGCGGTGCTCAGCGCCAATCCGGCCTGGTTCCAGCGCAGCCGGCGTGGCGAGCGCGCCGACAGCGTGATGGCGAGCCCGATCAGCAAGGGCAGCGTATACAGCGGGTCGATGATGAAGATGCTGCCCACCGCATACGGATGGTCGGTGAAGGGCCGCGCCAGCTGCGTGCCGTAGACCGTCATCAGATCGAGCAGCGGGTGGGTGACCAGCGCCAGCCACAGCGCCAGCCACCAGCGCCGCCACTGCGCGCCTTCGCCGTGCAGCCGTGCGATCGGCCAGGCCAGCAGCGGCGCGAGCAGGCTCAGATAGAACAGCGAGTGGCTCTGCGCGCGATGCAGCGTGACATTGCTGATCGGGTCGCCATGGTCGATGAAGGCGTCCAGATCGGGCAGCGTGGCGCACACGCCGCCCCACAGCGCCGCTTTCCACACGCTGGTGCGCCGGCCCATCACGGCCACGCTCAGTGCGGCGCCCAGTGCGAATTGCGATACCGAATCCATGGCGATTGCGTCGCTTGCGCGGCCGGCCCTTACTGCATGAACCAGCCGTGGCTGACGACCAGCGACTGCCCGGTCAGCGCGTTCGATTCGAAGCTGGCGAACAGCAGCGCCACTTCGGCCACGTCCTGCACGGTGGTGAACTCGCCGTCGACCGTGTCCTTCAGCATGACCTTCTTGACCACGTCTTCCTCGCTGATGCCCAGCGCCCGCGACTGCTCGGGAATCTGCTTCTCGACCAGCGCCGTTCGCACGAAGCCCGGGCAGATCACGTTGGCGCGGATGCCGTGCTTGCCGCCTTCCTTGGCGACCGTCTTGCACAGCCCGATCAGCCCGTGCTTGGCGGTGACGTAGGCCGATTTCAGCACCGACGCCTCTTTCGAGTGCACCGAGCCCATGTAGATGATGCTGCCGCCCTTGCCCGAGGCCTTCATGTGCGGCACGCAGGCCTTGGTCGTCAGGAACGCACCATCGAGGTGGATGGCCAGCATCCGCTTCCAGTCGGCGAACGGGAACTCTTCGACCGGGTGCACGATCTGCACGCCGGCATTGGCGACCAGCACGTCGATGCCGCCCCAGGCGGCCACCACCTGGGCGATGCCGGCATCGACCTGCTCCTCGCTGGTCACGTCCATGGCCAGCGCCAGCGCGCGTCCGCCGGCGGCGTTGATTTCGTCGACTGCTGCCTGCGCGGCGTCGAGCTTCACGTCGGCGATGGCCACGCGGCCGCCCTCGCGGGCATAGGTGCGGGCGATTTCCCGGCCGATGCCGCTGGCGGCGCCGGTGACGATGCAGACCTTGTCCTGCAGTTTCATGGTCATGGTGATGATCCGGATGTGATCGGTCAGAGGGGTTCGAACGCGGCGGTGCGCGCAGCGGAAAGCGTACCAGTTCACCGCCGGCATCGTCGCGCGTGGCGCAGCAGCGGCTCGCTATAATTGTTGGTTGGCTGGGGGCGCCGAGCCGGGGGGCGCCTAGCCCGAAGCGCTGAGCTTCGCGCTCATGCCTGTCAGCCATTTCAAAGACTACGGAGAAGACGATGGATTCATTCCTGCAAGTGCAGCGCGACGGCGCGGTGTGGACCGTGACGATGAACCAGCCGCAAACGCGCAATGCGCTGACCGGCAACTCTGCAGTGCAGGAGTTCATCGATCTGTACGAAGCGGTGGCGCACGACGAGTCGGTGCGCGTCGTCATCCTGACTGCCGCCGACCCGGTGTTCTCGTCGGGCGGCAACGTCAAGAACATGCAGCGCTATTTTGACGAGGCGGTGACGCCGGCCGACATCCGCAGCGAATACCGGCTGGGCATCCAGCGGCTGGCGCGCGCCGTGTACGGGATCGACGTGCCGACCATCGCCGCCGTCAATGGCCCGGCGATCGGCGCCGGCTGCGACCTGGCCTGCATGTGCGACATCCGCATCGCGTCGGAAAACGCCAGCTTCGCCGAAAGCTTCATCAAGGTCGGCATCGTGCCCGGCGATGGTGGTGCCTGGCTGCTGCCGCGCGCCGTCGGCATGTCGCGCGCACTCGAGATGTCGTTCACCGGCGATGCCTTGTCGGCCGCCGAGGCCCTGCAGTGCGGGCTGGTGTCGCGCGTCGTGCCGCACGCGCAACTGCTCGACGAGGCGCGCCGGCTGGCCGCGCGCATCGCCGCCAATCCGGGGCCGACGCTGCGGCTGACCAAGCGGCTGCTGCGCGACGGCCAGAACACCACACTCGATGCGCTGCTCGAAGCCTCGGCCGCCGCGCAGGCGCTGGCGCACAAGACCCCCGAGCATCGCGAGGCGGTCACTGCGTTCATCGAGAAGCGCAAGCCGGACTTCGATGCGGTGCGCGTGAAGCGCTGACATCTGCTTCGGCGCCGCGATCGGGCGCCCGGCCTGCAATACCGTTGCGGGCGGGCGCGCCGTCGGGCCGCTACCGGCCGGTGATCGAATCTATCGGCCGGTGATCGAATCCAGCGCCCGCGCCAGCCGCTGCACGGCGCCATCCACATCGCGCAGTTTGTCCAGCCCGAACAGGCCGATACGGAAAGTACGGAAGTCGGCCGGCTCATCGCATTGCAGCGGCACGCCGGAGGCCGTCTGCAAGCCGAGCGCGGCGAACGCCTTGCTCGAATGAATGTCGGCGTCGTCGGTATAGCTGACCACCACGCCGGGCGCCTGAAAACCCGGCGCGGCGACGCTGGGGAAACCGCGCGCCGTCAGCAGCGCGCGCACCTTGTCGCCCAGCAGCAACTGCGCGTCGCGCACCTCGGCAAAGCCGCGGCTGCGCGTTTCCAGCATCGCGTCGCGCACCTGCATCAGGGCATCGGTGGGCATGGTGGCGTGATAGGCGTGGCCGCCGTTTTCATAGGCCTGCATGATCTGCAGCCATTTGCGCAGGTCGCAGGCGTAGCTGGTGCTTTGCGTGTGCTCGATGCGCTGCATGGCGCGTTCGCCCAGCGCCACCAGCGCGCAGCACGGCGAGCCGCTCCAGCCTTTTTGCGGCGCGCTGATCAGCACGTCGACGCCGGTAGCCTGCATGTCGACCCACAGCGTGCCCGAAGCGATGCAATCGAGTACGAACAGGCCGCCGACCTCGCGTACGGCCTGGGCCACGGCACGCAGATAATCGTCGGGCAGCAGCATGCCGGCGGCGGTTTCGACGTGCGGTGCGAACACCACCTCGGGGCGCTGCTGCCGGATCGCCGCCACCACCTCGTCGATCGGCGCCGGCGCGAACGCGGCCTGTCGGCCGGACGCGACCGGGCGCGCCTTCATCACGATGGTTTCCGACGCAATTGCGCCCATCTCCAGGATCTGGCTCCAGCGATAGCTGAACCAGCCGTTGCGGATGACCAGGCATTTGCGGCCGGTGGCGAACTGGCGCGCCACCGCTTCCATGCCGAAGGTGCCGCTGCCGGGCACGATGGCCACGCCCTGCGCGTGATAGACCTCGCGGATCACGCCGGCGATGTCGGTCATCACGCGCTGGAACTTGCGCGACATGTGGTTGAGCGCGCGGTCGGTGTAGACGACCGAATATTCGAGCAGGCCGTCGGGATCGACGTCGGGCAGCAGTCCGGGCATGGGATGTCTCCAGGGGCGGGCCAAAACAGGTTGACCGGACTTTAGCACCGGGCGCCAAGCCTGCGCTTCGGTGCGGGCTTCAGGGCTGAAGCTGCGCGACCACCCCGGCCAGCGCTCCGCGCATCGCCGTCACCAGCTCCTGTCCGCGCGAACGCGGCATGCGCGACACCGGCGCGATGATCGACAGCGCCGCGTCGGCGCAGCTGCCCACTGCGAAGCGCAGCCCGACGCCGGCCACGCCGTCGGCCGAACCGCGCGAATAGCCGAGCTGGCGCGTGCGTTCGGCCCATTGCTGCAGATTCAGCACGCTGACGTCGTGCGTGCCATATTCGAGCTGATGCCGCGCGTGGTGCGTGCGCAGCTCGCCGTCGCTCAATTGCGCCAGCAGCGCCAGGCTGGCCACGCCCAGCCCCAGCAAGCGCGTGCTGCCGACGTGCAAGGCAAAGCCCTTGACCGGCCGCGCGCCTTCTTCCAGATGCAGGCAATGGCTGTGATCGACCGAGCGCACGACCAGGAACACGCTTTCGCCGGCGCGCCGCGCCAGCGTCTTCATCAACGGCGCGCAGATGTCGACCAGCGGGGCGCGCCGCATCGCCGCGATACCCAGCGCCATCGCTTCGATGCCCAGCCGGTAGTGACGCGGTGCAGCGATGTCGCGCTGCACCATGCCGCTGGCGGCAAGGCCCGACAGAATGCGATAGGTGGTGGTGCGATCGAGCCCGCTGAGCGTGATGATCTCGTGCAGCGGCAGCCCGGCGGCCTGATGCGCCGCGAGCAGTTGCAGCAAAGCCGTCGCGCGCTGCAGGCTTTGCACGCCCTGCACCGCCGAAAGGCGCCGATCGCGGGTGGCTGCCGTCGTCATGTTCATATTGTGCACGTTCCGCGTCGCGGTGGTTGCAGCGTTTCGGTGCGGCGCTCTCCAATGCAGCGAGCGCGCAGGGCAAGCCCTGCGCAGGCGCCGTTTCACAATTCGTGGAGGAGAGGCATCATGCGTATCGAGTTCGCCCGTCGCAGCTTCGCATTAGGCATTGCCGCGTCGGCTGTTTCAGTGTTGTTCAGCACAGGATCAGGGCCGGCGCGCGCCGCCGATTTTCCGACGCGGCCGATCACGCTGATCGTGCCGTTCGCTGCCGGCGGGGCCACCGACAATCTGCTGCGCGCAATGGCCGATCTGGCCAGCCGCGAACTGGGCCAGACGATCGTCGTCGAGAATCGGCCCGGCGCCGCGGGTGTGCTGGGCGCCAACGCGATTGCGCGCGCGCAGCCCGACGGCTATATGCTGTCGATCTTGCCCGAACCGGTGTTCCGGCTGCCGCACATGCAGAAGACGCAGTTCGATCCGATGAACGATTTCACCTACGTGATCCATCTGTCGGGCTATGCGCTGGGCATCGCCGCGCGCGCCGATTCGCCGTGGACCGACTGGCAGACGCTGATCGCCGACGTGAAGAAACGGCCGGGCCAGGTCACTTACGGCAGCACCGGCATCAACGGCACCATGCACCTGACGATGGAAGAGATCTCGCAGCGGCTCGGCGTGAAGTTCAATCACGTACCGTACAAGGGCGAATCGGAAATCATCGCCGCGCTGCTGGGCGGGCACATCGACCTGGCCGTCACCGCCGGTTCGATCGCGCCGCTGGTGCAGGACGGCAAGGCGCGCAACATCGTGCTGTGGACCGCCAAGCGCGTGCCGCGCTGGCCCGATACGCCGACGCTGCTCGACGTGGGGCTCGACATGGTGGCCAATTCGCCGTTCGGCATCGCCGGCCCGAAAGGCATCCCGCCGGCCGCCGTGAAGACGCTGCACGATGCCTTCAAGAAGGCGCTGGAACACCCGAACACGGTGCGGCTGCTCGATCGGCTGAACCAGGAAAACGCCTACCTGAGCAGCCAGGATTACGCCGCGTTCGCGCGTGAACGCTACGATGCAGCGCGCTTGCAGGTCGAGCGACTCGGCCTGAAGGCACAGTGAGGCGCCGATGCGCTATCGATCGATCTTTCGCGCTGGGCTGTTTGCCGATCGCACGATCGTGGTGACCGGCGGCGGCAGCGGCATCGGCCGCTGCACCGCGCACGAGCTGGCCAGCCTGGGCGCGCGGCTGGCGCTGGTCGGCCGCAAGCCCGACAAGCTCGACGCCGTGCGCGCCGAGATCGCCGCGGCGGTGCCCGAGGCGGCCGGTTGCGTCAGCACGCACGTCTGCGACATCCGTGAAGAAGCGCTGGTGCGCGACACGGTGGCGGCGATTCTCGCCGAACACGGCCGCATCGACGGTTTGTTCAACAACGCCGGCGGCCAGTTTCCGGCGCCATTGCGCGACATCAGCCAGAAAGGCTTCGAAACGGTCTTGCGCAACAATCTGACCGGCGGGTTCCTGATGGCGCGCGAGTGCTATACGCAGTGGATGGAAACGCACGGCGGCGCGATCGTCAACATCATCGCCGACATATGGCACGGCATGCCGGGCATGGGCCATTCGGGCGCGGCGCGCGCCGGCATGATGTCGTTCACCGAGACTGCCGCCTGCGAATGGGCCGCAGCCGGCGTGCGCGTCAATGCGGTGGCGCCGGGCTGGATCGCTTCCAGCGGGCTGGAAACCTATCCGCCGGCGTTCCAGCAGCGCATCCGCGATCTGGCGCGCAAGGTGCCGTTGCAGCGGCTGGGCACCGAATCCGAAGTGTCGGCGGCCGTGGTGTTCCTGCTGTCGGAAGCGGCGGCCTTCATCACCGGCTCGACGCTGCGCGTGGACGGCGGCGTGCCGAATGCGCGCCATACCTGGCCGCTGCCCGAGCATCGCAACTCGCAGCCGTTCAACGGTTTTCCGCTGTACCGCAGCCCCGGTTTTCTGGAGTGACGCGAAGCCATGTCGCTGCTGCTGCCGCCCAATCCGCGCTACTACAGTGCCGATCACCAGGCGTTTCGCGCTACCGTGCGCCGCTTCTTCGAGACCGAAGTGGCGCCTTATGCGAACGAATGGGACGAAGCCGAAGGCTTTCCGCGCGAGCTGTACCGCCAGGCCGCGCAGGCCGGGCTGTTGCAGCCCGGCTTTCCGGAAGACTACGGCGGCGTGCCCTGCGACGCCTTCTACCGGATGATCCTGTGCGAAGAGCGCGCTTGGGGCGGCTCGGGCGGCGTGGCCTCGAGCCTGTTCTCGCATACCATCGGCGCGCCGCCGATCGCTGCCGTCGGCAGCGAGGCCTTGAAGGCGCGCGTGCTGCCGGCCGTGCTGGCCGGCGAGAAAATCTCGGCGCTGGCGATCACCGAGCCGGGCGGCGGCTCCGACGTCGCGCAACTGAGCACTACCGCGCGGCGCGACGGCGACCACTACGTCGTCAACGGCTCGAAGATCTTCATCACCTCGGGCATGCGCGCCGACTACTACACGGTGGCGGTGCGCACCGGCGGCCCGGGCGCCGCCGGCGTGTCGCTGCTGCTGATCGAGCGCGATGCGCCCGGTTTCACGCGTGCGCCGCTGAAGAAGATGGGTTGGTGGGCCTCCGACACCGCGCAACTGTTCTTCGACGATTGCCGCGTGCCGGCAGAGAACCTGATCGGCGAAGAGGGCGCTGGCTTTGCTGCGCTGATGCGCAACTTCAATCACGAGCGGCTGGCCTTGGCGGCAGCGGCTTGCGGCTATGCGCAGGTATGCCTGCACGACGCCGCGCAGTGGGCGCAGGAGCGCCGCACCTTCGGTCGCCGCCTGGGCGAGCATCAGGTGATTCGTCACAAGCTGGTCGACATGATCGAGCGCATCGAGGCCACGCGCGCGCTGCTCGATGACCTGGCCGCACGTCTGGAAGAAGGCCAGTCGCCGGCGGCGCAGATCGCGCTGGTCAAGAACCTGGCGGCGCGCAACTTCCAGTTCTGCGCCGATCAGGCGGTGCAGATCCTGGGCGGCATGGGCTTCATGCGCGGCACGCGGGTCGAGCGGCTGTACCGGGAAGTGAAGGTGATGATGATCGGCGGCGGCGCCGAAGAGGTGATGAAAGATCTGATCGCCAAGCGTCTGGGCCTTTGAGCGGCGCGGCCGGCGTCACAGGCCCAGTGCCAGGGCGGCGGCGTCCGACATCATCGAGCGATCCCACGGCGGGTCGAACACCACTTCGATCGTCACCTGCGCGATGCGCGGCAGCGCCAGCAGCTTGTCCTGGATTTCGTCGGCGATCGCGTCGCCCATGCCGCAACCCGGCGCGGTCAGCGTCATCTTGATCGACACGCGGAACTGCTGGTCGTCGAGCGGCAGCACGTCGCAGACATAGACCAGGCCGAGGTCGACGATGTTGACCGGAATCTCCGGGTCATAGCAGGTCTTCAGCACCTGCCAGACGCGGCCGCGCACGTCGTCGGGATCCGTATCGGCAACCAGTTCGGCCACCGTTTGCGGCACCGGCTTGCCGATCGCGTCGGCGTCGCGTCCCTGCAAGCGCATCAGTTGGCCGCCGACCAGCAGCGTGAACGAAGAGCCGAGCGCCTGTGTGATCTGCGCCGGGGTGTCCGAGGGCAGTTCGACCTGCGTGCCGTCGGGGATGCGCTCGGCGAAGACGGGGCGGGTGAGGGTGACGGTTTCGCGCGAGCGTCTCATCTCGTTTCGCCATCCTGCGGCTGGTCGCCGGCCAGGGCATGCGACAGCGCATGCCAGCCCAGCAGCGCGCACTTGATGCGTGCCGGATAGCGCCGCACCGGCGCCAGGCTGGCCAGCTTGCCGAGTCCGGCATCGTCGACGTCGAGCTGGCCGGTCAGCACGCCGCGAAAGCGCTCATGCAGGCCGGCCACGGCGTCGAGTTCGGCGCCGCGCACCGCCTCGGTCATCATCGAGGCCGACGCCAGGCAGATCGCGCAGCCATGGCCCTTGAAGCGGATGTCGGCCACGCGCCCGCGCTCGACGCGCAATTGCACGTCGATGTCGTCGCCGCACTGCGGGTTGTAGCCGCGCGCCTCGTGCGTCGGCGCGGCCAGCGTGCCGAAGTTGCGCGGCGCGCGCTTGTGTTCCAGGATCAGCTCCTGGTAGAGATCCAGCATCGCGTCGCTCATCGCAAGCCTTTCATTGCAGGATCCTCATCGCAATATCTTCACCGCGCGCGCCACGCCGGCTAGCAGCCGGTCGACTTCATCGGCCGTGTTGTACATCGCGAAAGACGCGCGCGTGGTCGGCCCGCAGCCCAGATGATCGAGTAGCGGTTGCGCGCAGTGATGGCCGGTGCGCACCGCGATGCCCTGCTCGTCGAGCAGCGTGCCCAGGTCGTGCGGATGCACGCCATCGACCGTGAACGACGCGATCGCGGTCGGTGCGCTGTCGGCCGCGATGACGCGAACGCCGGCGATGCGCGACAAGCCTTCGACGGCGCGAGTGCGCAAGCCGGCCTCGTGAGCTTCGAGCCGGTCGCGCCCCAGGGCTTCGATGAAGCGCGCGGCGGCCGCCATGCCGACGGCGCCGCCGACGTTCGGCGTGCCGCCTTCGAGCCGCGCCGGCAGCTCGGCGAAGACTGCCGTATCGGCCGTCACCCATTGCACCATGTCGCCGCCGAAGCGCAGCGGCGCCAGCCTTTGCAGCGCGTCGCGACGACCGGCCAGCACGCCGATGCCCATCGGGCCATACATCTTGTGGCCCGAGAACGCGACGAAATCGCACGGCAAGGCCGAGAGGTCGAAGCCGCCGTGCGCGACGGTCTGCGCGGCATCGAGCACCGTCAGTGCGCCGGCGTCTGCCGCCATCGATAGCAGCGCCTCATAGGGCGGCCGGTAGCCGGTGGCATTGGCGCAGGCCGTCAGCGCGAACACGCGCGTACGCGGCGTCAGCAGGCCGGCCAGATCATTGGGGCGCAGCCGGCCTTGCGCATCGGGCAGCAGCAGGCGCAGCCGGGCACCGCTGCGCCGCGCCGCCTGTTGCCAGGGCACGAGGTTGGCATGGTGCTCGAAGATGCTGACGACGATTTCGTCGCCGGGCCGCAGCAGCGCCGGGGCGTCGGCGCTGTCCGACAGTCCATGCGCGACCAGGTTCAGCGATTCGGTGGTGCCGGAGGTGAAGACCAGCTCGTGTTGCGCCCCGGCGTGGATGAAGCGCTTGAGCGCGCTGCGTGCCGCCTCGAAGATGTCGGTGGCGCGCTGGCTCAGCGTGTGCACGCCGCGATGGATATTGGCGCGATCGTGTTCCTCGAAGGCGCGGATCGCGTCCAGCACCGGCAGCGGCACCTGCGTCGTGGCGGCATTGTCCAGATACGCCAGCGGCGCGCCATTGATGGTTTGCGCCAGCACCGGGAACAGCGCGCGCAGTGCGTCGGGCTGCTCAAGCGAAGGGTGCAGCTCCGGTTGCTGCGGCGGCTGCGCCGATTGCGGTGCATAGGCCGACGGCCGCGCCGCGGCGTCGCCGGCACCGTTGCGTTCGCGCATCTTCAGTCCGTCGATCGCGTCAGTCATCGTCGTGCTCCATGCTGCGAGCATCCGGGCTCGCCGATAGATGGCGCGCCACGGCGCCGTGCAGGCGCGCGGCAACGCCCAGCGTCTGCAGCAGCTCCGATTCGTCGCGGTCGGAACCGTCGCCCGCGTCCCGCTGCTGCGGCTGCATCGCGCGTTCCAGCACCGCCAGCGCCATGCCCTCGATGATCAGGCGCCGCGCCGCCGGCTCGTCGAGCCCGCGCTGCTGCGCGTAGAACAATGCGTCCTGCGGCAGCGCGCCCCAGGTGGCGCCGTGCGCGGCCTGCACCTGGTCGTGATTGATCTGCAGATGCGGTCGCAGTGCCAGTTGCGGCTGGCCGCCGGTGGGAATGCCGGCCAATCGCTGGCGCGCCTGGGCATCGGCGGCGCCGGGGGCGATGCGCGTCTGCGCCGCGACCGCGGCGCGCGCCCGGCCGCTGGCCAGCACCAGGGTTTCGACGCTGCTGTGCGTGTCGGCGGCGGCATGCACGATGCTCACCTGCTGTTCCAGCGCCGCATCGGCCGCGAACAGCACGGCCGCCATCTGCGCAGCGGCACCGGCGCTGGCCAGCTCGATCTCGGTGCCTTGCAAGTGCCGCAAACCGCCCGAGGCGATCAGCAATTGATGATAGTGCGCCTGTTCGTCGATGCGCACGCGGATGCGATGATCGACGCGGGCCTCGTGCGCCGGTGCGATGACGCGCAGATGCTGCAGCGTGGCGCCGGGGGCCAGGTTCAGATCGATCTGCAGGACCTGTGCCGCCTCGTCCTGGGCCGGCTGCGGCTCGGCATCATGCATCTCGACCAGCACGCAGTGCGTGTGCGCGGCCACGTCGATCGTCAGCGGTGACGTGTCGACGGCGTCGGTGCGCGGACGCCGGCTCAGGCGCAGCAGGTTCGGTGGGGCAGGGGTCGCTGCGTCGATGCCCTTGATCGCTTGCAGCTCCCACCCGCGATCGACTGCCATCACCGCCGCCATGGTCAGGCTCCCACCGTCGCGGCGGCGCGGGCAAAGCCGTGGCGCGCGATGTCGCGCGCCAGATCCAGCGCGCCGGTTTCGGCGATGCCGCCGTCGGCCAGCCGCAGCACGCGATCGGGCTGCAGCGCTTCGATCAGTTGCAGGTAATGCGAGATGACGACGAAGGCCGTGCCCTGCGCGCGCAAGGCCTGCACTTCGTCGACGACCGCGCGCACGCCGTCGATGTCCATGCCCGAATCGATCTCGTCGAGCACCGCCAGCCGCGGCCGCAGCAGCGCAAGCTGCAGCAGCTCATTGCGCTTGCGTTCGCCGCCCGAAAAACCGTCGTTGACCGGCCGGCCCAGCAAAGTTTCGGCCAGGCCCACCCGCCGCGCCGCGCCGCGCGCATCCGCCAGAAAGTCGAAAGCGTCGATCGGCGCTTCGCCGCGTGCCTGGCGCTGCGCGTTCATCGCGCTGCGGATGAACAGATTGTTCTTGACGCCGGGGATGTCGGGCGGCGCCTGGAACGATACGAACAAGCCGGCGCGGCTGCGCTCATGCGGCGCCAGCGCCAGCAGATCCTGCCCGGCGAAACGCGCGCTGCCGCCGCTGACGCGATAGCGTGGATGGCCGGCCAGCGCCAGCCCGAACGTGCTCTTGCCGCTGCCGTTGGCGCCCATCAGCACCAGCAGCGCGCCCGCTTCCACGTCGAGCGACAGCGAATTCAACACGTTGCGCTCGCCGATGTCCACGCGCAGATCGCGTACTTGCAGCAGCGGTTCCGAAGTCGTCACGAACAGATTCCTTTCATGCGGATTGATGCCTGCGCTCGCCTCAACCGACGGCGCCTTCCAGCGACACCGCCAGCAGCGCCTTGGCTTCGAGCGCGAACTCCATCGGCAGTTCGTCGATCACGTCCTGGCAGAAGCCGCCGACGATCAGCGATACCGCTTCCTGCGGATCGATGCCGCGCTGCTGGCAATAGAACAGCCGCTCTTCCGAAATGCGCGTGGTGCTGGCCTCGTGCTCGACCACCGCGTCGTCGCGCGCCGCCTGCACGTACGGAAACGTGTGTGCGCCGCACTGCGCGCCGATCAGCAGCGAGTCGCACTGCGTGTGGTTGCTTGCCCCGGCGGCAGTGGGCGCCATGCGCACCAGGCCGCGATAGCTGTTCTGCGCATGGCCGGCGCTGACGCCCTTGGAAACGATGCGGCTTTTCGTGTTGCGGCCCAGATGGATCATCTTGGTGCCGGTATCGGCCTGCTGATGATGGTTCGAAACGGCGATCGAATGGAACTCGCCGTAGGAGTCATCGCCGCGCAGCACCACGCTCGGGTATTTCCAGGTGATCGCCGAACCGGTCTCGATCTGCGTCCAGGAAATGCGCGAGCGCGCGCCCGCGCACAGCCCGCGCTTGGTGACGAAGTTGTAGATGCCGCCGCGGCCGTGCTCGTCACCGGGGTACCAGTTCTGCACCGTCGAATACTTGATGTAGGCGTCGTCGTGCGCGATCAGCTCGACCACCGCCGCGTGCAGCTGGTGCTCGTCGCGTTGCGGCGCGGTGCAGCCTTCCAGGTAGCTGACCTGGCTGCCCGGCTCGGCGATGATCAGCGTGCGCTCGAACTGCCCGGTGTTGCGCGCGTTGATGCGGAAGTACGACGACAGCTCCATCGGACAACGCACGCCGGCCGGCACGTAGACGAATGAGCCGTCGGAGAACACGGCTGAGTTCAGCGCCGCATAGAAATTGTCCGTCAGCGGCACCACCGATCCCAGATACTGCTCGACCAGCTCGGCATGGTGCTGCACGGCATGCGAGAATGAACAGAAGATGACGCCGGCCTGCGCCAGCTGCTCGCGAAACGTCGTGCCCACCGATACCGAATCGAACACCGCGTCTACCGCCACACCGGCCAGGCGCGCGCGCTCGTGCAAGGGCACGCCCAGTTTCTCGTAGGTTTCGAGCAGTTTCGGGTCGACTTCATCCAGGCTTTGCGGGCCGTCCTGCTGCGACTTCGGCGCCGAGTAATAGCTGATCGCCTGGAAGTCGATCGGCGCGATCTGCAGATGGGCCCAGGTCGGTGGCGACAGCGTCAGCCAGTGCTGGAATGCGCGCAGCCGGCGCTGCAGCAGAAACTCCGGTTCCTGCTTGCGGCGCGAGATGGCGCGGATCGTCGTTTCATCGAGGCCCGGCGGCAGTGCGTCGGTCTCGATGTCGGTGACGAAGCCGTGCCGGTATGGCGTGGCCAGCCGGCGTGTCAGTTCGTCGGAACTCGCTGCTGCGTTCATCGGCGCTACCGTTGCATTTACCTGGCTTTAAGATTCATTTAGTATGAATCTTTTGATGGGCCGCCGGCTGCCATACCAACCTTGCTGGCAGGGCTTCTGGCCAAGCCGATCGCTTTCGTTTGCGGCCGATCAAGAAACCAACCAACAATGAGCATCGAATGAACGCAGGGCCGATGGACGCGCAGCCACCGATGGGCGGTGTCGCGCATGGCCATGCCACGAGCTGATATGCGGCTGACCATCTATACCGACTATACGCTGCGGGTGATGATGTTCCTCGCGGTCAAGCACTTGAGCGGTGAGCTGTCGCGCATCGACGAGATCGCCGACGCCTATGCCATCTCGCGCAGCCACCTGACGAAGATCGTGCAGGAGCTGGGCCACAGCGGCATGGTCGAGACCTTGCGCGGCCGCGCCGGCGGCATGCGCCTGACCCGCTCGCCGCGGCAGATCTCGATCGGCGAAATCGTGCGGCTGGCCGAGAAGGACTTCGCCGTGGTGGCCTGCCATGCGTCGGACGCCGCCGGCGTCTGCGCGATCCAGCCCGCCTGCAACCTGAATCGCGCGCTCAAGCGCGCCACCGACGCCTTCCTGCACGAACTCGATCGCACCACGCTCGAAGAGGCCGTCACCACGCCGGATGCCGCCGCCGCGCTGCTCGGCATCGATACCGGCGCCGGCACGGGCCTCGTCTCGGTGGCCCGGTCGCGCGGCAGCGCAGGCCGTGCGGCACGGCAGGCCGGACCTCGTTCCTGAGCGGGGCGCCCGCAGGGGCGCCCCCCAGCGCACGTACGGAGCACACAAGGGTGCCTGTAACGTGCATATTGTGAACATCGACGCAGCAATCGCTTGTGGCCGCCGCGCTGCCGGATTGCAATGCGCGTGCGCGCCCGGGCCAACAAGCCAGCGCGCCGACCCAAACGCCAGCAGCCACCATGACACCGTTCGAAACCCGTATCCAACCGGCTTCCCAGGCATTCCAGGCGCAGCGCGCCGGCATGCTGGAGCTGGTCGCGCAACTGCGCGTGCTCGAGCAGCGCGCGGTCGACGCATCGGCGCGCGCCGCGGCCAGCTTCGCCAGGCGCGGCGCGCTGCTGCCGCGCGAGCGCGTGGCGCGCCTGCTCGACCCGGGGTTGCCGTTCCTGCCGCTGGCCACGCTGGCCGGCTACGGCCTGGATGACGTCGACCTGGAACGCTGCACGCCCGGCGGTGCGCAGATCGCCGGCATCGGCTTCGTCGCCGGCGTGCGCTGCATGATCGTGGCCACCGATTCCGGCATCGACGCCGGCGCGCTCACCGAAGGCGGCAACCTGAAACTGATGCGCTGCCAGCAGATCGCGCTGGAAAACCGGCTGCCGTTCGTGCACCTGGTCGAATCGGCCGGCGCCAATCTGCGCAAATACCGCGTCGACAAGTTCATTCGCGGCGGCGGCATGTTCTACAACCTGGCGCGGCAGTCGGCCGCGGGCCTGCCGGTGATCACCGTCGTGCATGGCTCGTCGACCGCCGGCGGCGCCTACATGCCGGGCTTGTCCGACTACGTGGTGATGGTGCGCGGGCGCGGCAAGGCCTTCCTGGCCGGGCCGCCGCTGCTGCGCGCCGCCACCGGCGAGATCGCCACCGACGAAGAACTGGGCGGCGCCGACATGCACGCCAGCGTCAGCGGCTTGGCCGAATACGTCGCCGAAGACGACGCACATGCGATCGCGATCGCGCGTGACATCGTCGCCGTGCTGCCGTGGCCGCGGTCGGGCGCAGCGTGCGTAGCGGCAAGCAGCGCAGGCTCAGCGAGCGTCGCGGCCTCGGCGGGTGCTTTGGTCGCAAATGGTGCGGCCGCCTCGCTGCCGCCGCGCCTGGAGCCCGACGAACTGGCCGGCGTCATGGTGCTCGAACACCGCAAGCCGGTCGACATGCGCGAAGTGATCGCGCGGCTGGTCGATGATTCGGCCTGGCTGGACTTCAAGCCCGACTACGGCCCGGCCACCGTCTGCGGCCATGGCCGCATCGAGGGCCACCCGGTCGCGTTCATCAGCAACAACGGGCCGATCGACCCGGCCGGCGCGACCAAGGCGGCGCAGTTCATCCAGCTATGCGACCAGGCCGGCACGCCGATCGTCTATCTGCAGAACACCACCGGCTTCATCGTCGGCCGCGCCTCGGAAGAGGCCGGCATGATCAAGCACGGCTCGAAGATGATCCAGGCGCTGTCGAACGCGCGCGTGCCGCAGATCACGATCCACTGCGGCGCTTCGTTCGGCGCCGGCAACTACGGCATGTGCGGGCGCGCGTTCAACCCGCGCTTCTGCTTCTCGTGGCCCAACGCCCGCACCGCGGTGATGGGCGGCGAGCAGGCCGCGATGACGCTGGAAATCATCGCGCGCCAGCAGGCCGAGCGCAACGGCCGCCCGGTCGATGAACAGCGGCTGGCGGCGCAGAAGGCCGACATCATCGATACCTTCGAGCGGCAGGCCGGCGCGTTCTACACCAGCGGCCATCTGCTCGACGACGGCGTCATCGACCCGCGCGATACGCGCGCCGTGCTGGCCTTCGTGCTGGCCACTGCGCGCGAAGCGCAGGTGCACACGCCGCGTCCGGTGCAGTTCGGCGTGGCGCGTTTCTAGTGCAAGCGCGCTGCCGCGGCCGACCTGCTCGGCAGCGCGCAACGATACGCGCGAACGAGCGGCGACAAGGCGCCACGATACTTCGGGAGACAGCATGCTCTACACCCAGGAACACCGCGAGCTGATGGACAGCGTGCGGCGCTTCGTTGCCGCCGAGATCGATCCCTTCGTCGACGAATGGGAAGCCGCCGAGTGCTTTCCGGCGCACGAGCTGTTCGGCAAGCTGGGCAAGCTCGGCCTGCTCGGCATCACCAAGCCCGAAGCCTACGGCGGATTGGGGCTCGATTTCTCGTATGCGCTGGCCGCTGCCGAGGCGATCGGCTATGCGCGTGCGCAGGGCGTCGGCATGGGCATCGGCGTGCAGGCGAACATGGCCACGCCGGCGCTGGCGGCTTTCGGTTCCGATGAATTGAAGCGCGAGTTTCTGGCGCCGGCGATCGCCGGCGAGGTGGTGGTTTCGATCGGTGTGTCGGAACAAGGCGCGGGCTCGGACGTGGCTTCGCTGAAGACGCGCGCGCGGCGCGACGGCGACGACTACGTGATCAGCGGCTCGAAGATGTGGATCACCAACGGCACGCAGGCCGACTGGATCTGCCTGCTGTGCAACACCTCTGACGGCCCGGCGCACAAGAACAAGTCGCTGATCATCGTGCCGCTGAAGGAAAACGGTAGACGCGCGCGCGGCGTCGAAGTACAGAAGATCCGGAAGTTCGGCATGTGGAGTTCCGACACCGCGCAGATCTTCTTCGACGAAGTGCGCGTTCCGGTGCGCCACCGCATCGGCGAAGAGGGCATGGGCTTCATCTACCAGATGAAGCAGTTCCAGGAAGAACGGCTCGACGGCGCCGCGCGGCGGCTGGCCAGCATCGCGCTGATCGAGGAAACCGCCGATTATCTGCGTCAGCGCGTCGCGTTCGGCAAGCCGCTGCTCGACAATCAGTTCATCCAGTACAAGCTGGCCGAACTGAAGACCGAGCTCGAAGCGCTGCGCGCGCTGACCTACGCGGCCACCGCCGCCTACGTGCGCGGCGAAGACGTCATCGAGCTGGCATCCATGGCCAAGTTCAAGGCCGGCCGGCTGGGCCGGGAGATCGCCGACTGGTGCATGCAGTTCCAGGGCGGCATGGGCTATACCTGGGACAACCGCGTCTCGCGCGCCTATCGTGACTACCGGCTGGGCTCGATCGGTGGCGGCGCTGATGAAGTGATGCTGATGGTCATCGCCCGCAAGATGGGCCTGATGGACATGAATCGTTGAGGCCCGAGGCAATGTCGTCGATCGTGCGTCCGTTTGATACCGTACTCGTCGCCAATCGCGGCGAGATCGCCTTGCGCATCATGCGCAGCCTGCGCCGGCTGGGCTACGGCGTGCTTGCCGTGCATTCCGAAGCCGACCGCGACAGCCCGCACGTGCGCGCTGCCGATCGCTCGGTGCTGATCGGCGCGGCGCCGCCGCGCGCTTCCTACCTGAACGTCGATGCGATCGTCGAGGCCGCGCGCTGCGCCGGCGCCGATGCCGTGCATCCGGGCTATGGCTTCCTGGCCGAGAACGCCGAGTTTGCCGAGGCGGTGAGCGCGGCGGGGCTGGTGTTCATCGGCCCGCCGGCGGCCGCGATCCGCGCGATGGGCAACAAGGCGCAGGCCAAGCGACTGCTCATCGAGGCCGGCATGCCTTGCATCCCGGGGTACCAGGGCAGCGATCAAAGCGATGCTGCTTTCGTGCGCGCCGCTGACGACATCGGCTTTCCGGTGATGGTGAAGGCCGCGGCCGGCGGCGGCGGGCGCGGCATGCGGCTGGTCGCGTCGGCCGACCAATTGCCGGCGGCGTTGGCTTCGGCGCGCTCCGAGGCCGGCGCCGCCTTCGGTTCCGACGAGTTGATCCTGGAACGCGCGGTGATCGCGCCGCGCCACGTCGAGATCCAGGTGCTGGCCGATGCGCACGGGCATGTGGTGCATCTGGGCGAGCGCGATTGCTCGGTGCAGCGTCGCCACCAGAAGCTGATCGAGGAAGCGCCGTCGCCGGCCGTCGATGCCGAGCTGCGCGCGCGGATGGGCGAGGCCGCCGTGCGCAGCGCGCGCGCCATCGGCTACGTCGGCGCCGGCACGATGGAATTCCTGCTCGATCGCGAAGGCCGCTTCTATTTCATGGAGATGAATACGCGGCTGCAGGTGGAGCATGCGGTCACCGAGGCGATCACCGGGCTCGACCTGGTCGAGTGGCAACTGCGCATCGCCGCCGGCGAACCGCTTGCGTTGCGGCAAGACGAACTGCGCCTGCATGGCCATGCGATCGAAGTGCGGCTGACCGCCGAAGACGTGCCGGCGGGCTTCCTGCCGCAAACCGGGCCGGTGCTGCGCTGGCGTTTGCCGGCAGCGGCCGACGTGCGCATCGACCATGCGCTGCTCGAAGGCGGCGAGGTGTCGGCGCATTACGATTCGATGGTGGCCAAGCTGATCGCGCATGGCCGCACGCGCGACGAGGCGCGCCGCAAGCTGCTGCAGGCCGTGCGGCAATGCGTGCTGCTGGGGCTGCCCAGCAACCAGGGCTTTCTGGCCGATTGCCTGAGCGATCGAGTGTTTGCCGATGGCCATGCCGTACATACCGGCTTCATCCATGAGCGCTTCGGCGATCAACCCGGCGCCAATGCGATGCCCGGTTCACGCTGCATCGCATGGGCGGCGTTCGCGCTGCTGGCGCGCGCCTGGCCGGCATCGGCACAAGAGGTGTTGACCAGCCCGGTGCTCGGTGCTGGCGCCGGCTACCTGGTACTTGGGCGCAGCAATGCACGCTGGTCGGTGCAGGTGGCAGCGGGTGCGCATGGCGATTGGGTCGTCACCGTCAGCCGGCATCTCGCCGATCGCACGTCTAGCGGCAGCGGCGGCGCGGGCAGCAGCGCTGCCGCCGGCGACGCAGCCCCTGCCGACAGCGCGCCGCAGCGCTTCACCCTACGCGACGCCCGCTGGCTCGACCCCGAGCGCGCCACGCTGAGCGCCGAATGCGACGGCATCAGCGAACGCACGCTGATCGCGGTACACGACGGTCAACTGCACCTGTTTCACGATGGTCGCGCCTGGAGCTTCGAATGCATCGACGCGCGCAAGGCGTCGCGTCAATCGAGCAACGGCGGCGGTACGCTCACCGCGCCGCTCACCGGCCGCGTCGTCGACGTGGCGGTGCAGGTCGGCGACAGCGTGCAGGTCGGCCAGCGCCTGCTGGTGCTGGAAGCGATGAAGATGGAACACACGCTGACCGCCCCCATCAGCGGCCGCGTCGCCGAGCTGAACGTGCACACGGGGGGGCAGGCTGCCAAGGGCGCGCTGCTGCTGCGCATCGAGGAAAGCACATGAGCCGCGCCGCCAAGACGGGCGCGGCCGCGGTTCGAGGCGGCCGCACCATCCGCATCGGCGGCGCCGCGGGTTTCTGGGGCGATTCGGCCATTGCCACGCCGCAGCTGCTGCGCGTGCCCGAGCTGCGTTATCTGGTCTACGACTACCTGGCCGAAACGACGATGGCGATTCTGGCGCGTGCCCGCGCCAAGGATGCGGCGCTGGGCTACGCCACCGATTTCGTCCACACCGCAATGGCGCCGAACCTGGCCGAGATCTGCCGGCGGGGCGTGCGCGTCATCGCCAATGCCGGCGGCTTGAATCCGCATGCCTGCCGCGATGCGCTGGCCGCCGAGGCGCGCAGGCAGGGGCTCAATCCGCGCATCGCGGTCGTTTCGGGCGATGACCTGATGCCGCAGCTCGAAGCCTTGCGCGCAGCCGGCTTGTGCGAGTTGCACAGCGGCGCGCCGGCGCCGGCCGAGCTGTGGTCGGCCAATGCTTACGCCGGTGCGCGCGGCATTTCGCTGGCGCTGGCGATGGGCGCCGAGATCGTCATCACCGGCCGTTGCGTCGACAGCGCCGTGGTGCTTGGCGTGCTGGTGCATGAGTTCGGCTGGTCGTGGACCGACTGGGACCGGCTGGCCGCCGGCACGCTCGCCGGCCACGTGATCGAATGCGGCGCACAGGCCACCGGCGGTCTGTTCACCGACTGGCAGCAGGTGCCGGGATGGGATCGCATCGGCTACCCGGTGATCGACTGCGCCGCCGATGGCAGCTTCGTGCTGGGCAAGCCCGAAGATACCGGCGGTCTGATCCACCCTGGCGCGGTCGCCGAGCAGATCCTGTATGAGATCGGCGATCCGGCCCGTTACCTGATGCCCGACGTGACCTGTGATTTCCGACAGGTCAGCGTCGAGCAGCGCGCACCCGGCCGCGTGCACGTCGGTGGCGCGCGCGGCCGGCCGCCGACGGCCAGCTACAAGGCCAACGGCACCTGGCGCGACGGCTACCAGTTGCAATTGATGATGGCGATCCGCGGCATCGATGCGCCGGCCAAGGCGCGCCGCACCGCTGACGCGCTGCTGGCGCGCACGCGCGCGCAGATGCAGGCGCGCGGCATGGCCGACTACAGCGAAACCTGCGTCGAGCTGCTTGGCTGCGAATCGCACTACGGCCCGCACGCGCGCACGCTGCCTACGCGCGAAGTGGTGCTGCGCATCGCCGTGCGCCATGTCGATCCGAAGGCGCTGGCTTTTCTGCAGCGCGAGTGCGCGTCGGCCGGCACCTCGATGGGGCCGGGCACGCGCTCCTCGTTCGCCGGCCGCGCCGACGTGCAGCCGGTGATCAAGCTGTTCTCGTTCCTGGTGCCGAAAGAGTCCGTGAAGCTGCACGTCGAACTCGATGGCGGTGCCGTGCCGGTGCCGACGCCGCCTGGCGGCCCCGAGTTGCCGCCGGCCAGCGAAGACGGCACGGGCCGGCCGAACGATGCATCGACCGCCGCGCCACCGCGCAGCGCGCTGACTCTTACCGTGCCGCTGGTGACGCTGGCCTGGGCACGCAGCGGCGACAAAGGCGACGACGAGAACATCGGCGTCATTGCGCGCCGTCCCGAATGGCTGCCGCTGCTGCGCGCGCAGCTCAACGTCGAGGCGGTGCGCGGCTATTTCGCGCATCTGGCGGCGGGCCCGGTCGAACGCTTCGAGGTGCCGGGCCTGTACGCGTTGAACTTCGTACTGCACGGCGCGCTGGGCGGCGGCGGAGTATGCAGTCTGCGTTCCGATCCGCTGGGTAAATCGTTCGCGCAGATGCTGCTCGATTTTCCGATCGAGATACCGGCGAGCTGGCAAGCGACGCTGCCGTAGCCGAGGCTGCGGCAGCCGAAGCTGGACAAGGAGTGAGCAAAATCATGGCAGGCATCTTCGATGGGCTGAAAGTGCTCGACCTGACGCGCGTGGTGGCCGGCCCGCTGTGCACGCAGATCCTGGCCGACATGGGCGCCACTGTCTACAAGATCGAACGCCCCGGCGAGGGCGACGACACGCGGCGCATGGGCCCGTTCCTGCCCGATGCGAATGGTTGCGACAGCAACGATTCGGCGCTGTATCTGGCCTACAACCGCGGCAAGCAGTCGGTGACGCTGGACATCGCCAGCAGCGAAGGCGCGGCGCTGGCGCGCGAGCTGGCTGCGCGCTGCGACGTGGTGGTGGAGAACTATCGGGTCGGCACGCTGGCCCGCTACGGGCTGGACTACGAATCGCTGCGCGCGCTGCGCCGGCCTACGACTTCATCCTGCAAGGGCTGGCCGGCTTGATGAGCACCTGCGGGCATCCCGATGGCGAACCCGGCGGCGGGCCGATGCGCACCGCCATTCCGATCGCCGACGTCGTCACCGGCCTGTACGCGGTCATCGCCGTGCTCGGCGCGCTGTATCACCGGCTTGCCACCGGCCACGGCCAGTACCTGGACGCGGCGATGATCGACGCATCGGTGTCGCTGAACGGCCACCTTGCGCTTGGCTATCTGATGACCGGCAAGACACCGCCGCGCGTGGGCAATACCAACCCGATCGCCGCGCCCTCGGAAGTGTTCGAGTGCGTCGACGGCCAGTTGATCGTCGCTGCCGGCAACAACGGCCAGTTCGAGGCGCTGTGCTGCGTGCTGCAGCGCCAGGAACTGATCGACGACCCGCGTTTTCGCAGCAATGCGTTGCGCGTGGCCAATCGCGCCGCACTGCGCCAAGCGCTGCTGCCTTCGCTGGTCTCGCGCTCGCGCGCCGAACTGCTGGCCGCGTTCGAGCAGGCCGGCGTGCCTTGCGGACCGATCAACGACATGGCGCAGGTGTTCAGCGATCAGCAGACCTGCCATCGCGAGCTGGCGCAGCGCCTGCCGCATGGCCGCGGCGGCGAAGCGCCCAGCCTGCGCAGCCCCTTGCGCTTTTCGCGCACGCCGGTGCTGCCGCGGCCCGTACCGATGCTGGGTGAGCATACCGAGCAGGTGCTGGCCGACGAGCTGGGGCTCGATGCCGCGCGCTTGCGTTCGCTGCGCGAGCGCGCGCTGATCTGATTCGGCGTTGATCGGGCCAAGGCTGCCGGCCCGGCGCTAGCACTCCTGGAATCAGCCTGAGACGAATCCGACTAAGGCGACGGTGCGGCAACCTCGTTCTGCAACTCGGCTCCCTGCATCCAGCGGTGCAGGTTTTCCAGGAATCTCTCTTGCGTGCGCAGGTGCAGGCCGCCCGAATAGCCCGCGCAGTGCGCGGAAATGAGAACGCCAGGCAGATCCCATAGCGGCGATTCGGCGGGCAAGGGTTCCTTCTCGAAGACGTCGAGATAGGCGCCGCCAAGTCGTCCGCTGCGCAGCGCTTCGATCAGATCGGGTTCGCGCACGACGGGGCCGCGTGCCACGTTGATCAAGTGAGCGCCTTTGCGCAGCAGTTCCAGTTGCCGGGCACCGATCAATCCCTGCGTTTCCCGGGTCAGCGGGCAGGCGAGGATGAGCCAATCGGCCCGCGGCAATACCGCGTCGAGGCGTGCATACGGCACCACCTCTGCGCAGCACGCCACCGGTTCGGACGTTCGGCGCACGCCGATCACTTCGACGCGAAAGGCGTCGAGCAATCGCGCGATTTCGCGGCCGATCGGCCCCAGTCCCACCACTACCGCGGTCTGGCCCTCGATGTCGCGCGGCGCGAGCGTTCCCTTCAGCGGCGACCATTCATGGCGTCGCTGCGCATCCACCCAACGCACGACGCCGCGTGACAGCGCGAGAAAACCAGCCAGGGCGCTGTGGCTGACTTCGGCGGCATTGGCGCCGGAAGACGTGGTGATCCGCACGCCGCGCGCCAACAGTTCCTTGAAGATGGGCCGATCCGCACCCGCGCTGCACACATGAAGCCAGCGCAGCTTGGCGCAGGCACGCAGTTGTTCGAAGAAGTGGCTCAACTCCGGCGCGAGCTTGTCGGTGGCCGATCCGGAGACCAGGTCCAGCGACATGAAGGCCACGCTTACCTGCGCGAGCAGCTCGGGCGCCAGCGCGGCGTCCGGCCGCGATATCGCCCATCGAAGCGGCGTCGGGTCCTTGCCGATGCGCGATGCGAGCAGGTCTCGGGCCACCTCTGAAACCAGAGCGACCGGGGGTTCATTCATTTGCGGCATGGATTCAGCACCAGTGATTCGGATCGCGCCGCTGCAACGTGCGCCGCTGCAACGTACGCAGCAGCGCCGGCCATGCGGCAGGCCGCTCGTGGCAGGCCCTTTGCCGATGGGCGGCTCGCGGCATTGTAGGCACGCAGCGGCTGCGTGCTTCGCGGCAACCGCACGCCGATTTTAAGGGTTTCTACCAATAATATTGATTGGATGACAGTAATACGATAATACAAACATCCGGTTAGCCCGTATGACAGGAAATCGAAGGCGGCGATCCCAGATCGCCCAGGCGCAGCAGGCCGCGCCGCTCCAGCCTTCGTCCGGCCGTTTTTGGAGGAGTACGCAACCGATGCTGACGACGTCCAGGCCGGAACAACTGCGCGTCCTCGAGCTGGGCTCGAATGCCGGGCTGGCCTTGTGCGGAAAGTGGCTGGCCGTGCTCGGCCTGGCCGTGACGCGGGTCGATGAAGCGGATCCGGTGCAGGCGCCCCCGGTGTCTGCCGAGCTGGCCGATGCCTACCTGAATGCCGGCAAGCAGCGTCTGCGGCTCGATCTGGACAGCGCTTCGGGGCAGGCGGCGATCAGGCGCTTGCTGGCCGACAGCGATCTGTTCATCACCTCGCTGCCGCAGGAACGCCTGCGGGGGCTGGCACTGGATTTCGATTCGATCTCGGCTGGCCGCTGCATCACGATGGGCCGCATCAGCGAACTGGGTGAACACAACGAGCAGGCGCGGCTGAAAGGGCACGACCTGCAGGCGCTGGCCTTGTCGGGCCTGCTGTACATCGTCGGCGAACCCGAGCAGCCGCCGCTGGCGTTGGCCGGCCCGCAGGCCAGCTATTCGGCCGGGCTCTCGCTGCTGTCGGGCCTGATGTTCGCCGTCTCGGCGATGGATCGCGACCCGCGCTCGCGCCAGGTCAGCACCTCGTGCCTGCAGGCCGCCGTGTATCTGGATTGGAAGAGCCAGATCTATTGCGAGGCCGAGGGCAAGGTGCTCAAGCGCGGCTCCGACAAGGGGCCGATCATCGTGCGCTGCGCCGACGGCTATCTCGGTTTCTACTATCGCCCCGGCGACTGGGAAAACGTCAAGCGCGTGGTCGGCAGCAGCGAGTTGGCCGAGCCGCGCTTCGCCGTCCAGGCCGACCGCGATCGCCATCGCGGCGAGCTGCGCGAGGCATTGGAGCGCGCCTTGGCGCAACGATCGAAGCACGAAGTGTTCGCCGCGGCGCAGGCGGCGGGCATTCCGGTCGGTGCCGTGCTGACGCTGCCCGATCTGCTCACCGATCCGCAATACCGCGCCCGCGATTTCTGGGAACACCTGAGCGTGCCCGGCCACGGCGAGCAAATCGCACCCGCCGTGCCATGGACCGTTTCGGGAACGCGGCCGCAGACGCCGCGCATCTCATCCCTGCCCGCCGGAGAAACGGAGGTGGCGCCATGAGCGACGGCCTGCTCGACGACATCACCGTGGTCGACCTGTCCGGCATCACGGCGGGCGGCCGCACGACGCAAGCGCTGGCCGACTTCGGCGCGAACGTGATCAAGGTCGAATCATTCGAGCGATCCGACACCTTCCGCAACTGGACCGCGGTGACCGGCAGCGCCGACGAAGGCGATCTGGCCAGCCCGCCGTTTCGCGTCGTCGGGCGCAACAAGCGCGCGCTGGCGGTCGATCTGCGCGACCCGCGCGGACACGAGATCGCGCGGCGTCTGGTGCAGCGTGCCGATCTGGTGGTCGAGAACTTCCGGCGCGGCGTGCTCGAAAAGCTCGACCTGGGCTATGAACGGCTCGCGCAATGGAATCCGCGCATCGTGCTGCTGTCGCTGTCGAGCCAGGGCAGCGTCGGCCCGTTCAGCGGCTACATCTCGTATGGCGTTACGCTCGAAGCGCTCGGCGGCATGATGTCGGTGACCGGCTACGGCGATGGTCGGCCGATCTGGTCGACGCCCAAGGTCAACTATCCCGACCAGGCCGTCGCGATGCTCGGCCCGGCGCTGGCCGTCTGGGGCGTGCGCGAAAGCCGGCGCACCGGCCGCGGCTGCTGGATCGATCTGTCGCAGCGTGAGCTGGTCACGGCATTGCTCGGCGAGCGCGTGCTGCATACGTCGATCACCGGCGAAGCATTGGCCGATCCGGCCCATGGCCTCGGCGGCAACGGCATCGTCGTGCGCGCCAAGGGCAGCGACGACTGGATCGCCGTGACAGCGTCAAGCGCCGACGAGCGGCAGCGCCTGCATCGTTTCCTTCAGGCGAACGATGCGCGCGTCGGCGACGAATCCTTGGCGCACACCGAACGGCTGCTCGCCGCCTGGGCCCGCCAGCACGACAAGCACGAACTGATGCGGATGCTGCAAGCGCAGGGCATCGCCTGCGCGGCCGTGCTCGACGCCGGGGAAGTGATGGAGCAGGCCGCGACGCGCGCCGACGGCCTCTACGTTCAGGTACCACTGCCCGCCGGCGGCCACGAAACGCAGGTGAGCTGGGCGTTCCAGATCGAACCCGACGGCGGCGCGCGGATCCGCCGCCGCGCGCCGCACATCGGCGAGCACAGCCTGCAGATTCTCGCTTCGCTGGGTTACGACGAGCAGGCGTTCGCCGAACTGATCGACAGCGGGGTCGTCCATCAGTCGCCGGCCGATGCCGAACCGGCGGCAGCGAATATTGGCGAGGCGCTGCGCTAGCGCGCTCACCGCCACTCACGATCAAACGCAAGGCACACACATGACAACCTGGAATGCACGAGACAAGGTGGCGATCATCGGTGTCGGCACCACCCGCTTCGGTGATCTGTATCGCACCCGCGACGTTCTTCGCTCCGACTACGATCTGGCCGCCGAGGCGTTCAAGCTGGCATTGGCCGACGCCGGCATCGAGAAGGACGAGATCGACGGCCTGCTGACCGCACGCGTCCCCTCCTATCAGCACATGGCCAACATGCTTGGCATGCGCCGGCCGGCGCTGAGCTACGGCTTCGAGCAGGCCGGCCGCATGAGCGCGCTGGCCGTGCAGGCGGCGATCAACGCGATCGCTACCGGCCACGCGCAGACGGTGGCGCTGGTCTACGGCAACAACGGCCGCTCGGTGGGCGCGCAATACGGCGGCGGCGAACCGACCACGCCGACCGGTCAGCACGATGCGGCCTTCGGCATGACCTCGGCAGGCGCCTACGTGGCCTTGATGTACGAACGCTACCGGCAGTTGAACAAGGTGCCGGAAGACGGCCTGGCGGCGGCGGCGATCAACAACCGCAACCACGCCAAGCTGAACGAGAACGCGGTGATGCGCGACGATCTCGACGTCGCCACCTATCTCGATTCGCGCTACGTGGCCGAGCCGCTGCGCCTGTACGACTACTGCCTGATCAACGACGGCGGCGTGGCGCTGATTCTGAGCTCGGTGGAACATGCGCGCCGGCTGAACAAGCCGGTGGTAACGATCAGCGGCACCGCGGCCTGCGGCGACCTGACCAACTTCTACACCAGCGACGATTTCTACTACGACACCTGCCGCAGCGTCGCCGATCGCGTCTACAAGCAGGCCGGGGTGACGCCGAAAAACATCGACGTCGCGCAGATCTACGACAACTTCACGCCGACCATTCTGTTCTCGCTGGAAGGCTTCGGTTTTTGCAAGCCGGGGCAAGCCTGGAACTGGATCCGCGACGGCCGCATCGGCCTGGGTGGCGAATTGCCGGTGAACACCAGCGGCGGCCATACCTCGGAAAGCTACATGCAGGGCTGGGCGCTGCACGTCGAGGCGGTGCGGCAGTTGCGCGGCGAGGCCGGCGCGCGCCAGGTCAAGGGCGCTGAAGTGGCGCAGTACATCTGCGCCGCGCCGGTGACGAGCTCGCACATTCTGCGCCGCATCGCGTAAGCCGGGCGCGCCCATATCGATCGACGAGAGACCGACACCATGAATCTTCACGACGAATACTGGAGCACGCTCGCCGCCGGCGAGTTCAAGATCCGCCGCTGCAAGGATTGCGGCACCTGGCAGTTCCCGCCGATGACGCTGTGCCAGCACTGCCTGAGCGAGAACGTGGCCTGGGAACGACCCTCCGGCCGCGGCCGCGTCTGGTCGTGGATCCGCGTGCACAAGCCCTACTTCAAGAGCTTCTCTGACCAGGTGCCCTACCTGGTGGCGATGATCGAGCTCGACGAGGGGCCGATGATGATCAGCTCGCTGCTCGACGTCAGCGAAACCGATGTGGTCCCTTGCGGCGCACCGGTCGAGCTGGCGATCAAGGCGCGCGGCGACAAGACGCTGCCGTATTTCAGGTTGTCGAACCGCACCTGAATCGACGCGAAACCCGTTCGCAGCGAGCGAGCCGCCTCGTTCACTGCGTGGACCACTGCTACCGAGGTGATCGACCCATGAGCGACCTGGTTCTGATCGAAAAGCATGAAAACCACGCTGTCCTGACGCTGAATCGTCCCGACAAGCGCAATGCGGTCAACATCGAGCTGGCGGATGCGATCATCGCAGCGCTGACCGAGCTCGAAGAAGTGCCGGTGATCGTCGTCACCGGCGCCGGCGACCGCGCCTTCTGCGCCGGCGTCGACCTGAAGGAGCGCAAGCGCACCTGGTCGACCAGCCTGGGCGTGGCACGCGGCCAGTACTGGGTCGACGTGAACGAAGCGATCCGCAAGCATCCGTCGGTGTTCATCGCGGCGGTCAACGGCTTTGCGCTCGGCGGCGGCTTGACGCTGGTGAACAACTGCGAGCTGGCGGTGGCCGCCGACAGCGCTACCTTCGGCATGCCCGAGCTGAGCTTCGGCGTGTTCCCGGGCCTGGCCGGCCCGACCACGATGCGCCGCATCCTGCCCAAGCATGCGGCCCAGATGATTTTCACCGCGCAGCGCATCGACGCCCAGACGGCGCTGCGCTGGGGCATCATCAATGAAGTGGTCGAGCCGCAGCGCTTGCTGCAGCGGGCCAACGAACTGGCGGCCGCGGTGGGGCAGTGGAGCAACATCACGCTCGGGTTTGCCAAGCGCGCTTATCGCGAGCTGACGGAAAAGGGCTGGGCCGACGGCATCGACTATGCCAACCACATCACGTCGCTGATCGTGGCGCAGCGCACGCTGCACCCGAGCGAAGGCGCGAGCTCGTAAGGCGGCGCCGCCATGATCCGCTCGATCGCGATCGAAGGGCTGGGCAAGACCTTCGTCGGCCGCAAGGGCCAGGCCGTGCATGCGCTGGCCGACGTCGATCTCGACATCCAGCCCGGCGAATTCGTCTCGCTGCTCGGCCCGAGCGGCTGCGGCAAGTCGACGCTGCTGAAGATCATCGCCGGCCTGACCGAACCCAGCGTCGGCACGGTGCGGATCGGCGGCACGCCGGTGAGCGGGCCCAGCGAGTTCGCCAGCCTGGTGTTCCAGAAGGCCACGCTGCTGCGCTGGCGCACGATCCTCGACAACGTGCTGCTGCCGGCCGATCTGGCCGGCGGCCGGCGCGCCGAAGACGTCGCGATGGCCGACAACCTGCTGCGGCTGGTCGGCCTGGATGGCTTTGCGCGCGCCTATCCCGACGAGCTGTCGGGCGGCATGCAGCAGCGCGCCGCGATCGTGCGCGCGTTGCTACGGCGCCCCGAGCTGTTGTTGATGGACGAGCCGTTCGGCGCGCTCGACGAATTCACGCGCGAGGCGCTCAACGACATGGTGCTGCAGTTGTGGCGCGAAGAACCGAAGACGGTGATCTTCGTGACGCACAGCATCGCCGAGGCGGTGTTCCTGTCCGACCGCATCGTGCTGATGGGCGCGCGGCCCGGGCACATCGTGCGTTCGGTCGACGTCGACCTGCCGCGCCCCAGGCCGCCCGACATCCGCACCAGCAGCCATTTCTACGAACTGATCCGCAGCGTCCGAGAAACGATGGGGAACGTGCATGCCGACCATATCGTCTAGCAGCGCCGATCTTCGAGTGGTTTCCGGCGCGCACCCGAGCGCGTCGCCGCCGTCGCAGGCCGGTGCGCAGCAACAAGCCGCCAGGCAGCAGACGGGCACGGCGCAACAGACCGGCGCGATGCAGCAGGCCGGCGCGCCGAAACAGCCGCCGCCCCGTCCCGCCGGCCACGCCCCCTGGCTGCCGATCATCCTCGGCGTGCTGTTCCCGATCGCGCTGATCGCGCTGTGGCAGGCCGTTTACACGGCGCAGATCGTCTCGCCGCTGGTCATTCCGCGTCCGCTGGACGTGGTCGATGCGCTGATCAAGGGCGTGGGCGGCGGTACCTGGTGGCGGCACATCGGCGCTACTGCGCAGGCCACCGTGCTGGCGTTCGCCGGCGGCTTCGTCACGGCGATCGTGATCGGCTCGATCTTCGCGTTCAGCGCGCTGGCACGGCAGACGTTCTATCCGTACATCATCGCCATCCAGTCGTTCCCGAAGGTGGCGGTGGCGCCCTTGCTGGTGGTCTGGCTCGGCTATGGGCTGATGCCGAAGGTGGTGATCGGCGGTTTGCTGGCGTTTTTCCCGATCTTCACCAATACCGTGGCGGGGCTGACCGAGATCGACCGCGACGAGACGGATCTGTTCCGTTCGTTGCGCGCCAGCAAACTCGACCAGCTTCGCTTTCTGCGCATCCCGAACGCGCTGTCCTACATCTTTCCGGCGCTGAACGTCGCGGCCGTCAATGCCCTGCTCGGCGTGATCGTCGGCGAACTGGTCGGCACCGATGCCGGCCTGGGCTATCTGATCTCGCAGCGTTCGTTTCTCGGTGATACAGCCGGTGTGTTCGGCGTGCTGTTCCTGCTGGCGCTGATTGGCGTCTCGATGTTCCTGCTGCTCAAGCTCATCGAACGCTATACACGATTCAGCCGCTAGCTCATCCATATACATGCGGAGGAACCCATGACTTACCGATTCGCCACGCAAGTGCGTCGCTGGACCCGGGCCGGTGTTGCCCTGGCGACTGTCATCGCCGCCGGTGCGGTTTTCGCCCAAGGCGCGACCAAGCCCGCGGTGATCTGCTTCGGCGACCCGGCGCTCAGCGCCTCGTCTGCCATCACCACGTCGATCCCGATCCAGGCGGGCTACTACAAGGCCAACGGCCTCGACGTCAGGATCCAGCCGTCGGCCAGCGGTTCGGAGTGCGCGCTGGCGGTCTCCAGCGGCCATGCGTTTGCCACCGCGGCCGGCATGACCGCGCTGCTGGTCGCGGCGAACAAGGATCCCAATCTGGTGATCGTGGCGGCGTCGTATCGCTACAGCTGGGGCGTGGCCGTGCCGGAAGCCAGCCCGATCAAGACGATCGCCGATCTGAAGGGCAAGGCGATCGGCGTGCAGAGCCTGTCGTCGGCCTCATATCTGTTCGGCAAGGCGATCGTCAACGAAGGCGGCATCGACGCCGACAAGGACGTGCAGTGGTTGAACGTGGGGCTGGGAGCCACCGCGGCCAATGCCCTGCAGACCAATCGCGTGGCTGCCTATGCCACCTACAACGGCGTCGTCGACGTGGTCGGCAGTCTGCTGAACACCAAGATGCGCTGGCTGCCGTCGCCGATCACGCTGATGCAGGGCAACTACGGCTGGCTGGTGCGGCGCTCGGAACTGAAGAACAACCCCGAGATGGTGGCCGGCCTGCTGCGCGGAGCGTTCCAGGGCATCGTGTACGCCAATGCCAATCCGGAAGAGGGGCTGAAGCTGCATCTGAAGCAATACCCGGAGCAGAGCAATCCGGCTACGCAGAAAACCAACGCAGCAGTGCTGGCCTCGCGTGCCGAGGAACAGATCATGACCGACGAGTCGGGCCAGATCGGCTACGTATCGATCGAACGATTGCAGCAGACGGCGGATTTCTACGTGAAGAACGGCCTGCTGGCCAACAAGGTCGACGTCAGCAAGCTGGCTGATTTCTCGGCGATCAAGAGCGCCAACGATTTCGATCGCCAGAAGATCGTCGCCAGTCTGAAATGAACGGTGCCGCGCCGCGCGCGTCGGCAAGGGCGGGCGGCGGGGCGGTCAGTCAATCGATACGATGGAGAGCAACGTGGCTGAAGTGGCATCCCTGGAAAAGGTCGACGCGGGCCGGTCGGGCCCCGCCGATTCGCATACGCGCAAGCTGGTGTCGTACATCGTCGATACGCGTTACGAGGCGATCGACGGCAATGCGCTGCAAGCCGCGCTGCGTCCCATTGTCGACACCATCGGCGTGATCCTGGCCGGGCTGGGCAGCGATGCCGGCGCCGGCATGATCGCCTATGCGCGGCAGCAGTCGCCGGTAGGCGCGGGCAGCGGCGCGGCCGGTGCCTGGGTGCCGATCCCCGGGGTGGCGGTCAGCGCCGAGGTGGCGGCCTGCGTGAACGGCACCTTGGCGCATTCGCTCGATTATGACGACACGGTGCTCGGCGCCGGCCATCCCAGCGGCGTGGTGTTGCCCGCGCTGCTGGGCGCCCTCGACCCGGCCTTGCCGGCGCGCGGCGGCGTGCCGCTGTCGGGGCGCGAGCTGCTCGAGGCCTATGCGATCGGCTTCGACGTGCACGTGAAGATGGCGCGTGCGCTGGGCCTGAAGCACTACAAGCACGGATGGCACACGACCAGCACCGCCGGGGCGTTCGCCGCCACCGCCGCGCTGGCCCATGCGCGTCGCCTGCCGCACCAGACGGTGGCGGTGGCGCTGGGCATGACGGCGTCGATGATCAGCGGCATCCAGCGCAACTTCGGCACTTGTACCAAGCCGCTGCACAGCGGCCTGGCGGCGCGCGCCGGCGTGATGGCCTGCGATCTGGCCGCGGTGGGCTTCTCGGCCACCGACGACGTGTTCGACGGCAAGCGCAGCGTGCTCGAGATGTACGGGCTGGGTGAAGCCGATCCCCATCAGTTCGAGCTGCTGGGTGCGCCGCATGCGCTGATCGACCCCGGTGTTGCGCTGAAGAAGTATTCGGCCTGCTTCACCACGCATCGCGCGATCGAAGCCGCAATGCGGCTGTGCGTCGAGCACGACATCCGCCCGGCCGACGTCGAGTCGGTGCGCTGCTTCACGCCGATCGGCGCGCTGATGTATCTGGTCAAGCGTGCGCCGCGGACGGCGCTCGAAGGCAAGTTCTCGGTCGAGTACCTGATCGCCTGCGCGATCGTCGATCGCGCGGTGGGTTTCGAATCGTTCACCGACGAGGCGGTGCGCCGGCCGGCGATCGTCGAGCTGCTGCCGCGCATCGTGGCCACCGAGGAAGCGCGCTGCCGGCCGGAAGACCCCGAGGGACTGCGCAGCAGCCCTGCTACCGGCGGCTTCATCGAGGTGCACATCAAGACGCGCGCCGGCGCCGAGTTCGTCAAGCGCGTCGATGCGCCCGAGGGCGCGGTCGAGCATCCGATGGCCTGGGACAGCATCGGCGAGAAATTCGTCGATTGCGCACGCTACGGCGGCATCCGGCGCGACAAGGCGCAAGCAGCCTTCACGGCCCTGCGCGATCTCGACAAGGTGCCCGACGTGCACGCGGTATTGCGCAGCCTGACGTCGTAGAGGCAGGGCGATCATGACCGAACCGCGCTTTCCGGCTGTCCTGCAGATCACCGATTCGCAGGTGCACCTGGTGCCCGCCAGCACCCAGGCGCGGCCTTGGAACACCGGCGTCGCGACCTTCCACGGCTGGAGCGAGTTCGACGTGGCGCGGATGCTGCGGGAAATGGATGCCGCGGGCGTCGGGCATGCGGTCGTCGTGCCGACTTCGGCGGTGGATGGCCTGCGCAACGACTATGCGCTGACCGCTGCACGCGCTCATCCCGATCGCTTCAGCGTGGTCGGCCTGATCGACATTGCGCACCGGGAGCTGGCGCAGCCGATGCTCGACGGCTGGCGCGGCATCGCCGGCCTGGTCGGCATCCGGGCGATCTTTCGCCCCGGCGTCGGCGCGTCGGCCGGTTGGCTGGCCGATGGCACGGCCGACTGGTTCTGGGCCGCCGCCGAGGCGGCCGGCGTGCCCCTGTACGTGCACGCGCCGGGCCAGGTACGGCGGCTCGATCCGATCGCGCGCGCGCACCCGCGATTGCGGATGGTCATCGATCACCTGGGCATGTCGGCCGACGTGCGGCCCGATGAAATCGATGCCTCGATCAGCGACGTGATCGCGCTGGCGCGCCATCCTAACGTGGCGGCCAAGGCCAGCGCACTGACCTGCATCACGCCGTCGAAATTTCCGGCCGAGCGCCTGCGCGTGCGGCTGAAGGAGGTTCTGCAAGCCTACGGAGCGCAACGGGTGTTCTGGGGCAGCGACATCACGCGCTTGAGCTGCACGTATCGTCAGTCGATCGAGACCTTCGTCGAGAGCGTCTCATTCCTGTCGGACGACGATATCTGCGGCGTCATGGGGCGTTCGCTGGCCACCTGGCTTGCGCTGCCGGCGTCGGTTCCGATTCCGGTGCCAGCTTCGCTCGCGGCTGCCAATGCCGCTGAGCCCCGATCGTAGAATAGCTGCCGTCGATGCCAGCCATGTCGGATAACGGCCAAGCGCAACGTCGACAAGGTGCTTGTTTTTCCGGGCTGGAAAGCGGCGCGGAAAAGCGATCGAGGCTACGGCTATTCAATTTGGGCTGACACCGCAGTGAACGAGAAGACATCCACCCTGGACGGGATCTACCGGGTTCCCCGCGTCGCAGCGCCGCTGCGGCAAAGCGTCGTCGAGAGCATCAGGAATTCGATCGCCAGTGGCCATTTCAGCTCGGGCGAACGGCTGATCGAGCGTGAACTATGTGACATGACCGGCGTCAGCCGCACATTGGTGCGCGAGGCGCTGCGCCAGCTCGAATCCGAAGGATTGGTGCACGTGGTGCCGAACCGCGGCCCGGTCGTGGCGCAGGTGACGGTCGAGCAGGCGCAGGAGATCTATCAATTGCGCCGCGAGCTGGAAGGGCTGGCTTCCGAGCTGTTCGCGCGCCACGCATCGGCTGCCGAGCAGCAGGAGATCGACCAGCTCGTCGACAAGCTGGCCACCGCGATCGATTCCCACGATGCGCGCCAGTGGCTGGCGCTGAAGAACGAGTTCTACGACTGCCTGTTGCGCGGCAGCGGCAACGCGACGCTGGGCCAGATGCTGGGTCTGTTGAATACGCGCATCACCGTGTTGCGCGCCACCTCGCTGCAGCACAACGGTCGCGCGCGCCAGAGCCTTGCCGAGCTGCGCGAGGTGGTCGACGCGCTGCTCGTGCGTGACGCATCGACGGCGCGGGCCGCGATGGTGCGGCACGTCGAGAACGCGGCCAAGACGGCTGCCGAAGTGCTGCGCAAGTCGGCGGCCGATTGAGGAAATGGTGATGGATCGATTTGATCACTGGTCGGGGGCGCCATTCGATTGAGTAAGGGACTCGGTCGGATCGCCCCGGTTCATACACTCGGGGGTTGGCATGCGGATCGGTTTTATCGGCTTGGGCACGATGGGGGCGAGCATGGCGCTCAACATTCGTGCCCGCGGTTTTGACGTCGTCGTTCACGACCTGAGGCGCGAGGCGGCGGCGCCGCACCTGCAGGCCGGATGCGACTGGAGCGATTCGATCGAGCAACTGGCTCGCGGCTGTGACCTCGTGTTCACGTCGCTGCCCGGTCCGAAGGAAGTCGAAGCGATCGCGCTGGGTGACAAGGGCCTGCTCGCCAGCATGCGCGCCGGCACGGCTTGGTTCGATCTTTCCACCGGGTCGCCGACGCTGGCGCGGCGGCTGCATGCGGCGTTCGCGCCCAAGGGTATCTCGGTGTTCGACGCGCCGGTCAGCGGCGGGCCCCTGGGCGCCAAGAGCGGCAAGCTGGCTTTGTGGGTGGGCGGCGACAAGGCGCTGTTCGATCGCTACAAGCCGGTGCTCGATGCGATCGGCGACCAGGTGTTCCACATCGGCGCGATCGGCGCCGGTTCGGTCGCCAAGCTGGTGCACAACTGCGCCGGCTATACGATCCAGACCGTGCTGGCCGAAGTGTTCACGCTCGGCGTGAAGGCGGGCGTCGATCCCCTGTCGCTGTGGCTGGCAGTGCGCCAGGGCGCGTTCGGGCGGCAGCGCGTGTTCGATCGCCTGCCCGAGCAGTTTCTGCCGCAATACTTCGATCCGCCGTCGTTCACGCTCAGGCTCGCCCACAAGGACGTGACGCTGGCCACCGAGCTGGCGCGCGAGCTCGACGTACCGATGCGCCTGGCTGGCCTGGCGCACGCCGATCTGACCGAAGCGCTGAACCGTGGCTGGGGGGCGCTCGATTCACGAATTCCGATGATGCTGCAGGTCGAGCGTGCCGGGGTCGACACCAAGGTGCCGCGCGAAGTGCTGGAACCTGCCGTGGCAAGCGCCATGGCAGCCGACGCGGCGGCCGCTGCAGCGACTGCCCGATGAGGGATGCGGCAAGCTTGCGTCGCACGTAGCGGCAACTCGCATGCAATCCGTTTTTTATGTGAGGAGTCTCCCTTGGACAAGGCATTGATGGAAGCCGGCGTCGCGGTGCGCCGCGAAGTGCTCGGTGCGGAATACGTCGACCGTGGCGCGCAGAACACCGATGGTTTCAGCAAGGCATTTCAGGCACTGACCAGCGAATACTGCTGGGGTTTGTGCTGGAGCGATCCGACCTTGAGCCGGCGCGAGCGCAGCATCCTGAACCTGGGCATGATCGCGGCGCTGAACCGGATGGAGGAGTTCGAGCTGCATTGCCGCGGCGCCATTCGCAACGGGATCACCGAAGACGAGTTGCGCGCGATCATCATGCAGATCGCGGTCTATTGCGGCATTCCGGCGGGCGCCAACTGCTTTCGCATTGGCAGGAAAGTGTTCGCCGAGATGGCGGGGGGCAAGGCCGAAGCGGGTTGATGAGCTCATTGCGGTCTGCCGGCCGCGTTCGCGCGCCGGCAGGCCGGCCCTCATGAAGTGGGGCCGGCCCTCACTGCGAGGGCTCCAGATGCAGGGCCACGATCTCGCCGTTCGAATCACCCCAGTGCGGATAGCGGGCACGCACCAGCGGATCGTGCCCCGGCACCAGATGATGCGGGCTTTCTGCATGCGCCAGCAGCTTGCGGTAGCCCGCCAGCATCGCGCCGACGTCGTGCACCACCGGAAACGGCGACTCGTTGTCGATGTTGGCGTAGTAGTGGGTCGCATCCGAGGCCAGCACGACCCAGCCGCGCGCCGTATGCACGCGCACCGCCTGCAAGCCCATCGTATGGCCACCGACATGCAGCAGTTCGATGCCGGGGGCGAGCCGCTCGTCGCCTTGATGGAACACGACTTCATCCTGGTAGAGCCGCCGCACCACCTGCGTCACGTCTTCCACTGCGTAGGCATGCCGCAAGGGCGTGAAGTTCATGTGCCGGCCCACCGAGTAATGCATTTCCGATTCCTGCAGGTGCAGGCGTGTGCGGGGCAGCAGCTCGATGTTGCCGGCATGATCGTAGTGCATGTGCGTGACGATCACGTCGGTCACGTGATCGCGCTTGACGCCCAGCGCCTGCAAGGCCTCGATCGGGCAGCGTAGGAAGGTGCGCTTGCGCGCGAGTGCCGCCTGTGCGTTGAAGCCGGTGTCGACCAGGTACTGGCGTCCGTTGCCGCGGATCAACCAGACGAAATAGTCCATCGGCATCGGGCCGTCGTGCGCATCGGCGGTGACGAGAAAATTGTCGCGTCCGGTGCGCTGCTGCATGGTGCCGTAGCGCAGTGCGAAAACTTCGTACTTCGGCAACGTGATCGCTGTCATCCGTTGGTCTCCTCGTGCGTCGTGTCGTCGCCCGGCCTGCCTCAGCCGGCCAGCCAGCCGCCATCGATCGGCAGCATTGTCCCGCTGATGTCGCGCGCCGCGGGGCCGCATAGAAACACGGCCAGTTCGGCGACGTCGCCGGCGTCGACGAACTGGCCGCTGGGCTGCTTGCCGGCCAGGAAGCGCCGTTGCGCGGTGGCGCGGTCGATGCCGGTTTGTGCCATCAGTTGCTTGACGCGCGCATCGATCGCCGGCGTCAGCACCGAGCCCGGGCACAGCGCATTGCAGGTGATGCCCTGGCCGATCGTCTCGATCGCCACGGCACGCGTGAAGCCGAGCAGCGCCGATTTGGTCGTGACGTAGTCGATCCGGTCGGCCACGCCGCGCAGGCCATAGACCGACGCCATGTTGAGGATGCGACCCCAGCCGCGCTCGCGCATCCGCGGCAGCAGCAGGCGCACCAGATGGAACGCGGCCGAAACGTTGACCGCCAGCGCGCGCTCCCAGGCATCGACCGGAAACGCGTCGATCGGCGCGAAGTGGCGCACCACCGCATTGTTGATCAGGATGTCGATGCCAGGGCTCGACGCCTGGGCGGCATCGGCCAGTGCCTGCGCGCCGGCGGCGCTGGCCAGATCGGTGCGCAGATAGCAGATCTCGACCTGGTGTTCGCGCCGCCATTGCTCGATCGTGCCGGCCATCGCCGCCTCGGTTTCCAGGCCGTGCAGCACCAGGCTGCAGCCGGCGCGTGCCAGGCCGAGCGCGATCGACTGGCCCAGGCCGCCGGTGGCACCGGTGATGAGCGCGCATCGGCCGCTGAGCGGTCGCGCGGTCGCGTCGTTTGCTTCGTTGCCAAGCGTCATTGCGCTGCTTTCGCGTGCTGCGTGCCGTGCGCCGCGCCCGACCCAGCAGCCAGCCGCATCAGCGCCGCGGCATCGTCCGCATCGTCCAGCGACCAGATCGCCGCGATGAGCCGTTCGGCGTCGCAGCTCGCCCCGCTGTAGGCGGCGAGCTGCCTGAGCTTGGTTGCCAGATCGCCATCCGACAGGGGTCGTGAGCGGCCGCCCAGGGCGGCATCGATCTGGCGCGACAGCCGGCGGCCATCGCGCATGTGCAGGGTGACGCGCGCTGCTTCGACGCCGAACGACACATCGTCGATGAAACGCAGCCTGGCGCCGAGTGCGCGCAAGGCCGGATCGCCAAGCTGTGCGTCGCTGAACTCGGCGATTCCCGCTTTGCGGTGCACCAGCGCCACCGCCACGGCGTGCTGCGCGCTGACCTGCGCTTCGCGGCCGCTGGCGGCATTGGGCCGGTCGGTGCGAATGCGCAGCAGCGGCTGGCCGGTGAGCTCGATGCGCTCGATGTCGGCGATCGCGAACGCCGGGTCGGCCGCCAGTTGCAGACAGGCTTCGATCACCGGGTTCAGCACCACGCCGCAGGGATAGGGCTTGTAGGTATTGGACAGCATCTCCCAGCGCCGGCCCAGACCCTCGATCAAGCCGGCCAGGTCGGGCGCTTCACAGGTCACGCGCAGGAAGCCGTAGTCGCCCTCCAGCGGCCGCGCCGGCCCCCAGAAGCCGCGCTCGGCCAGCAGGGCCGACAACAGCCCGTTGCGGGCGGACTGCCCCACGCCCAGGCTCTTCGACATGCTGCTCAACGTTTCCATCAAGCCCGACGATTGCGCCGATGCGTTGCCCAGCGCCCACAAGGTTCGGCCGGCGTCGAGCCGCAGCAGCTTTGCGCTGGCCGCGGCGGCGCCGAACACGCCGCAGGTCGACGTGATGTGCCAGCCGTGCCGATAGTGGCTCGGCGACACGGCGGCGCCGAGCCTGCATTCGATCTCCATGCCCAGCACCAGCGCGAGCAGGAACTCGTCGCCGCGGCACCGATGGCGTTCGGCCAGCGCCAGCAAGGGCGGCGCCACCGGCGCCGTGGGATGGACGATCGACGGCAGGTGCGTATCGTCGAAATCGAACACGTTCGCGCTCATCGCATTGATCAGCGCCGCATCGAGCCAATCGCAGCGTTCAGGCCGGCCGATGACTGCTGCGCCACGTACGGCGGCATCGTTGCCGAACAGCGCCAGCGCGTGATCGATCGCCGCGTCGCGGCAGCCGCCGAGCGCTGCCGCAAAGAAATTCAGCAAGGCGCGGCGAGCTTCATGACGCACCTCGGCCGGCAGGTCTGCCCAGCGCGTGGCGGCGACGAACTCGGCCAGCCGCGCCGACAGATCGGAATAGGGAACCGGGGCGGGGTCTGGGGCGACGTCGCGCATGGGGACACCTGGGGTGGCAGGGCACGCGAAGCTGGGCTGATGGCCCGCTATTCAGCTCTATTCAGTAATACCGTACGATAGTAATATAGTCCTATCGGGGCTCGGTCGACAAGAGGGGTCTGCCGCAGGTGTCCGATGGATGCCCGGCGGCCCCGCCGCTCGGGGTTGAAAGGAGACACGCCATGCAGCGCCTGGCAGGCAGGAGCGCTTTCATCACCGGCAGCGGCGCCGGCATCGGCCGCGGCATCGCGCGGGCCCTGGCGCGTGAAGGCGCCAGCGTTGCAATCGTCGACGTCGACGAGACGCGCGCCCGGCAAACGGCGGCCGAGATCGACGCCGCAGGCGCCGGCCGCGCCCTGCCGATCGCCTGCGACGTGGCCGACCGCGGCGCCGTATTCGACGCGATGCAGCGCTTCGTCTCGCACACCGGCCGGCTCGACGTGCTGGTCAACAACGCGGCCTATTTCCACTACGCGCCGCTGGTCGACATGCCCGAGGCGATCGTGCAGAAGATGATCGCCGTCGGCCTGCTCGGCGCGCTGTGGTCGACGCAGGCCGCCACGCCGCCGCTGATCGCCGCGGGCGGCGGTTCGATCATCAACCTGTCGTCGGTGGCGGTGTCGTTCTCGATCAGGAACGCGGCCGTCTACACCTCGATCAAGGGCGCGCTCGACGCGCTGACGCGCCAGCAGGCGGTCGAGCTGGCGGCGCACGGGATCCGCGTCAACGCGATCGCACCGGGGCCGGTCGAGACGCCCGGCGCGGGCAGCGTCATCGATGCGCAAGGTTGGCAGGCGCGGCGCGCACGAACGCCGCTGCAGCGCCTGGCCAGCGTCGACGAAGTGGGCGCTGCGGTGGCCTATCTGGTGTCGGACGATGCGGCCAGCATCAGCGGCGTGACCTTGAAGATCGATGGGGGGATCACGATCGTCGGGCCGTGATGCGTGGCCGCTTCAAGATCCCGTTTCGAAATAGAAATGTTTGGTCCGCAGGAAATCGTCCAGCCCTTCCACGCCATGCAGCCGTCCATAGCCGCTGTCGCTGTGACCGCCGGTCTCGGCCTCGGCGAATAGGCGGTTGTGCGTATTCGACCACACTGTGCCGAAGCGAAGCCGGGCGGCGACGCGGCGGGCGCGGTTGGCATCCTGCGTCCAGACGCTGGACGCCAGGCTGTAGCGGGTGGCGTTGGCGCGCTGCACGGCCTCGGTTTCATCGGCAAAGCGCTCGACGACGAGCAGCGGGCCGAATAGCTCCTCTTGCACGTAACGCGACGACAGCTCATCGACGGCAACCAGGCTGGGCGTGATGAACGCCCCCTTCGACAGCGCGCCGCCGGGAACGTGGCCGTGCACCAGCACGTCGCCCGCGCTGCCGGCTTGGTCGACCAGTGCCGCGATGCGATCGCGGCTCGCGATATTGATCAGGCAGCCCATCTCGCTTTGCGGGTCGCTACCCTGGCCGACGCGCACGCCGCGCAAGGCGTCGGCCAGGCGTTGCACGACGGTGGCATAGGCGCGGTCTTCGACCAGCACGCGCGCGATGGCGGTGCACTGCTGCCCTGCCATCACCAGGCCGCCGCTGACCAGGCCGGCGATGGTGCGATCGAGATCTGCGTCGGCGAACACCAGCGCCGGCGCCTTGCCACCCAGTTCGAGTGACAGGCGCTTGAGCGTGCCGGCTGCTGCCGCGGCGATCTTCTTGCCCACTGCGGTGGAGCCGGTGTAGCTGAGCATGTCCACGTCGGGTGACGTGGTCAGTCGCTCCGAAACTGCCGAGCCCGATTCGATCACCGAGTTCACCACGCCGGCAGGAATGCGCTCGTCGCCGACCAGGCACTGCAACGCCAGGTTGTGCGGCAGTGCGGTCTGGTGCGCCGGCTTGATGACGACCGTGCAGCCGGCCGCCAGCGCGGGTGCCAGTGATCGCACCAGCAAGGTGATCGGCGCATTCCACGGCAGGATGATGGCAGCGACGCCGGCCGGCTCACGCTCCAATGACGAGTGGCAGCCGGGCTCGACCTGCAGGATGCGGCCGAACAGATTGCGTGCCAGGCCGGCGTAATAACGAAGCTCCGACACGCCGGCCGTGATCTCGCCGAGTGCTTCCCGGCGCAGCTTGCCGTTGAGGATCACCAGCCAGTCGGCGATCTCTTCCTTGCGGGCCTCCAGGCGATCGGCAAAGCGCAGCAGCACGTCGGCGCGCAGGCGCGGTGAGTGCGGCCACGTCGTGTGGCGGCAGGCGCGCTGGGCCGCGGCGATGGCCGCATCGGCTTCGGCGATCGTGCCGTCGGCGTAGTGGGCGGCGACCTCGGAGGTCGCCGGATCGAGGGCGTCACCGATCGATGCCGACGCAGTGAGCGAGTCGATCCACGCGCCGTCGATGTAGTGCTGGGCGATACGGGTCAATGCAGACTCCGGGCAGATTTTGAAGCGCAGCGAGCTTAGAGCCAGCATCCGGACTGGCACAGGAACGTCTGGTTATCGCGCCATGTCGCACGGTTATGGTTTGGCCGAAATTGCCAGGGCGAGCCGGTCCATAACGAAAAGTATTAGATCGATAACCAATCGATCCTGTCATCGCGGGGCCGCAGTCCCTAGGATTCGCAGCCTGTCGCTGCTGCGTGCTGCCATCCAGCTGCCGTGCAAGTCGACACTGCGGAGCGAGACTTTTCTACGATGGCCGTCGCGATCGAGTTCCATTTCGACCTGTTGAGTCCGTATGCCTACCTGGCGCATACGCAATTACCGGCGCTGGCGGCCCGCTACGGCGCGACGCTGGCCTATCGGCCGATCGACCTGGCGCAAGCCAAGCAGGCGGTCGGCAACACGGGGCCGACCAACCGCGAAATGCCGGTCAAGCATCGCCATCTGCGTCTGGACCTGCAACGCTGGGCCGCGCACTACGGTGTGCCTTTGGTGCCGCCCGCCAGCTATGGATCGCTGCGCCTGAATTGCGGCGCGCTGTATGCGCTCGATCGCGAGCAGCCGGCGCGCTACGTCGAGGCCGCCTGGCGGCGCGTATGGGGCGAGGGCGGCGCGATGGACGACGAGGGGCTACTGCTCGGCCTGGCCGGCGAGATGGGCTGGCCGGCAGACGACTTCATGGCCTACGTCTCATCCGATGCGGCGCACGCGCGGCTGCGCGCGGCCACCGAGCAGGCATCGGCGCGCGGCGTGTTCGGTGTGCCGACGATGTTCGTCGGCGATCAGATGTGGTGGGGCAACGACCGCCTTCATTTCCTCGAGCAGTACCTGCAATCGCAGATGGCTGCCTGAGATCCGGATTCAAAGGAACCTGCAATGACGAGACCGCGACGAGGCAACCGGCTGACCGCAGCCGACATCCAAGGGGCATGGGCGATCATGCCGACGCCGGCCAAGCCCGATGCTTCCGATTGGCGCGCCACGCAGACGGTCGACGTCGATGAAGCGGTGCGCGCTGCCGAAGGGCTGATCGCCGGCGGCATCGACGGCATTCTCACGCTGGGCACCTTCGGTGAAGGGGCCAGCCTCGATCCCGACGAAAAGCGCGCCTTTCTCGGCGCGCTGGTGGAAACGGTGCGCGGCCGGGTGCCGCTGTTCGGCGGCACGACCAGTTTGAATACGCGCGAGACGATTCGCCAGACGCGCGAAGCGTTCGACTTGGGTGCCGACGGCACCATGCTCGGCCTGCCGATGTGGTGCAAGCCCGATCTGCCTACCGCCGTGCAGTTCTATCGCGACGTCGCGCAGGGCTGTCCCGAGATGGCGATCTGCATCTACGCCAACGTCGAGGCCTTCAAGTTCGAATTCGGGCGACCGTTCTGGGCGCAGGTGGCCGAGATCGAGCAGGTGGTGTCGGCCAAATACCTGACGATCGCGCAGCTCTATACGGATCTGAAGCTGACCAAGGGACGCATCCGGTTTCTGACCACCGACGGCGATCACTACGCCGCGGCGCGCATCGATCCCGAGCAGTGCACGGCGTTCTGGAGCAGCGGTGCTTCCTGCGGGCCGGCCCCGGCCGTTCGCCTGCGTGATGCCGTCAGGCAGGCCAAACGCAGCGGTGACTGGAGCGAGGCTCGCGCCGTCGAAGACGAGATCAAGGCATCGCTGTCGACGCTGTTTCCGAAGGGCGAGGTCACCGAATTCGCCAAATACAACATCGGGTTGGAGAAGGCGCGCATCGACTCGGCCGGGTGGATGAAGGCGGGCCCATGTCGGCCGCCTTACCACCTGGTGCCCGACGAGTATCTGGCCGGCGCGCGCAAGTCGGGTGAAGCCTGGGCGGCACTGCAGCGCAAGTACGCATCGGCGCGGCCTGCGCCGGCCTCGGCCTGAAGGGTCGCGTGGGCTGGAAGGGAACGATCGATGAGCATCCACACGATCGAACAAGCCCTGTTCGAGATTGCATCGGGGCCGGCGCGTGCGGCGCAATACAAGCAGGATCCGCAGGTATTCCTGGCAGCGTACCCGCTGTCGGACCAGGAGAAGACACTGATCCTGAGCATGGACGTGTACGAGATGATCGCGCGCAGCGCCAATCCGATGCTGGTGATGCGCGCTTTCACTGCGGTGGAGGGGCGTGAACGCCTGCCCGAATACCTGCGGCGCCTGCGGCAGCGCGACGATATCGAACAGGAGTGACGCAAGATGGCGCGACTCGTCGGCGGCTTCTGTCTGCCGCATGACCCACTGATACTCGGCGCTGCCGGTGCCGCTCCGAAAGACAAGGCCACGCGCGTGATGGCGGCATTCGAACAGGTCCGCCAGGGCATCGAGGCCCTGAATGCCGACACGGCGATCGTGATCGGCGACGATCACGTCACCATGTTCGGCACCGGCTGCATGCCGAGCATCCTGATCGGCATCGGCGATCTGGAAGGGCCGGTCGAACCGTGGCTGGGCATCGGCAGGCGTCCGGTGCCCAACCATGCACCGCTGGCCGAGCACCTGATGAACTTCGGCTTCGAGCGGGGTTTCGATTGGGCGGTGGCCAAGACGCTGGCACTCGATCACTCAACGATGGTGCCGATCCATCTGGCCGTACCTGCGTCGGTACGCAGCATTCCGATCTATATCCAGTGTGGCGCTACGCCGCTGATCCGCGGCCGGCGCTGCCTCCAGCTGGGGCGCATGATCGGCGCAGCGGTGGCCGCCTGGCCGGGCGACGAGCGGGTGGTGATCCTCGGCACCGGCGGCATCAGCCACTGGGTAGGCATGGCCGACATGGGCCGGGTCAATGAAGACTTCGACCAACGCATCCTGCGGATGGTGCGGGCACGCGACGTCGAGGGGCTGGCCGCGCTGACCGACGAGGAGATCGTCGAGCAGGCCGGCAACGGCGCGCTGGAAGTGCGCAACTGGGTCGTGGCCATGGCAGCGCTGCCGACCTATGAGGCCGAGGTTCTCGCCTACGAGCCGGTGCCCGAGTGGATCACGGGGCTGGGCTTCGCCGCGCTGAAGGTTCCGGCATGAGCGCGTTGCTCCGCGATTTCGAAGGCAAGGGCGCTTTGGTGACCGCTGCTGGCGCCGGCATCGGCCGTTCGATTGCGCTGGACCTGGCCCGGCGCGGCGCCGCCGTGCTGGTCACCGATCGTAGCCCGGCGGATGCGCGGCAGGTGGCCGACGAGATCGACGCCGCCGGCGGGCGGGCGCAGGCGCTGCAACTGGACGTGAAAGACGCTCAGGGCATCCGTGATGCCGTCGATGCCACGGTGGCGCTGGCCGGCGGCCTGGATCTGCTGTTCAACGTGGCCGGTATCAACATTCCCAAGAACGTCGAGATGATGGAAGAAGACGAGTGGGCCTCGGTGCTCGACGTCAACCTGACTTCCATCTATCGCAGCGCCAAGCATGCGATTCCGCAGATGCGCCGCCGCGGCGGCGGCGCCATCGTCAACGTGGCGTCGATCGCCGGCGTGCTGGCGGAAAACCGCTGCGGCGCTTACAGCGCATCGAAAGGCGGCGTGGTGCTGCTCACGCGCAACATGGCGATGGATTTTGCGCGCGACAACATCCGCGTCAACGCCGTGTGCCCAGGCTCGACGCGCACGCCGCGTACCGAGGGCTACTGGCGCAACTCACCTACCGGCAAGAGTGAAATGGCCGAGCTGTGCCCGATGAAACGCTCGGCAGAGCCGGAAGAGATCGCTCGGCCAGCGATTTTCCTGGCCTCGGCCGATGCCTCATACATCACCGGGGCGATCCTGGTCGTCGACGGCGGCATGACCGCGGGCTTTCGCATCCCGACCTTCGATCGCATGTAACACCGTTCGGAACCTGATCCATGCAATGCTCTGATTCTCCCATTCGATTCGACTGGCCGCGCAAGATCAACGAGATTCCCAAGGAGGTCTTCGTTCGCGCCGACATCTATCGCGAAGAGATCCGTCGAATCTTCCACGGCCCCGAATGGCATCCGCTGGCCCACGTGTCGGAGTTGCCCGAGCCCGGCGACTTCAAGACGCTGACGATCGGCGCCACGCCCGTCATCGTGATGCACGGTGACGACGGCCAGATCCGTGTATTCGCCAATACCTGCCCGCATCGCGGCACGCAGCTCGAGACCGCCAGCCGCGGGCATGCCCGCTCGATCGAGTGCCCCTACCATCGCTGGGCGTTCAACACGCGCGGCGAACTGATGGGCGCACCCGGCGTGCAGGAGTTTCCGGCCAGCTTTCGCAAGCAAGACTACGGCATGTGGGTACTGCGCAGCGCGCAATTCTGCGGCATGGTGTTCGCCACGCTCGACGCGAACGTGGCGCCGCTGGATGAGTATCTGGGCGAAACGCGCGAATACATTGCGCGGGCGTTCGGTGGCGACGGCAACTTGCGCTTGCTGGGTTACCAGAAGGTGTCGTTCGCGACCAACTGGAAGGAATACTCCGATAACGAGGGCTACCACGCACCGTTGTTGCATCGCGCCTTCCGGCTGCTCAAATGGCAGGGCGGCGCGGGCTCGCAGTTCATGACCTCACGTGCCCACAAGGTCATCGCTGCCGAGCTGTCGCATGCGCCTGATTCGGGTTTCCTGCATGATCACTCGCTGATCGAAGTCTTCGACAAGTCGAAGGCACCGCAGTCGATCGTCGTGTCGCTGTTCCCGGTAAGCCTGATCCTGCATCACCTCGACGTGATCACCGTGCGGTATGCGTTGCCGGTGTCGCAGGACGAGACCGAGGTGCACTACACCTATTTCGCGCGCGCCGACGACAGCCCCGAGTTGCTGCAGCACCGAGTGCGCCAGGCGTCGAACCTGCTTGGGCCGAGCGGGCTGATTTCGCTTGAAGACGGCGCGGTCTTCAACCGCCTGCACGTAGGTGCGCGTACCGGCGGCATCGCGGCATTCCAGAAGGGCGTGCAGGACAACATGGGCCTGCCCACCAGCCTGAAACAGAACGACGAAGCCGGCAACCTGGTCCGCTGGGAACGCTATCGCCAAGCCATGGGGTTTGAACGTGTCTGATCAAGAACTTGCGTCGTGTCTCGACGCCCTGCAAATCAGGTATATCCGCGCACTCGACATGCGGCAGATGGATGCCTGGGTCGCCTGTTTCGATGCCGATGCGTCTTACGTATGCATCGCGCGCGAGAACGATGAGCGGCAGCTGCCGCTGGCTGTGATGATGGATGACAACCGCGCACGAATCCAGGACCGTGCCAACTACGTCACCAAGGTCTGGGACGGCACCTTCGAGGACTACAGCACGCGGCATTTCGTGCAGCGGCTGCGCCATCAGCGCAAGGAAGCGTCGCTGTACGAGATGGAAAGCAACTTCATGGTGGCCTACACCGAGGGGACGGGCAAGTCCAACATCCTGGTGACGGGCACCTATCAAGACCTGGTCTCGCTGCACGGCGGTGAAGCGGTGCTGCGCTCGCGCCGGGCTGTTCTGGACACGGTTACCACGCCGCGCTACCTGGTCTATCCAGTCTAGAACTCTTTCATAACAATCACGAGACATACGGAGTCCACCCATGAATACGCTCATTCGCGCATGTGCGCTGCTGGCCACGGTGGCGGCGGCTGCGTTGCCGGCCACCGCATCGGCACAACGTTCTTCGAGCAACGTCGTCAGGGTCGTGGTGCCGTTCGCGGCCGGCGGCAGTGCCGACATGGTGGCGCGGCTAATCGGCACCAAGCTCGCCGAAGGACTCGGCAGGAGCGTGATCGTCGACAACAAGTCGGGCGCCGGCGGCCAGATCGGGCTGCAGGACGTGATTCGCTCAGCACCCGACGGCAACACGCTGCTGGTGACGCCCAGTGGGCCGATCTCGATCTCGCCGCTGCTGCAGCAACTGCCCTACGATCCGCCCAAGGATCTGGTGCCGATCGCGATGCTGGCTATCGTACCCACCGGCGTTGCGGTGAACGCGCAAAGCCCGATCCAGAATCTGCAGGAACTGATCAGCACCGCCAAGTCGAGCAAGACAGGCGTGCTCTACAGCGTGCCGGCCATCGGTACGCACATGCATCTGGCCGGCGCGTTGCTGGAGAGCATGACCGGTGCCAAGCTGCAGGCCGTGCCGTATCGGGGTACGTCGCCGGCGGTGGCTGCGGTGGCCAGCGGCGAAGTGACGGCGGGTGTTTCCGATCTGGTCACGCTGCTGCCGATGGCAGCAGCCGGCCGTTTGCGCATCCTGGCGATGACCGGCGTGCAGCGTACGTCGAGCGCACCCACCATTGCCACGGTGGCCGAACTCGGCGTGGCCGGCTACAGCGCCGATGCCTGGATCGGCATGTTCGCTCCGGCCGGCACGCCGCAAGCGGTGGTCGATCAACTCAATGCCGAGATCGGCAAGATCCTTCAGCAGCCCGACGTGCGCAAGACGCTGACCAGCTCCGGATTGGAGCCTGCCCCGCTGACCTCGGCGGCCGGCTACGCGAAATCGCTGGCCGATGATCGCATCAAATGGGCCGGCGTGATCCAGAAGGCGAAGATCAAACTCGAATCGAACTGAGCTTGAGCTGAGCTCGAGCCGAGCTCGAAGGCGGCGCGCAGCAGCGCGGGGCGCTTCGATACGATCAGGCCTTTTTGCCTGCGTTCCGCGCCGGGCTCGGTCGCTCCGAGACCGGCCGGAATGTCGGTTCGTTGGCGATGACGAATTCGCGCACGCGCTCGGCGACGCGTGCACGCTCCCACTCGGGTGCGATCATCTGGATGAAGTGGTGAACGTAGCCGCGAAGGTAGCGGTACGGATCGAGCAGCAGCGTGACGTCGCTGGGGTCGAACAAGTGCGAGACGTCGAGCGCGCGCAGCCCGGGGTCGCGATCGGGGTGGTACATCAGCGATGACATGATGGCGATGCCCAGACCCTGCTCGATACAGGCCTTCATCAGGCTGGCGTCGGGGGCCGTCACGGCGGCTTCGATGTTGAAGCCGCGCGCTTTCAGCACCTGGCTGACGGCCCAGCCGCCGGTCGTGAGGCCGGCCTGCACCACGAACGGGTACTTGGCCATTTCCTCCAGGGTCAGCTTCCCGCAGTCCAGCAGCGGGTGATCCTTCGGTACCAGCAAGGCGCGCGGTGCCTTCAAAAAGGGCAGCGCACAGACGCCGCTGCGTTCGTCGGGTGTTTCCATCGAGATGCCGATGTCGGCTTCGCCGGCGCGCACCAGCTCGATGATTTGGCCCGGCGAGGCCTGCAGCAGTTCGATGGCAACGTTCGGATACTGCTGCCGGAACCGGGCTGCGGCCGGCGGCACCAGCGCATGCGCATAGGTGTGCAGCGTGGCGATGGTCAGGCGGCCTGACTGCTGGCCCATGAAATCTTCACCCATCTGCGCCAGCCCGCGCGTTTCGCGCAGAATGCGTTGCGCAGCCTCGTAGACCTTCTCGCCATTGTCGGTGAGCCCGACGATACGGCTGGAGTTCCTGGCCAGCAGCACCGTGCCGAGCTGCTGTTCGAGCAACCGCAGCTGCTTGCTGATGCCGGGCTGGGATGTGTGCACGCTCTGGGCGGCGCGCGAGATGTTGAAACCGCTCTCAACCGTGGCGACGAGGTAGCGCAGTTGTTGTAGCGTCATTGATCGGAGCGCGGTGGGGTGAGAAGGGCAGCGGGAGCCGGTTCGGACGAGGTGTCGATGTCGTCAGCCCTGCAGTGGTTGGCGTCAAGGATACCGATGCCGAGGCGGCTGTGTAAGGTGGCTGCGCCGCCAGCGCAGCAGCTTCCGGCCGTGGGGCCCCGATTCTCGGGCCCGATACCCGTTTTGACGCACCGTGAAGCGTCGGGCAAGAGCGCGCGAGGCGGTGATGTACCATTGCCGCGCCCTTGTCGAGACGGAAACAGCAGCCATGATGCGAGCGGTGGAGAGAATCCTAGGAGTGTTCGAGTGCTTTACGCCTGAGGCGGACAGCCTGTCGCTGCAGGAAATCGCCGACCGCATCGAGCTGCCGAAGTCCACGACTTTCCGCATCGTGCAGAGCCTGGAGCAGGCCGGTTATCTGGTGCGGCTGGAGAATCAGCAGTATTGCCTGTCGTTCCGCTTCGTCCGGCTGGCCGGTCTCGTGAAGAGCACGCTCGGCATCCGCGAGATAGCGCGGCCGATCATGCAGGAGCTTTCGGGCACCACGAAGGAAACGGTATCGCTGCATACCGTCAGCGGCCGCAACCGCGTGTGCATCGACGTCGTGCATGCCGCTTCGATGCTGCGCAGCGTTACCCAGCCCGGCGAGCAGATCCCGCTGCTGGTCGGCTCCGCGGCGAAAGTGCTGATGGCATACATGCCGCAGAACGAACTCGCCCCCATCCTGACGCACATCGCGCGCACGACGAAGCGCGCCAAGGCGGACGTCGTGGAAGAACTCGCGAAGGTGCGTGCGCAGGGCTATGCCGTCTCGCACGGCGAGCGGGTGCTCGGCGTATCGGCCGTATCGGCGCCGATCAAGGACGTCAACGAACAGGTCCACTACTGCATTTCCGTCAATGGGCCGAGCGTGCGCGTGCAGGCGCACGAGAAAGAGTTCGTCAAGCTGGCAGTCAAGGCCGCGGCCAACATTTCGCGGCTTTACGGCGCTCAGTTGCAGGCCTAGCGTTGAGCGCAGTTTGAATGGAAGCAGTTTTGATCAGTGGAACGATGCAGCGATAGCGTACGGAGTCCGCTACCATCGGGTCAACTCTGGTCCATTCGCATGTACACCGACAGCAGCCCTGACGCCGACCGCGTCCACTTCTCACCTGAACAAGCCCGCACCGTCATGTGCGAGCTCATCGGCCGGCTCGGCTACGATGCCCGCGAGCAGGGCCTCATCGCCGACCACCTGCTCGACGCCGCGCTGTGCGGTTACGAATACTCCGGTCTGCCGAAGATTCTCGACCTGGCGCACGCGCCCAAGGCCAAGTTGCCGCGGCGCCCGGCGCAGCGGGTGCATGAAACGCCGGTGTCCGCGATGTTCGATGGCGGCCATACCGTTGCCATGATCACCGTTGACGATGCGACTGACGTGGTGATCGCCAAGGCGAGCGAGCACGGCTTCGCCGTCGCCGGCGTCTTCAACTCCTGGATGAGCGGGCGCAGCGCCTACTTCGTTGAGCGCATGGCGCGCGCGGGCCTGGTCGGGATGCACACGGTTGCGTCCTATCCCATCGTTGCGCCGCCGGGTGCGGCGCGGCCGGCGATCGGCACCAATCCCGTCGCGTTCGGCTTTCCGACGCTGGCCGAGCCCTTGGTGATCGATCTGGGTACGTCGGCCTTCATGATGACGGAACTCGGGCTGATCGAAAGACGCGGCGGGCTGCTGCCCGAGGGCGTGGCGATCGACGCCGCAGGCAAGCCGACGCGCGAGCCGGCCGCGGCACGCCAGGGCGCCGTCCTGCATTTCGCAGGCTACCGGGGGTTCGCCATCGGGCTGGCGGTGCAGGCCCTGGGCGTGATGGCCGGCGCGTACATGAGCCCGGACAAGCAATGCGGCTATCTGCTGGTGGCCATGCGGCCCGACCTGCTGGTACCGCTCGATGCCTATCGCCAGGAGCTGTCGGCGACGATCGACCGGATCAAGGCCGTGCCTCGGATGACGGGGGTGGACGAGATTCGTATTCCGTCGGAACGCGCGTTCCGCGAACGCGCCCGCCGTCGCACCGAAGGGGTGGTGATCGACCGCCGGATCTGGGAACTGCTGCAGGCCTTGCCGGATTGAAGGCAGCGGGCGCTTCAGGCGCTCTGGCCGCCGAGCAGCCAGGAGATGTCCGCCGCCGCCCGCACCACCAGCTTCGCGAAATCCTTTTCCTTGTCGCGCATTCGCACCATGGGGCCCACCACCGACAGCGCGTACTGCCCGTCATCCAGCCCCCGTACCGGTGCTGCAATGGCGCAGACACCGACTACGCGCTCGCCATGAGAGACGGCGTAGCCCTGCTTGCGAATGCGGGCCAGCTCCGCCTCCACATCTGCCTGCGAGCGTTCACCCAGCTTCGCGATTCGCGCGACCGCTGATGCGACGGCCTTGCGATCGTCGGCGAAGGCCAGCAGCACCTTGGAACTTGAGCCGACCGTCAGCGGCGCTTGTTCACCCGGTTGGGTGACGCTGCGCAGCGGCGAGGCCGTCGCGACGGCGTCGATGCATACCCGCATGCCTGCGCTGGATGTATGCAGCGTGACCGTCTCCGAGGTGGCGGCGGCGAGTTCGCGCATGATGGGACGGGCGACTTCGCGGATGCCCATCGTGCTTCTGACCAAGCCTGCCAGCCGCGTGAAGCGGAACGACAAGCAGTAGCGCTGATCCTCCAGGCGCATCAGGTAGCCGGCCTGCTCCAGGCTCTGCAGCAAGCGGAACGTGGTGGATTTGGGCAGCTCGATGCGTTGCGCGATCTGATGCAGCGCCAGACAGGTCTCGGTCGGCGTGAAACTTTCAAAGATCGCCAAAATGCGCTGGACGGAACGCATCATCGCGGTATTTCCTTGGTGGAACGAACGACGCCCCGCTGGCGGCTGGAATCAATCGAGCTCGCCGCGCGGGTACTGCAGCACGAGTACTTCAGCGCCTTTGTCGCCGGCACGAATCTCGAAGGCCGCCTCGGTGTTCTCCACGACCACCATCGACCATTTCGGCAGTTCGTTACCGTCACGCACCAGGCTGCCTTTGCCGACGAAGACGTAATAGCCGCCGGCGTTCCTCGGGTCGGGGCCGCTCACCGACATGCCGGCGCCCAGGCGCACGATCTGTGCGCACATGCCGTCGTCGGCGTCTTCCAGCAGGGTTTCCCATAGCGGTTCGCGGCGGAACTGCATCACCGGATCGACCGAGAAGACCACTGGCGCCGAAGTGAGGTTGCGGCGCTTGCTCTGCTTGAGCCGTTCGCGATAGCCCGGCTTGCCGAGGTAGACCGGCTCGGAGTTGGCGGTGAACATCCGCAGCGCCACGAAGGACAGCCCCTGCGGGCCCGCCACGATCGGCCCATAGGCGGTGTGGTGGTCTTTGAACTGGATCGTCAAGGGCTTGAGTTCCTGGCCGCGATTGCCGATCGTGGCCGAGCCGTCCAGGAACAGCTGGAACATCGACACGCCGTGGAAGTGCGGCAGGATCGTTTCCCCGGGATTGAGGTCCGACATCGTGGCCTGCGGCCCGGTCTGATGCATGTTGGACGAACGAGGGCCGAAGAACACGGTGCCCCAGTGGGTCTGGCCGGTTCCGGGAGACACTACTTCGGCCCGGTTCGCAAGGGCGTCATCACCGCTGCGCATATAGATCATGTTCAGTTCCCTTGTGTGCTTCAGTTTTCCGCAGCATGCGGGCTGCGGCGCTTCTGTTCTGGCCGCCGACCGCGGTTTGCGGGCGACGGCAATGCCATCATAGCACCGTGGTTCTGTTCAATGATATTAGTTCCGATCAATGAAACTAATGGTTTCAGGGTCGAATCATGCCCATCCAGTATTGAAGGCGGCCATCCGGCGTGTCGACGTCGTAGGTTCGAACGAATTGCAGCCGCCCGTCGGCCTGGATTCGAAACACTGTCAGCGCCGCCGCCACCTGCTCGACGCGACCCGCTTCGAGTACTGCATGCGGCTTGATGCTGGCCGCCACCAGCAGCCGGCCGCTGGGATCGCAGGCGAAGGTGCGTACGTGGACGGAGCGAGTATCGGCGTGCTGGACCAGGCGGGGTTCGCCGGTGCGGGCATCGAGGGCGAAAACGGCGATGTTGTTTTCGCCGCCGCCGAATACCCTGGCGCCCTGGTTCTCGACGCTGTGGTCGGCACGGTTGGCGAGATAGACGATGCGGCCGTTGGGGTGCAGATGAATCGGTCCCGCGATCTGCCGCGGGCGGATGTTGCCGGGCTGTGCCAGCGTGTTGCGCGTGTAGGCCGACGCCTCTTCAAGCTGATCGCCGGTGAAGCGGAACATGTACAACCGGTTGCTGCGCTCGTCCGATACGTACATCCACGGATGAGACGGATGGAAATCGACGTGGCGCGGGCCGAAGCCGTAGCCGCCGCCGGGCGCCACCACCTGCCGCGGCACCAGCACGCCGGCCGTGAACTCGAAGGTTCGCAGCGCGCCGGGATCCTCCGGTTTGGCGCCGTCCGGCTTGTTGCCGCGGTCGACCACCAAGGCCGTGTGGCCCGAGGGGAAGACCATCACCTGGTGCGGATAGATTCCGCATCCCGAGTGATCGTCTTGCGGCACCTCGGGCCCGAGACTGCCGTCGTCGGCGATTTCGTGGACGGTGATGCCGCTGGCCGGGTAGTTGTGGCCGTTGAGCACGTAGCGACCAGTCGGATCGACGCACATGTGAACGGCTCGGCGCGTCAAGCTTTGCGGCTCGCCCAGCGGCCGCAGCGAACCGTCGGGGCGGATCGCCAGGGCACTCACGTGGTTGTAGCTGGAAGGCACCCGCGGGCCGCCGTCGCTGCTGCTCACGTACAAGACCGCGAGAGACGGATGGCGCCACGCATACTGGACCTTTGCCGGCAGCGTGACCGCTGCACGGCGCGCGAGCGTCGCGGCCTCGACGTCGACTTCGTAATGCGTGAGCACTTCGCCGACCGCGCTGTACAGCGCGGTGCCGGTGTTCACCGCTATGCCAGTGTTCACCGCGAACTCCCGTCAGCCCCCGCGACGGGCGTGAACATCGGGATCGAGAAGCCGCCCTCCGATTTCTGAAAGACGACCCGGACGCGCTGGCCGATACGAACCGCATCGAGATCGGTGTCGATGATGTTGGTCATCATCACCGGGCCTTCGTCCAGGCTGACGTAGGCGATGCAGAACGGGGCGCCGGCACCGCGCCGCGTGACGCTATAGGTATATACCGTGCCGCGGCCGCTGGTGTCTGCCCACTTCAGCTTGTCGCTCCAGCAGAAGGGGCACAGCGAGCGTGGATAGTGATGTACTTCACCGCAATCGCTGCAGTGCTTCAGCAGCAGGCGTCCTTCTGCCGCTGCTTCGAAATACGGTGCGTCGCCCGGATTCAGGGCCGGATCGCTGATCTTGCGTTCATCGCTGAGGGTCGGCATGGTGGTCACTCTCTTTCCATGATCAGGGTGGCGGAGCCGTGGCGGTGGCCGATGGCGCCGCCTATGCCCGTGGCCAGGGCCAGGGTGCAGCCCGGCACCTGCACCGCGGACTGGGCCTCGCCGCGCAACTGGCGCACGGCCTCGATGATCTTGGTGATGCCGCCGCGGTTGGCCGGATGGTTGTTGCACAGGCCGCCGCCGTCGGTATTGAACGGCAGCTTGCCCACGCCCGAGATCAGATTGCCGTCGGCCACGAAGCGGCCGCCTTCGCCTTTCTTGCAGAAACCCAGGTCTTCGAGCTGCAGCACCACGGTGATGGTGAAGCTGTCGTAGATGGAGGCGTACTGGATGTCGGCGGGCCGCACGCCCGCTTCCTCGAATGCACGAGGGCCGCTCCAGGCCGCGGCGGTATAACTCAGGTCGATCCTGCCGCCCATCTGGTGCTTGGTCGATTCGCCGCGCCCGATGATGCGCACGCGCTGCCGCTTGAGCGCTCGGGCGATCTCCGGCCGCGCCACGATCACCGCGCCGGCCCCGTCGGTGACCACGCAGGAATCGAGCCGGTGCAGCGGATCCGAAATCATCGGCGAGGCGAGCACGTCCTGCACCGTCACCATCTTGCGCAGCAGGGCCTGCGGATTGTGCTGAGCGTGATGCGAAGCCGCGACCTTCACCCAGGCCAATTGCTCGCTGGTGGTGCCGTACTCGTGCATATGGCGCATCGCAGCCATCGCGTAGAGATTGACGGTCACCGGGTTGTAGGGCATTTCGTAGGGGGCATCGGGCAGATTGACCCCGCGCACGCGCACCTGCGTGCCGGACATGCCTTCCGAGTTGGGCCGCCCGGCGAGCGTGACGAGCGCGACATTGCACTTGCCCGCTGCAATCGCCTCGGCAGCGTGAGCCACGTGCACGAGATAAGAGCATCCACCCATGTCGGTGGAGTCGACATGCCGGAGCTTGTCGAGGTTGAGGTAGTTCGCCATCGACCAGACGTTGGCGCCCGGTGCGTCACCTGCGCAGAAGTAGCCGTCGATGTCGTCTTTCGACAGGCCGGCGTCTTCGATCGCGCCTCGGGCGGCTTCCGCATGCAACTGGGCTACCGAGTGCTCGGGCGCCCGGCGCAGCGGATGTTCGTAGGCGCCCACGATGTAGGCCTTTCCCTTGATGCTCACCTGCGTTCGCTCCTGGATCGTTTGCGGTACTTCATTGGTTCCACTGAGTGGAACTAATATTACACATCAAAACTTGATGATATCATTCGGCGCCTATCCTTGGCAGGGGCGACGATGAACCCAGCGCAGCTCGTGAGATATGAAGTGGCAGACGGCGTCGGCGTCGTCACGGTGGAAAACCCGCCGGTGAACGCGCTTGCGCCGGGCATGCGCGAGGGTGTCATCGAAGCAGTCGCTCGTGCCAATGCCGACCCCGACGTGCGGGCGCTGGTGCTGATCGGCGCCGGCGGCAACTTCATCGCCGGGGCAGACATTCGCCAGTTCGGCACGGCTCGCGCCGTCTCCACCCGCGACAGCGCCAAGGTGCTCGACGCCAGCGAGAAACCCGTGGTGGCGGCCATCGACGGCTACGCGCTGGGCGGCGGCCTGGAGCACGCGCTCGCCTGCCACTACCGCATCGGCACCGCGCGTGCGAAGCTCGGGCTGCCCGAAGTCACCCTCGGCATCATTCCCGGCGGCGGCGGCACTCAGCGGCTGCCGCGGCTGATCGGGCCCGAGGCCGCGGCTGATCTCATCGTCAGCGGGCGGCATGCAAGCGCCGACGAAGCGCTGCGTCTCGGCCTGCTCGACGTGTTGACCGACGCTTCCGATCTGCGTGCCGCCGCGATTCGCTATGCCAGGTCGGTGGCCGATGTGCGGCCATTGCCGCGGGTGAGCGAACGCGGCGACCGCATCGCCGCGGCGGCGGCGGATCCCGCCATGCTCGAATCGCTGCGCAAATCGGTGGCACGCAAGGCACGCCATCTGAAAGCGCCGCTGGAAGCGATGGCCTGCATCGAGGCGGCCGTGCAGCGGCCCTTTGACGAAGGCCTGCTTCTGGAGCAGCGCCGCTTCGCTGAGCTGGAAAACGCCGATGAGGCCAAGGCGCTGCGCTATGCCTTCTTCGCAGAGCGGCAGGCAGCCAAGATTCCCGGCGTCGACAAAGGTCAGACGCCGCAGCCGGTGCGGTCCGCGGCTGTCATCGGTGCCGGCACGATGGGCGGCGGTATCGCCATTGCGTTCGCCGATGCAGGCATTCCCGTGAAGATCCTCGAAGTGAGCGAGGAAGCGCTGACGCGCGGCATGCAACGCATCCGCGAAACTTTCGAGGCGCGCGTCAAGCGCGGCAGCCTGTCACCGGCCGAGATGGAAAAGCGCTTGGCGCGCATCCAGAGTGTGCGTGACTACGAAAGCATTGCCGATTGTGATGCCGTCGTGGAGGCGGTGTTCGAGCGGATCGACATCAAGCAGCAGGTGTTCGGCCGGCTCGACACTGTGATGAAACCGGGCGCCGTGCTGCTGACGAACTCCTCCGCCATCGACATCGACGTGATGGCAGCGGCCACGCGCCGGCCTGAAGACGTTGCCGGCGCCCACTTCTTTGCGCCGGCCAACGTGATGAAGCTGTGCGAAGTCGTGCGCGGCTCGAGCACTTCCGCGGCCACCTTGCTTCGCGCCATGAAAATGGGGCGCGACATGGGCAAGATCTGCGCGATCGCCGGCTCCTGCGACGGCTTTGCTGCGAATCGCAGCCGCACGCCGATGATGACCGAAACGATGCTGATGCTGGAGGAGGGCGCGCGGCCGGCGCAGATCGACAAGGTCATGATGGCTTTCGGTTACCCGCTGGGGCCCTTCGCCGTCAACGACATCTCGGGCCTGGACGTGAGCTACGAGGGCCGCAAGCGTCGAGCTGCTGCCGACCCCGGCTACCGCAAGCTGCACGTGCCTGACCGCCTGGTCGAAATGGGGCGCAAGGGCCAGAAGACGGGCGCCGGCTGGTATCGCTACGAGCCCGGCGACCGCGCGCCGCATCCCGATCCGGTGGTGGACGAAGTGATCGCGGCGGTGGCAAGCGAGCTGGGCATTGCGCAACGCAGCTTCGATGACGAAGAGATTCTGCACCGGCTGCTGTTCGCTTCGGTCAATGAGGCCTGCAAGGTGCTTGAAGACGGCAAGGCCTACCGCGCCAGCGACATCGACGTGATGTGGCTGCACGGCTTCGGCTTTCCTCGCCACCGCGGCGGCCTCATGTACTGGGCCGACACGGTGGGCGCCGATCGCATCCACCGGCAGGTGTGCGAATGGCACGAGAAGTATGGCCGGCGCTGGGCGCCCAGCGCCTTGCTGGGTGCGGTCGCGGCCGCCGGCGGCCGGCTGCGCGACGCAACAGGCAAGGAATCGACATGAGCGCGAACGAAACGCCGCCCGCGAGCCAGGCGCCCGCCGACGCCACGGAACAGGGCTTCAAGATATGGATGTGCGTTCTGTGCGGCTTTCTCTACGAGGAAGCCGCCGGGTGGCCGGATGAGGGCATTCCCCCCGGCACCCGCTGGGCCGACGTGCCGGACGACTGGATCTGCCCGGAGTGCTCCGCCGGCAAGGCGGATTTCGAAATGGTCGAGATCTAAGGCCAGTCAGCCTTTGTGCAGATCCTCAGCCAGGCCGCGCGCGGCGAGCTGAGGAAAAGCGCTTCTTCTTTGCGCGTCGGCAAGGCTCGCGCGCAGATTCTCCCGGCTCTTGTAGGCATGCTCGAGCGCCAGCGCTTCCGCGCGCGAGGCCTGCCGGCGCTTGAGCGCCTCCAGGATGTCCTGGTGTTCGGCCTGTGACGCGCTCATGTAGCGATACGACACTTCCATGCTCTGCATCTTGAATGCGATGGCGCCCGGCGCCACCAGCGGCAGGCGGGCGTTGTAGGCGAGCGCATGGGCCAGGGGCTCATTGCGCGCGGCGCGAACGATGGCGTGATGGAAGCGCTGATTCATGTCGGACCATCGCTTGGCGTCTTCGTCGACGAAATGCCCCTTGGCCAGCAGCTCGGCGCCTAGCTCGACGCACTCCTCCAGCTCGACCCGGGTAGCGACCTCCAGGCCTTTCTCCACGACGAGCCGACAGGCCAGCGCCTCGAGTGCGCCACGCACGTCGAAGGCGTCGACGATCTCCGTGATGGTGATCTGACGGACCATGAAGCCCCGCCGCGGCGCGCTGATCAGGAGCCCCTCCTGCTCGAGCTGCCCAAGCGCGAGCCGCACCGGCGTCCTCGATACCCCCAGCTGTTGCGCCACCGGTATTTCAGCGATGCGGCTGCCCGGCGCGAACTCGCCTGCGGTGATCATGCGGCGCAGCTGCATCACCACTTTTTCCACTTGCCCGCTTTCTCTTTGCATGCAGTTCAACCCGAAATCTAGGAATATGGCGGGTTTACCCGAACGATTAACTACTTGTTGCTATCAATTGCATGCAATATGATGAAAAGCATGCAATCTCATTCGAAGCATACGCCAAGCGCTGCGGCGGACCAACGAGGAGTTCTTTGATGAGGCTCGCCTGTTTCAGCTCCGCCCAGGGCGAGGGCGTATTCGCCGCTTCGGCGCAGGGCGCCTGGCTGCGGCTCGGGCCGCGGCAAGATCTCGCCGACTGGCTTGCGCCGGCCGGTCAGGCGCGTGCGCGGCAGCGCCTGGCGGAAGCGTCCGCGGACGTGGCTGAGCCGCAGGTCTGGCTGCCTCCGGTCGCGCCGGGCGCTCGCATCTTCTGCGTCGGCATCAACTACCGTTCGCACGCCGGCGAGACGGGGCGCGACTTGCCGCCGCAGCCTTCGATCTTCATCCGAACGCAGGAAAGCCTGGTCGGCGCGCGCGCCGCGCTTCGCATGCCCACCGCCTCGAGCCATTTCGATTACGAGGGCGAGCTGGCCGTAGTGATCGGCGCCGCCGCACGCAACCTGTCGCTCGATGAAGCCATGAGCTGCGTGGCCGGCTACACCTGCTTCAACGACGGCAGCGTGCGCGATTTCCAGAAGCACTCGGTCACTGCCGGCAAGAACTTCGATGCGAGCGGTGCCTGCGGTCCCTGGATCGTCACGGCCGACGCGCTGCCCGACCCCGCCGCCTGCATGCTGGTCACGCGGCTGGATGGCATGGAAGTCCAGCGTTCAAGTACTAGCCTTCTGATCTATCCCGTGCCGCAGATCCTGAGCTACCTCTCCACGATCACGCAGCTGCGTCCGGGCGACATCGTCGCCACAGGAACACCGGCCGGCGTCGGCGCCCGTCGTGATCCGCCGCTGTGGATGCGCGCGGGTAACCGGGTGGAAGTGGAGATCGACGCCATCGGAACGCTGGTCAATCCCATCGAATAAGGAACGCAACTCATGGACGGCACTCTGCCCGACCGCGACCGCCTGATGGCCGCAACCCTCGATCTGCCGCCGATGCGAATCAGCGAGATCGTTCTCAAGACCTCGCGCTACGACGATATGAAGGCCTGGTACCAGGGCATGCTGGGCGTGGCGCCGTTCTACGAGCACGTGCCCAAGGCGCCTGCCGCCGCGGCGCAGTCCGGCCAGCAGGAGCGGGCAAGCGACCTGCGCCTTTGCTTCATCCGCCTGCACCTGGAGCATCCCTATGCGCAGGTGCTCGCGATCTTCGACGTGCCGAACACGCGTAGCGAGCCGACCGGGGATCCGGGCCTGCATCACATGCAGTTCCGCAATCCGACGATGGACGATCTCTTCGCGCGCTACGACAGGCTCAAGGCGCTGGGCATCCGGCCGCACCGCACGGCCAACCACGGGCCGGGAACGAGCTTCTACTACCGCGACCCCGATCGCAATATCGTCGAGATCTCGGCCAACAATTTCGCGACGGTCGAGGAATATCGCGCGTACTTCAACTCGGAAGGCTATCGGCGCAATCCGTCGGGCATCGAGATCGACGCCGATGCGTACGTCCAGCGCTATCGCGACGGCACGCCGCTTGCCGAGCTCGTGCGGATCGACTGAGCCGATGGCCTCCCTGCGCATTCCCGTTCTCATCGTGGGAGCCGGCCCCGTCGGGCTGGCGCTGGCCTGCGAGCTGGGCCACCGCAATGTGCCCTGTCTTCTCGTCGAGCAAGGCGACGGCAGCGTGGTGTTTCCCGCCGGAGAGGCGATCAGCACCCGCACCATGGAGCACCTGCGGCGCTGGGGCATCGCCGATCAGGTCCGGCAATCCGCATTTCCGCAGGACTATCCGCGCAACGTCGTCTTCGTGACGCGCATCACCGGACATCTGCTGGCGCGCTTCGAGCGCGAATCGAACGAGGGTGGGCGAAGGCTGCACGCCGACGTGAGCCCGGAGTCCTCGGTGTGGTGCCCGAAGAAATGGTTCGATCCGCTGTTGCGCTCCCATGCGGCTTCGCTGCCTTCGGTTGAGCTGCGCTACGGCTGGCGTCTCGAATCGTTCGAGCAGACGAAAGATCGGGTGCGCGCGACGGTGGCCGAGCTTGCCACCGGCGCCACGCACGTCGTCGAGGCGGACTATCTCGCGGCCTGTGACGGCGCGCGAAGCGGTATCCGCCGCGAGCTGGGTATCGACTTCGAGGGCGTGTTCGCCGAGGGCCACAACCTTGGCATCTATTTTCGCTCGCCCGAGCTGCTCGCGCGCCAGCCGCATGGCCTGGCGAGCCAGTTCCTCACCATGGCGACCCGCCATCGATCCGCGCTGTCCACCGTCAACGGGCGCGACGAATGGCGGCTGTCGCTTTATGTGAAGCCGGGCGAGGCCGAGGCGCTCGATCCGGTGGCGTGCGTACGCGACGCGTTCGGCAAGGACGATCTGCAGGTGGAGATCATCCGGGCGCAGCCATGGGCGGGTCACCGCGTCGTCGCGCGCCGTTACCGGGAAGGGCGGATCTTTCTCGTGGGCGATGCGGCCCACATGCTGTGGCCCAAGGGCGGGTTCGGTGCGAACACCGGCATCGGCGATGCGGTCGATCTGGGTTGGAAGCTGGCCGCGGTACATGCCGGCTGGGGCGGCGAGGCGCTGCTGGCCAGCTACGAGGCCGAGCGCCGGCCGATCGGGGTGCGCAACGTGGCCGAGGCGGCGAGCAATCGTGCCGCCGATGCCGAGCTGCCGCTCGATCCGATGCTGGATGCCGAGGGGCCGCAGGCCGATGCGCTGCGCCTGCGCACGGGCGAGCTCATCCGCCGCACCCGATGGAAGGAATGGAGCACGCTCGGTGTCCAGCTCGGCTATCGCTACGCCCGCTCACCGGTGATCGTGCCGGACGGCAGTGCCGAGCCGCCGGACGAGCCTGCGGTGTACCAACCCAGCACCTGGCCGGGATGCCGCGCACCGCACGTATTGCTGGACGATGGCCGCTCCAGTCTCGATGCGATGGGTGCGGGCTTCGTGCTCTTCCACGACGCGGGCGCGTCCATCGCCCCGCTCGTGCAGGCGGCGCGGCGCGAAGGCGTGCCGCTTACGACCTGTGTTCTTCCGGCCGCTGCGCAGGGCGTCTATGAGTTCCCGCTGGTGCTGGTGAGGCCGGATGGGCACGTTGCGTGGCGCGGCCGGCAGCCGGCGGAGGATCCGGCCGGCATCTTCGTGACGGTGGCCGGCCGCGCGCCGGCGCAGGCGCCCATGGCATCGGGCGCCACCGCGATCACTTGATGAATAACGACACAAGGAGACAAGCATGCGCATTTTCGCCCCCATCGCAGCGCTCGCGCTTGCGCTCTGCTCGACGACGGCACGCGCCGACGTCGAGCAGACGACCCTGGCCATCCCGACCTTGTCGCTGACCTTCAGCGCGGCCTATGTCGCCTACGACAAGGGCTTCTGGAAGGACGAAGGCCTGGACGTGAAGATTCTCAGCATCGCCGGCGTGGGCGCTGCCAATGCCGTGCTCGCGGGAAGCGTGGACTTCGCGAACACGACGGGTTCCGCTGCGACCCGGGCCGTGGCGCGCGGGCAGCCGATGCTTGCGGTGGCCAACACCCTGGACAAGATACAGATCGAGATCGTGGTGTCCAAGGCCTATGCCGAGAAGATGCGCCTGTCGCCCGCCGATCCTCCCGAAAAGCGTCTGCTCGCGCTCAAGGGCGCGAAGATCGCGGTGGACGCGCCGAACTCCGTCGTGCACGCCTACGTGCGCTACGCCGCGCGTAAGGCTGGCATGCAGTCCGAGCGCGACTTCACGGTGGCGCCGATGCAGCCGCCTGCGATGATGCAGGCGCTGCGCACCGGCCAGGTCGACGGCTTTGCGATGTCGCGGCCGTGGACTTCGATGGCGCGGCGCGAAGGCGCCGTCACGCTCGTGAGCAGCCCCGCCGGCGAGCTGTCCGAGCTCAATCCTTTCCCCTACAACCTGTTCGTCACGCGCGCCGATTTCTGCCAGACCAAACCCAGCGTGTGCCGCAAGATGCTCGCCGGCCTGCAGAAGGCGCTCACCTACATGCACGAGCAGCCGAAAGAGGCGATGGCGCTGCTTCGCACGCGCTTCGACAAGACCGAGCCGGATCTCTTCGAGGATGCCTTCAAGGGGACGCTGGCCAGCACGCCGCGCACGCCGGAGGTCAAGGAGATCGGTTTCGTGCGGGCCCAGGATTTCCTGGTGGCTTCCGGCTTGATCACTGAGCAGGAGAAGGTCTCGAACCTCGCGCAGCTCTACAACAATAGCTGGATGAAGTAAGGCCTCGCATGCGAGAGTCTCTGCGCACGACGCTCGACCGTCTCGTTGTGCTGATCGTGCTGCTGCTGCTCTGGCAGCTCGCGAGCCGATGGACGGGCCCGCAATGGGTGCCACCGCCCTTGCTCGTCGCCAGCCGCTTCTGGCGGGCGCTGGCCTCCGGCGACCTGTGGTTTCATGGCCGCTACACGCTCGCGTCCGCCGTGCTGGGCTTTCTGATCGGCGGTTTGCCGGGCATGGCACTGCCGTTCCTGCTGCGCCGTCTGCCTGCGGTGCAGGCCGTGCTGGAGCCCTATCTCGTGGCGGGCTATGGCGCTCCCAAGGTGGCGCTCACGCCGCTGTTCGTGATCTGGTTCGGCATCGGCCTGGCGTCGAAGGTCGCGCTGGTGGCGGCGGTGGTCTTCTTCATGGTCTTGTTCCTTACCGCAGCCGGGCTACGGGCGACGGACCAGAAGCTCATCGCCACGGCGCGTGTCTACGGCGCCGACGAGCGCCTCATCGCTCGCGAGATCGTCTGGCCTGCCGCCGTGCCTTACATCTTCACCAGCTTCCGGGTCGCGGCGCCGTACGCGATCGGCACCGCCGTGGTGGGCGAGCTGATCTCTTCCAACCGCGGCCTGGGCTACGGCATCCAGGCTGCGGCCACCGACTTCGACCCTGCGGGCATCTTCGTGGGCGTCGTCGCACTCGCGATGCTCGTCATTGCGCTGAACGCCGTGTTCTCGTGGGGCGAGCAGCGGCTGCTCGCCTGGAAACCGACCACCGGCGCGGCCGATGCCACGCACTCGGCGCTATGACGCGATCCTCTCCATGAATGCCGACACTCTTCCCCTGCTCGAACTGGTCCAGATCGGCAAACGGTTCGACGATCCCACCGGCCGCGACGCGGCGCCAGCGGTCATAGACCAGTTGTCGCTGGCGGTTGCGGCCGGAGAATTCGTGACCATCGTCGGCCCTTCGGGGTCGGGCAAGTCGACGCTGCTGAACATGATCGCGCAAGTGGACCGCCCCACGTCGGGCAGCGTCAAGCTGCGCGGCCAGACGATCCTCGAGGCGGGAACCGAGCAGCTGCGGCCCGGATGGCAATGCCAGATCGGCTACGTCACGCAAGAGGACAACCTGCTGCCGTGGCGGCGGCTGGAGGAAAACATCCTGCTGCCCCTGAAGGCCCAGGGACGGCTGGATGCCGCCCATCGCGCGCGAGCCGCCGAGTTGATCGAGGCCGCAGGGCTCAAGGGTTTCGAGCGCTACTATCCGCACGAACTCTCGGGCGGCATGCGCAAGCGCGCGTCGCTGGTGCGTACGCTCGCCTACGATCCGCCGATGATTCTGATGGACGAACCCTTCGGCGCGCTCGACGCGCAGACGCGCGTGCAGCTGCACGGCGATCTGCTGCGCCTGTGGAGCCTCAAGCGCAAGACCATCCTGTTCGTGACCCACGACATCGCCGAGGCGATCGCGCTGGGCGATCGCGTGTTGGTGCTCTCGCGTGCGCCGGCGCGGGTCATCGCTGAACATCCGGTCCAACTGCCGAGGCCGCGTGAGGTCGATCGCCTGGTCACCCTTCCCGGCTTCGCGGGCCTTTTCGATCGCATCCGGGAGCAGTTGCGGTGAGGGCGTCCCCCGCTCCCGCCGCGACGGCGCCGCCGCCGCTGGACTTCGCGCGCCGCGAGCGCGAGCGGGCGGCGATGCGCATCGGCATCGGCAGGGTGCTGCTCGGCGCCGGTCTCATCGTGCTATGGCAGATTCTGGCCGTCGTGCTGGGGCCGGATGTCGTCGCCGATCTGCGCGCCATCGGCGCCCGCCTCTGGGAGATGGCGCATAGCGGCGCGCTTCTGCGCGACGTGGGTGCGACGCTCTGGGAATCGGCTGCCGGTTTGATCATCGGGGGTGTGCTGGGCCTTGCGCTGGCGTTCGCGCTGCGAATGTCGCCGCGGCTGGAGAAGGCTTGCGAGCCCTTCATCGGCGCGGCGATGGGCATCCCGAAGTTGGCGCTCGCGCCGCTGATCATTCTCTGGTTCGGCGTGGGCCTGGGCTCGAAAATCGCGTTCGTGGCCTCGGTGGTGTTCTTCCTGGTCTTCTTCGCCACCGTGGCCGGCATCCGCGGCACGGATCCCCGGCTCGTCGTCATGGCGCGCATCGCGGGCGCCGGCCGCCGCTTGCTGGTGCGCGAAGTGCTGTTGCCCTCGGCCTTGCCGATGATCCTCTCCAGCCTGAAGGTGGCCGGGCCGCGCGCGATCAGCGCCGCCGTGGTGGGCGAGTTCATGGCGGCCGAGGTGGGCATCGGGCACGCGATCCGCTATGCGATGGACCAGAGCGACACCGTCGGCATCTATGCGGGCATCGTCGTCGTCACCGCGATGGTGGTGGCGCTCGATGCCGCGCTCGAACGCTGGCAGCGCCACGCATTGCGGTGGCGCCGCGGCGGACCCGCCGGGTTCTGACACTTCTACTGGAACCTCAAGATGAATCCCGAAGACCAGGAACGCATCGTTCGCGAATGCAGCCGTCTCGCGCTGGCATTCGCCATCCACGTCGATTTCGGGCAGGCGCAGGCCTGTGCCGATCTGTTCACCGAGGATGGAACCTTCGAGCGCAAGGGCGAGATACTGCGGGGCAGGGAGGAGATCCTGGCCGCGCAACGCGCGCGCCCGCCGGGCCTTCGAACCCGTCACTTCTGCCAGCCGACCTGGGTGACGGTGATCGACGAGTCGAATGCCGAAGGCATTACCTATTTCGCCAACTACCGCCACGAAGCCGATGCACCGCTCAGCGGCCCCGCGCCTTTGACGGGGCCCGGCGTGGTCGGCGAATTCCACGATCGTTTCGTGCTTACGCCGCAAGGTTGGCGCATTGCTTCGCGTCGAGCCAAGGCTGCGTTCCGGCGCATGGCGTAAGCCGCATGAACGCAGCCCAGGCTGCCCTGGATCTCATTTGCCCTTGAAGACGGGCGCTCGCTTTTCCTTGAACGCCCGGATCGCTTCCTTGTAGTCCTCGGTGGATTGCGCCACGGCCATGTGCGCGGACACCGAATCCAGCGCGGTCGCGAGGTCGGTGCGCAAGCCCTGGTAGGTGAGCTTCTTGATGTCGCGCACCTGTACCGGCGGGCCCTTGGCGATGCGCCGGGCCAGCTCCAGCGTGCGCTCCATCAGTTCCTCGTCGGGATGGACGTGGCTGACCAGGCCCATCTGTAGTGCTTCCTCGGCGCTGACGAAGTCGCCGGTCCACAGGAGTTCCAGCGCGCGCGACAGGCCAACCAGCCGGGGCAGAAAATAGCAGCCGCCGTTGCCGGGCAGCAGCCCGACACGGATGTAGCCTTCGGAGAAGCGCGCCGAGCGACTTGCCACGCGGATATCGCACATCAGCGCCATGTCCATGCCGGCGCCGACGGCAGGCCCGTTGACGGCGGCGATCAATGGCTTTTCGAACTGCTCTACCGCCTTCGCCACTTTGTGTGACACCTGTTGCAGCCGCAGCTTGCGCTCCAGCGGCGTGGGGTCGACGTGCTCCTGCTCTTGGGCGCGCCGGCCCAGGTCGCCGCCGGAACAAAAGGCATCGCCGGTGCCGGTCAGCACGAAGCAGCCGACCTCGGGGTTCTCGTTCGCATCGCGCAGCGCCTGAGCGAGAAGATCCAGCATTGCTTCGCTCTGTGCATTCTTCTTTTCCGGCCGGTTCAGCCGCGCCACCATCACGCGTTCGGTGAGCTGGACTTCAAGGTCTGCCATGATCTTTCTCTCTCATTGTTGCGCATTCACTGGGCCGCGGCGGCCCGATGGCGCGCGTGTTCGTCGCGTGCCTCGGCCAACGCCGCCTTCATGGCGCGGTTGATCCAGCGTTTGTTGTCGGCGAACACGGCCGGCTTCTTGCCGCCCAGCTTGTCAGCGATTTCTGCTGCCGCCTGCGCCAGTTGGGCGCGCGGCACGGCGCGTGCGATCAGCCCCTTGCCGCAGGCTTCGGCAGCCGTCATGCGCCGGCCGCTCTGGATCAGGTCGCGCGCCACCGCTCGGCCGCCGATCACGGCTGCGATGGCGAAGCCCGAGAAGGAGGCGATGCCGATGTCGATTTCCGGCAGCGACAGCTCGGCGCTGTCCACCGCCACGCACGCATCGGCCAGCAAGGCCAGCATCGCAGCGCCGCCGATCGCGGAACCGTTGAGCACCACGATCACCGGCTTGGGGCAATCGAGGATCGCGTCTTGCAGGGCTGCGGTGGCGCGCGAGCGGCGTTCGCGCTGGGCGGCCATATCCATGCCTTCGGGCTGCTCGCGCACGTCGACGCCGGCGCTGAACAGCCGATCGCCGGCCCCGGTCAGCAGGATGGAGCGAACGCCTGTGTCCTCGCCTGCACCGCGGATCTCCACGAGCAGCCGCTCCGACATGCCGACCGTGATGGCGTTGGCCTTGTCCGGCCGGTTCAGCGTGAGCCGGAGCTGATCGCCGCAGTGCTCGGCAAGCAGAGATTCGGTTTGCATGGTGTGCATCGCTGTCTGTTTCGGGCCGGCCTTCAGGCCTGCGTCGGCTTTCGGGTAACGACCAGTGCGTCGGCGGCGACTATGCCGTCCGGCAGCGCGAACAGTGGATTGACGTCCACTTCCTGCAACTGGGCCCGGTGCGCCCAGGCGAAACGGGAGAGCGCTGCCAGCGCTTTGGCGATCGCTGCCACGTCGAGCGGTGCGCTGCCACGAGCGCCGTCGAGGATCGGGCGGCAGTGCAGCTCATCGAGCATCTCGCGTGCCGTGATCTCGTCGAACGGTGCCAGGCGGCAGGCGGTGTCCTTCAGAATCTCGGCGTGGATGCCGCCGGCGCCCACCATCACCACCGGGCCGAATACATCGTCGTTGACCATGCCCGCAATCAGCTCGAAACCACCGCGCACCATTTCCGATACCAGCACGCCGTCGATGCGCGCCTGCGGCGCATACGTGCGGGCGTTGTCCAGTACCTGAACGATGGCCAGCTCCAGCGCTTCATGCGTTGCGATGCCGAGCCTGACGCCCCCAGCTTCGGTCTTGTGAGGGATGTCGGCGGACACCACCTTCACCACGACCGGCGCCTTCATGCTCGAAAGCGCGATTTCACCCGGCCCCTTCACGATCACGTCGCGGGTGACGGGAATGCCGATGCTCGCGAGCAGGGCCTTGGATTCGGTCTCCGACAGCGACGTGCCGGGTCGCAGCCCGGCTGCCGCGGCGGGCGCCTGCATCGACGTTTCGTCGTGGCGGGCGAGCCGCTCGCGTGCCTGCCGGTAAGCAAGCAGCGCCGCCAACGCGCGGGCGGCACGCGACGGCGAGCGCAGTACCGGCACCCGTGCTTCGCCGAACACGCGCAGGGCATCGGCGATCTGGCTGACCGGCGCCGAGGAGAACACCACCAGCGGCTTTTGGGTGTCGCGGGCGATGCGGCTCAATACCTCGGCGGCGGCCAGGCTGCCCGCCTGCCCGGTGGTTGCGAGGTTGATGCACACCGAGTGCGCGTTGGGATCGGCCAGCGTGGCACGCACCGCGCGTTCGAGTTTCTCTTGATTGCTCCGTGAGAAGTAGCCGGCGGTGAGATCGATCGGGTTGTGGATCGCGCCGATGTGAGGCACTACTTGAGCCAGGGCTTCCTGGGTGGCCGGGGTCAGCTCGCATAGTGCCAGCCCGCTACGCTCGCCGGCGTCGGCGAAAACGATCGCGGAGCCGCCGGATACGCCCATGACGGCGACGCCATTGCCGAGCGGGTATTTACCGGCTGAGAATGCCAGCAGGTAGTCGACCGCTTCGTGCAGCTCCTGGATCTCCACGATGCCGGCCTGCTTGAAAAGCGCCCGATAGAAATCATAGCGGCCGGTCATGCTGGCCGTATGCGACTCGGCTGCGCGCGCGCCCTGTTCGGTGACGCCGCCCTTCCACAGCAGCAAGGGTTTGCCGGCGGCCAATGCGCGGCGGCCCACCTGCAGCAGTGCGCGGCCGTCGCTCGTGCCCTCGATGTACGCGACGATGCACTGCGTGCCCGGATCCTGCAGCAGTGCGTCGATGAGCTGCACCGTATCGATGTCGCTTTCATTGCCGGTGGCAACGACGTGCCGAAAGCCGATGCCCGCTTCAGCGCAAGCCAGCGCGATGCTGTAGCCGAAGCCGCCGCTTTGTGTCACCAGCGATACGGAACCCTGTGCCAGCTTCGGTTCGCGCGTAATGCTGCCGAAGCCTGCATACACGTTGGAATGGACGTTGACCAGGCCGAGGCAATTCGGGCCGAGCAGCCGGATATTGGCGGCACGTGCGATCTCCAGCATGCGGCGTTCACGCTCGATGCCTTCAGGTCCGCTCTCGCGAAAGCCGCCGCTGAGGATGACGGCGTAGCCCACCTTCTTCTGCGCGCAAGCCTCCAGCACCGGCAGCACGCCGGCAGCGGGCACGCCGATGACCACGAGATCGATAGCTTCCTCGATGTCCGCGATCGAGGCGTAGCAGCGCAGGCCTTCGAAGCCTTGGTATTTCGGATTGACCGGAAAGATTCTTCCGCCGTAGCCGTTCGCCAGCAGTGCACGCACTGCCTGGGAACCGGGGCGCGCCATGTCGTCGGATACGCCCACCACCGCGATGGACCGGGGCTCGAACAAATATTGGAATTGATGCATGCCTGATGGGCGCCGGGCGAGGCGCGGCGCAATGAATGAATGGCCAAAGGCGAGGGACCTCGCCGGTGTCGTGGAAGACGTCGGATCTGGTATCAATGAGCGCAATCTAGGGCAAACGCGCCGCATCGTCAATTTTTTGAAATCGATTTCAATGATCGGAACCAAAGAGAACTTGTTGCTGAAAAACCAATCGTTTCAATCAGTGGAACTTATTTCAAATTCTTGACCTTGCCCGTTCCGGCGGCTTATAGTCCGGCCGACGTTGGGGCGTGCATCGATCCGCCGCGACCCCGGCCATTTCGTCTTAGCAAGAGACAGCAGAGGAAGCCGCGCATGGCCGTAACCCTAGACGGACCGATCCCCGCCCAGAGAAACTTCATCGACGGCGAGTGGGTGGCTTGTGCGACCGGCCGCACCTACGAGCGGCGCAGCCCCTATGACCAGAGCGTGGTCGGCATCTATCAGGATTCCGATGAACGCGATGCGCAACGCGCCATCGATGCAGCCCGGCGCGCGTTCGACAGCGGCCCCTGGCCGCGCATGCCGGCCGCCGAGCGCGCGGCGGTGTTCAGGCGTGCGGCCGGCTTGCTGCGCCAGCGCAGCGACGAACTCGCAACGATCATGACTCGCGAGGTCGGCCAGCCGAAATTGGAGCAGGCGAAGTTCGTCGCCGGCGCGGCCGACACCCTGGAGTACTACGCCAACCTCATCGTCACCCGTCGCGATGAAGCGGTCTACGGGCAGCATCCTCACGCGGTGGGCATCATCGCGAAGGAACCGGTCGGTGTGGTGGGCACGCTCACCGCCTGGAACACGCCCTTGTCCGTGGCCCACAAGTCGTGTCCCGGGCTCGCCGCCGGCTGCACCATGGTGGTCAAGCCCAGCCACCAGTCGCCCGGCGCTCTGGTTCTCTTCGCCGGCATCCTGCAGGAAGCCGGACTGCCGCCTGGCGCTTTCAACCTCGTGACCAGCCAACTGGAAAATGGTGCGGTCGTCGGCCAGGCCATCGCTGCCAGCGACAAGGTCGACATGATCACCTTCACCGGGTCTTCCGGCACGGGCAAGGCGGTGATGCGCGCGGCGGCCGGCAATCTCAAGCGCGTCAAGCTCGAACTGGGCGGCAAGTCGCCGCAGGTGATCTTCGCCGACGCGCCGTCGCTCGACATGGCCGCCGCCTCGGTGGCCAAGGGCATCGTGCGGCTGGCGGGCCAGTCGTGTCAGGCCGGCAGCCGGGTGCTGGTGCAGCGCTCAGTGAAAGAGCCGTTCGTCGAACGGCTGCTCCACCACATCGCCAGCTACAAGCTCGGCGACCCGCTCGACCCGTCCGTGGGGTGCGGCCCACTGGTAACGGCGGAGCAGTTGGAGCGCGTGCAAAGCTTCGTCGAAGCAGGCAGGAAGAGCGCCCGGTTGCTGATCGGCGGGCAGCGGCCGGAGCGTGCCGACCTGGCGTGCGGCTTTTTCTTCGAGCCCACGGTATTCGATGACGTGCCCGCCGATTCGCGCATCGCTCGCGAAGAGATCTTCGGACCGGTGCTGAGCATCCTCAGCTTCGACACCGTGGACGAGGCGATCAGGCTCGCGAACGACACGATCTTCGGACTGGTCGCCGGGTGCTGGACGCAGAACCTGACGACGGCCATGGCTTTCTCCAGGCAGGTGCGGGCCGGCATGGTCTGGGTGAACGGCTACCGCGACGACTCGATCCTGAAGTACATGCCGGTCGGCGGCTTCAAGCAAAGCGGCATTGGCCGCGAAGTCGGCCCCGAAGGCCTGGACGAATTCCTCGAGGCCAAGAGCATCATGATCCGCCATACGTTCTGAGGCCGCGGGCGCACGAACCCTTCGAGAAAATCATGCTGAGCCATTCCACCATTCTTCGCTATTTCCAGGCCTTGCAAACGCGCGACGGCGTGCTGGCGGCTTCGCTGTTCACGCCTGATGGCGTGATCGATGATTTTCGCGGCAAGCATCACGCCGGCACGGCGGCCATCGAGCGCTTCATCGGCCAGGTGCCGGACATGAAGCTGGAGTACCTGTCCGAGTTCATTGCCCACGGATCGCGCATCACCCTTTACGGCCGCATTACCTATCCGGGCGTCGAAAGCGTTCTCGTGCGCTGGGTGTTCAGCGCGGAAGGCGAGCGCATCGCGCACCTGGGCAATTCGCGCATCGAGCAGGTGCCCGCTGATCGCCTGCTGCCGGCACCGCGCGACGCCGGCCGCGCTTGAGCAGGAGACAATCGATGCAGCATGACACGACTCATCGCGTCGCCGTCGTCACCGGCGCCGCAGTGGGCATCGGCTGGGCCATCAGTCAGCGTCTCGCCCGCGAGGGTTTTGCACTCGCTCTGGTCGACAAAAGCGACACGGTGCTTGCGCGCAAGGCTGAGCTGGACGAGCTGGGCCACCCGTGTTCCGATGGCGCCGCTTTCATTACCGGGGCGGTGATCGACCTCAACGGCGGCGGCTTCATGGCGCCGTGACGCGAGGCGTCCACCGCAGCCATCCTGATGATGAACCGAAGCGCGCAACGCAACATGCAGCCAGACACCTACGACTTCATCGTGATCGGCTCGGGCTCGGCCGGTGGAGTCATCGCCAGCCGCCTGAGCGAAAGCGGCAAGTACCGGGTCCTGTGCCTCGAAGCGGGGGTGAAGGGGGCCAACTACATCTGGACCAAGCCGCCGGCGGGCGTGGTGTATCTGGTCGACAACCCCGTGGCCAACTGGCGCTACCAGTCCGAGCCGCACGAAAGCCACGGCAATCGCTCGCTCTACGTGCCGCGCGGCAAGATGCTCGGCGGCAGCAGTGCACTGAACGGCATCATCTACAACCGCGGCCAGAAGATCGACTACGACACCTGGGCCAAGCTGGGTTGCCAGGGTTGGAGCTATGCGGAGGTTCTGCCGTATCTGAAGAAGATCGAGAGCACCGACATCGGCGCCGATGCTTTCCGTGGGCGCAATGGCCCCGTCAAGGTGACGCAGATGGCGAAGCTTTCGCCGTTCTACGATCTATACATGCAGGCGGCGCATGCGGTGGGCATTCCCGGCAACCCCGACTACAGCGGGGCGAACCAGGAAGGCATCGCGCTGGCGCAGCAGACCGGCTATCGCGGCATGCGGCACAGCACTGCGACGCAGTATCTTCAGCCGGCGCGCAGGCGCCCGAATCTGAGCATCCTGCAGGGCGCTGAAGCCACGTCGTTGATTCTGGAAGGCAAGCGCTGCGTGGGCGTGCGTTTTCTGAAGGACGGCGCAACGCAGGAGATCCGTGCAACGCGCGAGGTGATCGTTTCCTGCGGCACGGCCAATTCTCCGAAGCTGCTGGAGCTTTCCGGCATCGGCAATCCCGACATCCTGCGGCAGCATGGCATCCGCGTCGTGCATGAACTGAAGGGCGTGGGAGAAAACCTGCGCGACCACTACGCCGCGATCATGAAGTGGCATCTGAACCGGCCCGGACTGTCGCTGGCCCGGCGTGGCCGCGGCTTCGGCCTGTTCATCGAAATCCTCAAGTACGTGTTCTTCCGCAAGGGGTTCATCGCGCAAGGCAATGGCTCGCTGCGGGTGTTCGCGCGCTCGCGGCCGACACTCGGCGAGCCGGACATCATGATGATCGTCAATCCGTACATCATCGAGCTGAAAGAGGGCCGGGGGAGGCGGATGTCGAATATCGAGGGCTTCTTCGTCTACACCCACGTCCAGCGCACCGAGAGCACCGGATCGGTCCATCTGCGCTCAGCCGATCCGATGGCGGCGCCGGCCATCAACTACCGCTTTCTTGAAACCGAGAACGACCGCAGCACGGCCATTCTTGCGGTACGCCGGGCGCGCGAGATCGCGAATGCCGCGCCGCTGAGCGGCGTGATCTCGGAAGAGGTGCAGCCGGGCCGGCACGTCGAGTCGGACGAAGACATTCTCGAGTTCATTCGCAGCACCGGCAACATCACGCACCACATGGCGGGTACTTGCAAGATGGGCCGCGATCCGATGGCGGTGGTCGATGAGCGCTTGCGCGTGCACGGCATCGCCGGCCTGCGGGTGGCTGACGCTTCGATCATGCCGACGCTCATCTCCGGCAACACCAGCGTCCCTTGCATGATGATCGGCGAGAAATGCGCGGAGATGGTTCTGCAGGATGCCGCCCACGAGCGGTCGAGCCGTCGCGAGGCGAATGCACTCATGGCCTGAGGGCCGGATCAGCCGTCCAGCGACGCTGCCGGTTGATTCAAAAAGGCGAATCAGAAGAGCCGAAACAGGGATTGGACAGGCAAGTGCCGTCCAGGCAATGCGTTCCCGGGCTCGCTCCTTCATCGAAAGAGCGCGTCCTGTTTTCAAGGAAGGGCAGGATGGAATTTCAGGTCGGTATGGATTCGCACGGATCGCTTGAAGCCGACGTGGTGGTCATCGGCGCGGGAGTGTCAGGCATGATCGCCGCGCTTCGCGTAGCGCAGAGCGCAGGCCGCGCCCTCGTACTGGAAAAGCTGCCCGAGGAGCGCTACGTATGCAATTCGCGGTTGACGCAGGGCGTGTGGCACTGCGCGCTGGCCGATCTGCTCAGCGATCCCAAGACTCTCGAAGCCCGCATCATGGGGGCGACCGGGCAGGCCGCCCGCAAGGATCTGGCGCACGCAGTGGCGCACGACGCCTTGCGCACCGTACGCTGGATGCAGAGCGTGGGAGTGCGCTTCATTAGAGGGCCGCTCGATTATCAAAGCTTCGTGCTGGCGCCGCCGTCGGTTACCGCGCAAGGCCGTGCATGGGAAGGCCGCGGCGGCGACGTCATGCTGCGCACCCTCGAGGCGGAGTTGAACCGGCAGCATGGCCGGATCCTGCGAGGACACCGCGCCGTGCGCCTGATCATGAACGGCGATCGCGTGGCGGGTGTGGAGGGCGAAATCGCTGACGGCCGGCGTTTTGCGGTCAAGGCTGCTGCAGTCGTGATTGCCGACGGCGGCTTCCAGGCCAATGACGAACTCATGCGCCGGCACGTCTATCGGCGGCCCGAGGCCGTGTTCCAGCGTAACGCGCAGACAGGCATGGGCGACGGATTGACGATGGCCATGGAAGTCGGCGCAGCGGTCACCGGTCTCGACGCTTTCTATGGGCACGTTCTCTCCAAGGATGTGTTCGTGAACGAACAGCTCTGGCCTTATCCGCTCCTGGATTACGTGATGTCGAGCGCCGTCCTGGTCGACAAGCACGCCCGCCGATGGGTCGACGAAGGCACCGGCGGCATCGTCGTGGCCAACGCCATTGCGCAGTCGGACGATCCTTCCGACAAGCTCGTCATCGCGGATGAAACGATCTGGAACGATGCCGGCCAGTTCCGGCTGCTGTCGCCCAATCCGTGGCTGACGCGCGCCGGCGGCACGATGTACCGCGCAGATTCGATCGAGAAGCTGGCCGAACAGTGCGGGCTCGACGCCAATGCGCTGCTCGAAACGATCAATGGCTATAACGCCGCGATCAAGAGCGGTGCGAACGCCCGCCTGCAGCCGGGCCGGAGCACCGACGTGTACGCCGCGCGGCCGATCGAGACGGCGCCTTTCTACGGCATCCCGGTGTGCGCCGGCATCACTTACACGATGGGCGGGATTGCCATCGATGCCGACGCGCGCGTGCTGACCGAGTCAGAGGTGCCGATTCCCGGCTTGTATGCGGTCGGATGCGCGGCAGGCGGATTGGAGGGCGGCGCCGCGATCGGCTACGTGGGCGGCCTGGTCAAGTCGAGCGTGACCGGCTTGCGGGCCGGCGAGCACATCGCCGCTATGCGCGAACGCGCGGCAGCCTGAAACGGAGCAGCTCATGCAAAAAACCTACCCCGCCGTCGTGTTCGTTTCGAAGTACGGCCGGCGCATGGCCCTTGCCTTTGCTCTGGCAACGGCGCTGGTTCTGCAGATTCCTGCAGTCATGACCCAGAACGCTGCGTGGTCCCTCGGGGGGCTGCTTCTCGCTGCCCTGGTCTGGGGCGGCGTCCGCGTGGCCGTCGAAGTCGTCGAAGTGGTCGCAGACACGCTGCTGCCACGCTGATTTGATCCTGAAATCCAAGAGGAGATACCTGATGAATTTCCGCACATCCCGCCGTACGCTGCTGCTCGGCGCCGCCGCCAGCGCACTGGGCGCGCCCGCGCTGGCGCAGACGCTGTCATCCCGGCCGATTCGCCTGCTGGTCGGCTTCGGCGCCGGCGGTGCCACCGACGTGCTGGCGCGCATGTACGCGCACGAGCTGCAATCGGTTCTGGGCGTGCCCGTGGTGGTCGACAATCGGCCGGGCGCTTCGCAACTCGTCGCGATCCGCGCATTGATGTCGGCGCCGCCCGACGGCCACACGCTGCTGCTGGCGGCCGCCAGTGCACTGGCGAGCGGCCCGGGTGTATTCACCGATCTGCCGTATGACGCGCTCAAGGATTTTTCGCACATCGCGATGCTGGCGACGGCGCCAGGTGTCTTCTTCGTGAATCCCGCCGTGCCCGTCAAGTCGATGCGGGAACTGATCGACTATGCCCGCGCCAACCCCGGCAAGCTGAACTATGGTTCGGCCGGTGTCGGCGCCTCGAACCACTTCCAGACCGAATACCTGAAGGTGGCGAGCAAGATCGACCTGACGCATGTTCCGTACAAGTCGGATGCGGAAGTCGCTCGCGAAGTGGCGGGTGGCACCATTGATTTCGCCCTGACCGTGGCGCAAGCGGCGACGCCGCTGGTCCAGACGGGCAAACTTCGTGCCCTTGCGGTCACTGGATCGCAACGCCTGAAGGCCCTTCCCGATACGCCCGCCCTTTCGGAAGCCGGCGTGCCGGCTCTGGCAGGAATCGACAGCTATACCTACTACGGGCTGGTCGGTCCAGCCGCAATGCCCGCCGAGCTCGTCAATACGCTCAACGAGGCGGTGAACAAGGTTTCGAGCATGCCGCAGGTCGTGGAGAAGATGCGCGAATCGATGAACATCAATCCCGAGCGCTGGTCATCGGCAAAGTTTCGCCAGTACATCGAGGCCGAAATCCCGAAATGGCGTGAAGTGGGCAAGGCGATGAACATGAGCGACCGGCGCAGTTGAACCAGGCGTGACGCCAGGGATGCGAGCGGCGCGCTTGCTGCCGCGTCATCGATCGGGGCTTCTTCTCAGCTCCGCATCGATCCGCGCCACGGTCTGCAGCAAGATTGGCGCCAGCTCGCGCTCCATGCTCTGTAGCGATTCGCTGGTGGAAGTGCTGACGTTCAGCACCAGCGGCATGGTGCTGAACTGCAGCGGCGTGGCAAAGGCGACCACTTCGGGTTGCCATGATTCTCCGCAATATCCGTTGGCAGCGACCTGCGCGATGGCGCGTTCGATCTCCCTGGCCAGCGCGGGCCATTGCGCGCCGCGCCGCGACTGGAAGTGCGACAGCAGAATCCGGCGCCGCGCAGCCGGGGCGACCGCCAGATAGGCGCGACCCAGCGACGTAAGCTCCATCGGCACACGCTGGCCGGAGACCACCTTGCGCAACGCGACGCGGTGGGCGTAGCGGATCGATTCCAGATACACCATCTCATCGCGGTCGGGCGCGGCCAGGCCGACGTTGATGCGGTTGCCCTCGGCCACTTCGCGCATGATCGGCGCGGCCACCAGCAGTTCCGAGCAACCCGAGCGCATTGCATGCGCCAGGCTCAGCACGGCCGGCGCCAGCCGGTAGGTGCGCGAGCCCGCGATCTGCTGCAGCATGCCGGCGCCCACCAGCGTCTGCGTCAATCGCGTCACTGTCGAACGAGACAGCCCGGTGCGCTCGGCCAATTCGGCGTTGCCGAGCACTTCGGTGCCGGGCCGGAATGCCCGCAGGATCTCGATGCCGCGTTCCAGCGAACGATTGCCGGGTGATCGGCCGGGCTTGTCGAAGGCGGCCTGCAGATGTTCAGCCATGGGCGCAGTATAGGCCGAGAATTTCAATCCTTGAAATTCACCAGGTGCGATGCGGCGGTCAGCGGCCTAAGCTTGCGGCCACCGACCTTGTCCCACCGACTTGCCGAGCCGGCCGAAGAGTTCCATGACTTACTCCCTGATCGACCTCAAGGTCGAGCGCGGCATCGCCACGCTCACCTTCAACCGCCCTGACAAGCGCAATGCCATGAGCGATGACATGCGCACCGAATTCATCGATGCGCTGGAACGCGTGGCGGCCGACAAGGCCATCCGGGCGCTGGTGCTCACCGGTGCCGGCAAGGGCTTCTGCGCCGGCGGCGACGTCGCCGGCATGGAAAAGCGCATGAACGCGCCCACCGGCGAGGTGGCCTTCAACGGCTGGCATCGGCAGCAGCGCGTGCATCACACGCAGACGCTGCTGCACACGATGCCCAAACCGGTGATCGCCGCGGTCAACGGCGCTGCTTCGGGGCTGGGCGCCGATACGGCGCTGGCCTGCGATTTCGTGCTCGCCAGCGAATGGGCCAGTTTCACCTGGTCCTACATCAATCGCGGCATCATTCCCGATGGCGGCGGCATGTATTTCCTGCCGCGTCGCGTCGGCCTGGCGCGCGCCAAGGAACTGATCTTCAGCGGCCGCAAAGTGGATGTGGACGAGGCGCTGGCGCTGGGCATCGTCGATCGCAAGACCTCTGCCGACAGTCTGGTCGCCGATGCGCAGGCCTGGGCCGCGGAGCTGAGCAAGGGCTCGGGCACGGCGCTGGCGCTGGCCAAGACCATTCTCAATCAGAGTTTCGAGCTGCCTGCCCAGCAGGTGTTTGCGCAGGGCAGCCAGGCGCAGGGCATCTGCTATACGAGCACCGAGCATCGCGAGTCGGTTACGGCATTCCTCGCAAAATCTGCGAAGTAAGACCGCCATGAACGCGATTGCCAGACTCCTGAAGCCGCGCAGCGTGGCGGTCATCGGCGCTTCGGGAGATCCGACGAAAACGGCGGGCCGTCCGGTCGCTTACTTGCGCAAGCACGGCTTCGCAGGCGAGATCTTTCCGGTCAATCCCAAGCTCGACAGCATCGGCGAGCTGCGCTGCTATCGCGATATTGCATCGCTGCCTTCGGTGCCCGACGTCGGCATCGTGCTGCTGGGCGCCGAACGCGCCATCGGGGCGGTGCGCGAGCTTGCGGCGCGCGGCTGCGCAGCGGCCATCGTGCTGGCCAGCGGCTACACCGAAACCGGCGCAGAAGGCGCGCGCCGGCAGCAGCAATTGATCGAGGCGGCGGGTGCGATGCGCATCCTGGGGCCGAACACGATCGGGCTGGTCAACCTGACCGAAGCCATCGTGCTGTCGGCGACCGGCGCGCTCGAGATGGACCACTTCGACGTGGGCTCGATCGGCGTCGTGTCGCAAAGCGGCGGCATTCTCGGTTCGCTGCTGTCGCGTGCAGCGGCGCGCGGCATCGGCTTGTCGAAGCTGATATCGACCAGCAACGAAGCCGACCTGGAGCTGGCCGATTTCGTCGACGCCTTGGCCGATGATGAGGCCACCCAGGTCATCGCGCTGTACGTCGAGACGATACGCAACCCGGACAAGTTCCGCGCCGCGGCGGCCAAGGCCGCGCGGGCCGGCAAGCCGATCGTCGCGTTCAAGATCGGGCGTTCCGAGGCGGGCGCCAAGGCCGCGGTGTCGCACACCGGCGCGCTGGCCGGCGCAGACCGCATGTATGACGCGCTGTTTCGCCAGCTCGGCGTGATCCGCGCGCAGACCTTCAGCGAACTGCTGGACATTCCCGCCGCGCTGGCCACCGGCCGCGTGCTGCGCGGCAATCGCATCGCGGTGCTGACCTCGACCGGCGGCGCGGGAACGCTGGTTTCCGACAGCCTGGGCATGTCGGGCTTCGACACGCCCGCGCCCGATGAGCAAACGGCCGCGGCGCTGCGCGCCTTGCAGCCGGGCGATCAGGCGGCGCTCGATCGCAACCCGATCGACGTGACGCTCGCGGGCCTGCAGCCCGACTTGCTGCGCGGCGCGATTCGCACGCTGCTGGCCAGTCCCAGCTACGACGCGCTGACCATCATCGTGGGCTCGTCGAGTCTGGCGATGCCCGACCTGATGGCCGGCGCCATCCAGGATTGTCTGCCGCTGTCGGACAAGCCGGTGATCGCCTACGTCAGTCCGCATGCGCCGACGGTGGGCGCCTTGCTCACGCAGCGCGGCGTACCGGCATTCGCGGCGGCCGAGAGCTGCACCGCGGTGCTGGCAGGCATGCTGCAAGCCCATCGCTGGCAGCCGCCCCAGGTCGACGCAACGCCGGCCGAACCGGTGCCGACGGACGATCTGGCCGCGGGCTCGCTCGACGAAGCGCAGGCCAAGGCGCTGTTCGCGCGTTTCGGCATCGGCGGCCCGCGCGAATTCATCGTGTCCACGCCGCAAGAGGCTGAACGTGCCGCGCATGAACTGGGCGGCCGCGTGGTGCTGAAGATCCTGTCCGACCAGATCCTGCACAAGAGCGACGTCGGCGGCGTGGCGGTGAACGTCGAGCCGGAGCAGGCCGCGGCACGGCTGCGCGCGATGAGCGACGAAGTACAGGCCAAGGCCGGCGTGCGGCCCGAGCGCTTCCTGGTTCAGCAGATGGTCACCGGCGGCACCGAACTCATTCTCGGCATGCACCGCGATCCGCTGGGCACGGCGATCCTGCTCGGCATGGGTGGCGTCACCGCCGAGCTGTTCCAGGACACGACGCTGCGTCTGCTGCCGCCCAGCGGCGGATTGAGCCGCGGCGAGGCCCTCGAGATGGCGCGCGCGCTGAAGATGTGGCCGCTGCTCGACGGGTTCCGTGGGCGGGCCAAGGCCGACGTCGGCGCACTGGCCGATGCCATCGTTTCGTTCTCGCGCATGGTGGCGCAGCTGGGCGAGCGGCTGGTGGAAGCCGAGATCAATCCGATCTTCGTGTTGCCCGAAGGGCGGGGCGTGTGCGCCGCCGACGGCGTCGTGGTGCTGCGGTAGCGGGCTTGCCAGGAGCGATGACGTGTACGTAACCCAGGTCTTTGCGCAGTACGCGGCGCAGTACCGCGAGCAGCCGCTGTCGCAGCACGTGCTGCATCACGCACGGCGTGCGGTGATCGATTGGTATGCCTCGGTATTTCCCGGCTTCGAGACGCAGCCGGTGCGCCTGCTGATCGAAGCCGTGGCCGAAGACCTCGATCGCGGCAGCGCACGCCTTGCCACCGGCCGCGTGGCCACCGCGCGCACGGCAGCGCTGATCAACGGCGCGGCGGCGCATGCGGCCGAAGTCGACGACAGCTTCCGTGACGCGATGTATCACCCCGGGGCCGCCACCATCGCTGCGGCGCTGGCTGCGGCGCAGTCGTGCGGCGCCGATGGCCTGGCGTTCCTGCGGGCGGTGGTGCTGGGCTACGAGGTTTCCACGCGCATCGGCGTGGCGATGGGGCGCGAGCACTACAAGTACTGGCACAACACCGGCACGGTCGGCACCTTCGGCGCAGCGGCCTCGGCGGCGTATTTGTTGCAGCTCGACGAGGCGGCCTTCGCGCATGCGCTGGCGACGGCCGCCACGTTTGCCGCCGGCTTGCAGCAGGCGTTTCGCATGGACTCGATGTCCAAGCCGTTTCATCCGGGCCGCGCCGCCGAAGGCGGGCTGCTGGCGGCGCAGCTTGCCGCGCGCGGCATCACGGGCTCGCTGGACATCTTCGAAGGCGAGGCCGGTTTCGGCCGCGCGATGAGCGGCAAGGCCGATTGGTCGCATGTGGGCGAAACGCTGGGCCGCGATTTCAACATCACGCGGCTCACTTTCAAGAATCACATCGGTTGCGGCCATGCCTTTCCCGCCATCGACGGCGCATTGGCATTGCAGCGCCAGCACGGCATCGATGCCGCCGACGTCGAGCAGGTGCACGTCGCCACCTACAAGCCCGCGCTGGACATTGCCTGCTACATGAACCCGGCCACCGACAACGAGGCCCGGTTCAGCATTCCGTTCGTAGTCGCGACCGCGCTGGTGCACGGCAGCGTGCGCATGGCGGCCTATGAGCCGCAGCGGCTGGCCGATCCGCGCACGCGTGCGCTGCTCGAGCGCGTCAGCGTCTCGGTCGACCCCGAGATCGATGCCGGCTTTCCCGGCCGGCGCGCGGCGCGGGTCGAGATCACGCTGCGCGATGGCCGTCGGCTGGTGCACCTGCAACCGAATCGCAAGGGCGATCCCGAGCAGCCGCTGGATGACCCTGAGCTGGAAAGCAAGCTGGTCGAACTCGCGCAGCCGGTCATCGGCGCCGATGCCGTGCGCACGCTTGCTGCGCGGCTCTGGTCGCTGGATGCCGGCCAGGCCTTGCCATGAACCCTTCGTCTTTCACTTACGTCGAGTAGTGCCATGACCCGCTATCAGCTTTTCATCAACAACGAGTGGCTGGATCCGAATTCAGGGCGCTGGTTTCCCAGCGAAGACCCGTTTTCCGGCGAGGCATGGGCCGAGATCCCGCGCGGCGACGCGGTCGATGCCGATCGCGCGGTGGCGGCAGCGGCCAATGCCTTCAATGGCCCGTGGTCGCGAATGTCGGCGAGCGAACGGGGCATGCTGCTGTACAAGCTGGGCAGCCTGATCGAACGCGACGCGCAGAAGCTGGCCGAGATCGAGAGCCGCGACAACGGCAAGCTGATCGGCGACGTGCTGGGCCAGGTCCGCTACATGGCCAAGTATTTCTATTACTACGGCGGGCTGGCCGACAAGATCCAGGGCCACGTGGTGCCGATGGACAAGCCCAAGGTGTTCAACTACATCCGCTACGAGCCGATGGGCGTGGTGGTGAGCATCACGGCCTGGAACTCGTCGCTGTCGCTGACCACGTGGAAGATGGCGCCGGCGCTGTGCGCCGGCAACACGATCATCTGCAAGCCGTCGGAATACACGTCGGCATCGCTGTTTGAGTTGGCCAAGCTCACTGTCGAAGCGGGCTTTCCGCCCGGCGTGTTCAACGTGGTCACCGGTTTCGGCGCTGAAGTGGCCGAGCCGCTGGTGCGCCATCCGAATGTGCAGCGCATCGCCTTCACCGGCGGCGACGAGGCGGGCCGCAAGATCTACATGATGGCGGCGGAAGGCTTCAAGCGCGTGTCGCTGGAGCTGGGCGGCAAATCGCCGAACATCGTTTTCGACGATGCCGACATGGATCAGGCGGTGCACGGCGCGCTGAGCGGCGTGTTCTCGGCCACCGGGCAGACCTGCGTCGCCGGCTCGCGGCTGCTGTTGCAGGAATCGATACACGACGAGTTCCTGCAACGCATCGTCGACATCACCAAGGGCGCGAAGATCGGCGACCCGGCCGATCCGAAATCGCAGATCGGGCCGATCACCACCAAGCCGCAGTTCGACAAGGTGATGCGTTACATCGACATCGCCCGGCAGGACGGCGCGCGCTGCGTGGCGGGCGGCCATGCGTTGTCGGGGCCGGGCTATGGTGCGGGCCAGTTCGTCGAACCGACGATCTTTGCCGGCGTCACCAATGACATGCGCATCGCGCAGGAAGAAGTCTTCGGGCCGGTGTTGTCGGTGCTGAAGTTCCGCGACGAGGAAGACGCGGTGCGCATCGCCAACGACATCCGCTTCGGCCTGGCCGCTGCTGTCTGGACGCAGAGCCTGCACCGCGCCATGTTCATGACCGAACGCCTGCGCGCCGGCACGGTCTGGGTGAACAACTATCGCTCGAGCAGCTACACCTCGCCGTTCGGCGGCTTCAAGGACAGCGGCGTCGGCCGCGAGGGCGGCATCGAAGCCGTGCGCGAGTACATGGAGCCCAAGAGCGTGTGGATCTCGACCGACCTGAAGATGGCCAATCCGTTCGGGGCCAAGTGATGCGATCGATGGTGACCAGGGAGCGGCGATGCCCGGCGAATTGACGGCCCTGGGCGCGCTCGCGAGTGCGGCCGACCTGGATCAATCCAGCGCCGTCGAGCGCCTGGCGCTGGACCAGGGCATTCGCGCTTCGCTGCTGTGCGCGCTGCTGGGCGTGGAGCGCGAAGGGTGGGTGTGGCCGTATCCGGCGCTGGCGCACCGCAAGGGCGCCAGCGGGCCGGCGAAGATGCTGGCTGGCGTGTTCGAGCCGCTCGATGGCATCGGCCATCTGGCGACGCTGGCGGGCGCGGCCGATCTCGATCCCATGGACCCGGGCCCGTCGCACACGGTACTGCCGGCGACGTTGGCCGCGTGCATCGCTGTGCCGCTGGCCGGCGGAGCCGGCAGCACCCGCAGCGCCGCTGAGCGCGACCGGGAAGTCGCCAGCGCCGTGCTGGCCGGTATCGACGTGGCGTGGCGCGTGCGGCGTTCCATCAAGGGTGCCCGACCCGGCGTCGGTTTCCATAGCGCCGGCGTGTATGGCGCCATCGCCGCGGCGGCCGCTGCGGCCCGCGCCTTGCGCCTCGATGAAGGCAGGTGCGCGAATGCGCTGGCGATCGCGCTGACGCGCGCGTCGGGCCTGGCCATCAACAGCGCGGCGTCGATGATCGGCATGACGCATTTCGGCTGGGGCGCAACGCACGGTCTGGAGGCGGCATTGCTGGCCTGCGAAGGTTGGGATGCTTCGCACGACATCGAGCGCGCGCTGTCTTCGCTGTATGGCGAAGGCAACGCCAATCTCGCCATGCTGGCCGATCCGGAAGGGGCCAATGCCGCGGCCGGGCTGGTGTTCAAGCGCTACCCCTGCAACATCTATCTGAACCTGGTCGTGATGATGCTCGACGAGGTGCGCGACAAACCGGTCGATCGCATCCAGATCACGATGCCGTGGATTCCGCACCTCGACTGCCCCAGCCCGCGCGATCTTCGCCAGGCGCGCAACAGCGCGCAGGCCGTGGCCGCCATCGCGGGGGCGCAGCAGACGTCTTATGCGGCGTTCTCAGGCCCGCCCGGCCCGTGGCAGCCGTCGGCCGACGTGGCACGGCTGCTGGGCAGCGTCGAGCTGCTCGTCGATCGTTCGGCGCCGACGCGGCTCAACGAAGCGGTATTGCAGGTGCGCGCCTGGCGCGGGGCGGCGCTGATGCAGGAATCCAGCGGCGCGGTGCGTGACATGGGCGGCTGGGGCATCGAGCACGCGCGCAGGCTGATGGGCGAGGACGACGCTTTCGGCAGCGTCGATGCGCTGTATGGCGGTTCGTATCTGGCCGGCTTCGAACACGTGAAGCAGCGGCGTCTTGCCGCGGCGGCGCAACCGAGGTGAATCGAAAGGACGATGCAATGACAATTCAGGAGACGCAGGGCTTCGACATCGTGGTGGTGGGCTGCGGCGTGGCCGGCCTCAGCGCTGCGGTGGCGGCTGCCGAAGCAGGTGCCAAGGTCGCGGTGCTCGAACGCACCACCTACGAAGAACGCGGCGGCAACACGCGTTATACCGAGGCCTATCTGCGGATGAAGAGCGAGGTCGAGCTCAGCCACGACTTCGAATCGCTGCTGCTCGACAACAGCGGCTACTACATCGAGCCCGAGCTGGCTGCCAGCACCGTGCTCGATTACGAAAACTGGTCGCCGATCGTGCGCGCGCTGGCGTTCACCGATCCCGAGCTGATCTCCAGTTTCATCGACGCCGTGCCCGCGGCGGTGGCCTGGCTCAAGGGGCACGGCGTCACCTTCGGCGAGGCCGGTTTCTATGGGCTGACGCCCAGGCCATCGCCGCGCATCGCGGTCAACGGCGGCGGCCTGCAACTGGTCGAGACGATGACGGCCCGTGCCGAGAAGCTGGGCGTGACCTTCTTCTACGAAGTGACGGCGCGCGATCTGGTGCGTTCCGAGCAGGGCAAGGTGTGTGGCCTGATCGCCAAGCGCAAGGACAACTCGCCGCTGCGCTTCGACTGCGGCTCGGTCATCCTGGCCTGCGGCGGGTTCCAGGGCAACTACGAGATGGTGATCCGCTACATCGGCCCGAAAGGACGCTATCTGCGCCCGGTGGCGCGCGGCGGTTACTACAACAAGGGTGAAGGCATCGAGATGGCGCTGCGCGCCGGTGCCGCGCCCTCGGGCGATTACGCCGAATATCACGGCCAGCCGGTGGATCCGCGCTCCAGCGCATCGGAAGCGCTGGTGATGGTCTATCCGTATGGCGTGCTGATCAATCGCGAAGGCAAGCGCTTCATCAACGAAGCGCCGGGCACCATCGATGCCCACTACGAGGAAACGGTGCGCACCATCGCCGACCAGAAGAAGGGCATCGCCTTCTGCATCCTCGACGACAAGATCAACCGCATCCCCAACTGGCGGCGCTGCGTGCGTTCCGACCAGCCGCCGGAAACGCAGCCCGACGTGCGCGCGCTGGGCCGCAAGCTCGGCTTCGACGGCGAAGCGGCTGAACGCACGATCGAGGAATACAACCGGGCGTGCCGCGAAGGCAAGTTCGATCCGACCACGCTCGACGGCTTGGCGACGGTGGGGCTTGCGCCGCCCAAGTCGAACTACGCGCAGCCGCTCGATACGCCGCCGTTCCACGCCTACCCGATCATTTCCGCGAACACCTTCACGCTGGGCGGGGTGAAGGTGAACGTCAACGCGCAGGTCGTCGATCGCGACGGCGAGATTCTGCCGGGGCTGTATGCCGCCGGCGAAACCATGGGCTTCTATTACGGCAGGTATGCGGGCGCGACTTCGGTGCTGCGCGGCGCGGTGTTCGGTCGGCGTGCCGGCGAACACGCGTGCGCCCAAGCCACCGGGCGCGGCCATCGTTGATTCCCGATCGTGTCGGGCCACTTCACTGGGAGACAGTCTTGAACAAGTTCCAAACCATCCGCCGGGCAACCGTCGCCACTTTGCTCGGCTTCGCGGCGTGGGGTGCCCACGCGCAAAGCTACCCCAGCCGGACGATCCAGGTGATCGTGCCGTATTCGGCCGGCGGCCCCACCGACGTCGCGGCGCGCATCATGTCGCAGCGCTTGTCGGAACGCCTCGGCCAATCGGTGGTCGTTCAGAACCTGCTGGGCGCCGGCGGCATCGTCGGGTCTGAAGTCGCGATCCGCGCCAAGCCCGACGGCTATACGCTGTATTTCGGCGTCAACTCGATGGCGATTTTCCCGAACGTTCGCCCCGCCAACAATCCGATGCCGTTCAACGTGAACGATTTCGTGCCGATCGGCGGCGTCGCCGAATCGGCTCACGTGGTACTGGCCAACAAGTCGGCGGGCTTCCGCACGATCGCTGAAATGGTGGCGGTGGCCAAGCAAAAGCCCGAGGGCGTCAGCTATGGCTCGGCCGGTATCGGCGGCACCACGCACCTGCCGCTGGCGCTGTTCGCGCATCGCGCCGGCATCAAGCTGCTGCACGTGCCGTACAAGGGTGCCGCCCCGGCGATGATGGATACGATCGCCGGCGTCGTGGCGATGTCGGCCCCCGGCTATTCGGGCGGCATCAACGAGGCCGTGAAAAACGGCTCGGTCGTGCCGCTGGCCGTCACCTCGGCCAAACGCCTGCCGTTCATGCCTGATGTGCCGACGCTGGCCGAGTCGGGCTACCCCGACATGGTGTTCCCGATCTGGTATGGCCTGTTCGGACCCAAGGGGCTGCCGGCCGACATCGTTGCCAAGCTCAGCGCCGAGCTGAAGGCGATGGCGGACGAGCCGGAATACAGCAAGAAGCTCTATGCGCAGGGCAACGTCGCTGGCTATATGCCGCCGGCGCAGCTCGGGCAGATGCTGGCTGACGACATCAAGCGGCTGGGCGAGCGCATCAAGGCGTCGGGGATGAGCTTCCAGGAGTAAGCGTCGATGACGGTTTCGGAAACGACGGCGGCGTGTGATGCCGCTCAGGGGCTGACGGCAAGGCTGGTCGGCGATGCCCTGGCGACGCGCTTCGATGAGCTGCCCGCCGACGTGCGCCGCGTCGCGCGGGATTGCGTCGCCGACTGGCTGGCCTGCGTGCTGGTCGGCCTCGACGAGCCGGCGGTCACGATCGTTTCCGAGGCCGCGCGGGAAGAGGGCGGCCATCCGCAGGCCAGTTTCATCGGCCGTGCGGACAAGGGCAGCGTGCTGCAGGCTGCGCTGGTCAACGGCACGGCTTCGCATGCGCTGGACTACGACGATGTGAATCTGTCGGTGCCGGGACACATGTCGGCGGCGATCATTCCGGGCCTGCTGGCACTGGCGCAAGAGCGCGGCGCCAGCGGCGCCGATTTCATCGCTGCCTTCGTGGCCGGCTATGAGACGGCGTGCCGCGTCGGCAAGCTGGTGGAGCCGGCGCACTACGCCAACGGCTTTCATGCCACCGCCACCATCGGCAGCCTGGGCGCGGCCGTGGCCTGCGCGCATCTGCTGCACCTGTCGCCCGAGCAGGCCTGCCACGCGCTGGGTGTGGCGGCCACGCAGGCGGCTGGATTGAAAGTGATGTTCGGCACCATGGCCAAACCGCTGCACGCGGGTCTGGCTTCGCAGAACGGGCTACGGGCGGCGCTGCTGGCGCGCAAGGGCTTCATCAGTCGCGCCGATGCGCTGGAATGCCCGCAGGGCTTTGCGCGCGCGCATGGCGGCGATTTTCGGCTTGATGATGCCTTGACCCGTCCGGCGGGCGGCTATCACCTGCTCGCCAATCTATTCAAGTTCCACGCTGCGTGCTACAGCACGCACTCGACGATCGATGCAGTGGCGGCGCTGCGGCAGACACATTCGCTCACCGCCGACGCCGTCTCAAGCATCCGCGTCGTGGCCGGCGAAGGCTGCACGATCTGCAACATCCAGTCGCCGTCGACAGCGCTGGAGGCCAAGTTCAGCTTGCGCGTGACGGCTGCATTCGCCTTGCTCGGCATCGATACCAGCGGACTGCAGACCTGGGATCGGGTCAATGATGCCGATGTCGTGGCGGTACGCGATCGGGTGGCCGTGGATCTGGTGCCGGGGATGGGCTTGAGTGATTCGGAGGTGAGCATCCGCCTGCGCGATGGCCGTGAGTTGCGGCTGGCGCATGATTGCGGCACGCCGATGGCGGACAAGGCTGCGCAGTCGGCGCGCGTGCAGGCGAAGTTTCGGGCGCTGGCGGGGCCGCTGCTGGGTGAGGCACGCTGCGAGCAGGTGCTGGCTCTGCTGGATGGGCTCGACGGGCAGGCCGATGTGCGGGAGCTGGTGGGCCAGGTGGCCGAGGCAGAACGGGCGTCGCCTTGATCGGCGGCGGCCTGCCTGATTCAGCCAGGCCGCCATCCCGTTTCTCGATCGCCGGCGGGGCCTGGCCGCCCCATCACTCCACCGTCACGCTCTTCGCCAGGTTCCTCGGCTTGTCCACGTCCGTCCCCCGCGCCAAGGCCGCGTGATAGGCCAGCAACTGCAGCGGCACCACGTGCAGAATCGGCGATAGCGGCCCGGCATGGTCACCCAGGTTGATGATGTTGATGCCGTCGCTGGGCTCGATGTGCGTATCGCGATCCGCGAAGATGAACAATTCTCCGCCGCGGGCGCGCACTTCTTGCAGGTTTGACTTCAGCTTCTCGATCAGCACGTCGTTCGGCGCCACCACCACGACCGGCATCTCGCGGTCGACCAGCGCCAACGGGCCGTGCTTGAGTTCGCCGGCGGCATAGGCCTCGGCGTGGATGTAGGTGACTTCCTTCAGCTTCAGCGCGCCTTCCAATGCGATCGGGAAGTGCACGCCGCGGCCCAGGAACAGCGCGTGCTGCTTCGGGGCGAAGCGGTTGGCCCAGTGGCGCACGGTCGGCTCGCATTCGAGCACGTGATTCATCGCGGCCGGCAGGTGGCGCAGTTGCTGGAGCAGTTCTTTTTCGCGCTCGGCCGACAGGCGTTGGCGCAGCTTGGCCAGCACCAGCGTCATCACGAACAGCGAGGCCAGCTGCGTGGTGAATGCCTTGGTCGAGGCCACGCCGATCTCGGGGCCGGCGCGCGTCAGGAAGCGCAGCTTGCTCTGGCGGATCAGCGCCGACTCGGGCACGTTGCAGATCGTCATCGTGTCGCGCAGGCCGAGCGTCTTGGCGTGTTGCAGAGCGGCCAGCGTGTCGGCGGTTTCGCCCGATTGCGAGATGGTCAGCACCAGCGTGTTGGGCAGCGCCACCGAATCGCGGTAGCGGTATTCGCTGGCGATCTCCACCGACACCGGAATGCCGGCCAGCGCCTCGATCCAGTACTTGGCCACGCAGCCGGCGTGCCAGCTCGTGCCGCAGGCCAGGATCAGGATCTGCTGCGTGCGCGAGAACACCTCTTCAGCATTGGCGCCGAACAGGCCAGGCGACAGCGATGAGGCGTTGGCGACCATTTCGAGCGTATTGGCGATGGCGCCGGGCTGCTCGAAGATCTCCTTCTGCATGAAGTGATCGTAGTTGCCCAACTCGATCGAATCGCTCGACAGCTGGCTTTCGACGATCGGCCGCTCGGCCGGCTTGCCGTCGCGGTCGACGATGCGATAGCCGTCGGGCTTGATCTCGACGACGTCGCCTTCTTCCAGATACGCGACGTATTTGGTCACCTGCAGCAGCGCCGAGGTGTCGGACGCTAGGAAGTTCTCGCCATGGCCCGAGCCGGCATTGCCGATGCCCAGCAGCAGCGGCGAGCCCTTGCGCGAACCGACGACGGTGTCGGGCTCGGTCTTGCTGATGGCGGCGATGGCATAGGCGCCTTCCAGCTCGCGCACCGTGGTCTGCACGGCGTCGAACAGCGTTGCGCCGGCGGCGACGTGGCTGTGCAGCAGGTGCGCAATGACTTCGGTGTCGGTGTCGCTGACGAACTCGTAGCCGGCCTGCTTCAGGCGGCGGCGCAGCGCATCGTGGTTCTCGATGATGCCGTTGTGCACCACCGAAATCTCGATGCCGTCGGCCTTGGAGAAATGCGGGTGCGCGTTCTTTTCGGTGACGCCGCCGTGCGTGGCCCAGCGCGTGTGCGCGATACCGGTCGGCGCGTCGGCGTGCAGTTCGCGCGTGCGCACTTCGAGTTCGGCCACGCGGCCAACGGCGCGCACGCGTTCCATCGCGCCGTTCATGATCGCGATGCCGGCCGAGTCATAGCCGCGATATTCGAGCTTGCGCAGTCCTTCGATCAGGATGGGGACGACGTTGCGCCGAGCGACCGCTCCGACGATTCCGCACATGCTGCTACTCCCTTGCCTCTATCTGGTTTGCTTCTTGACCGGTCGTTTCCACGAATCGACCGTCGTTTGCCGGCCGCGCGAAACGGTGAGCTTGCCGGCCGGTGCATCGCGCGTCAGTGTCGTGCCGGCGCCCAGCGTGGCGCCGCGGCCGACGCGCACCGGCGCGACGAGCTGCGTGTCGCTGCCGATGAAGGCGTCGTCCTCGATCACCGTCTGGTGCTTGTTGACGCCGTCGTAGTTGCAGGTGATGGTACCGGCGCCGATGTTGACGCCCGAGCCGACCACGGCGTCGCCGACGTAGGCCAGGTGATTGGCCTTCGAGTGCGCCGCCATCCTGGTGTTCTTGAGCTCGACGAAGTTGCCGACGTGCGTGTCGTCGGCCAGCTCGGTGCCGGGCCGCAGCCGCGCGTAGGGTCCGATGCGCGCCTGCGCGCCGACGCCGGCGTCGTCGATCGACGTGAACGGCAGGATCTGCGCGCCGGCGCCGATGCGCGCATTGCGGATCACGCAGTTGGCGCCGATGCGCACGCCGTCGCCGAGCACGACCTCGCCCTCGAACACGCAATTGACGTCGATCGACACGTCGCGCCCACAGCGCAGCGTGCCGCGAATGTCGATACGGGCCGGATCGGCCAGAGTCACGCCTTCGTCCATCAGTGTTGCCGCGAGGTCGAGCTGCAGAATGCGTTCGAGTTCGGCGAGCTGCCGCTTGCTGTTCACGCCCAGCGTTTCGTGTACCTGGGCGGGTTGCGCCGAGGTGACTGGAACACCATCCTGAACGGCGGCCGCGACGATGTCAGTGAGGTAATACTCCTTCTGCGCGTTGTCGTCAGACAGGTTCGCCAGCCAGCGTTTCAGCGCCGGCGTGGGCACCACCAGGATGCCGGTATTGACTTCGCCGATGCGGCGGGTGGCCTCGTCGGCATCCTTGTGTTCGACGATACGCACGATCCGGCCTTCGTGTCGCACGATGCGTCCATAGCCGGTCGGATCGGCCAGCTCGACGGTGAGCAGCGCCAGCTTGTCGCCGCCGGCGGCCTGCAGCAGCCGCTGCAAGGTGTCGCGGCGCGTCAGCGGCACGTCGCCGTACAGCACCAGCGTGGGCACGCTGTCGTCCAGTTGCGGCACGGCCTGCATCACGGCGTGGCCGGTGCCGAGCTGTGGCGCCTGCTCGGCCCAGCGCAGGTCGTCGGCCGCCAGCGCGCGCGGCACGGCGTCGCCGCCGTGGCCATAGACCACGATCAAGGTGGTAGGCGACAAACTACGGGCACAATCCACCACATGCCCGAGCAGCGGTTTGCCCGCCAACGGGTGAAGCACCTTGGGCAGGTCGGAGCGCATCCGTTTGCCCATCCCGGCAGCAAGGATGACGATGTTCATGTTTTCCTTTGTTTTTCAAGCGGTTACGCTGCCCTGCGGAGCGTTTGTCGAAAAGCTTAACATGGGGTGGAGGAAGGCTCTGCTGCTTGTGGCCGCCAGTTGTCTGCTGGCAACGGGGTGTTCGGCAACGAAACTCGGTTACGACACGGCGCCTTTATGGCTGGGCTGGCAGCTCGACCGCTACCTGAATCTGGACGATAGCCAGCGCGATCTGGTGTCGGCGCGGCTCGAAGCGCTGCAACGTTGGCATCGGCAGACGCAACTGCCCGGCTACGTGGAATTCCTCCAGCAGGTCGAGGGGCGCCTGGCGCAGCCGGTCGGCGCGGCCGACTTCGAGCAATGGCGCAAGCAGGCGCTGGCCGCCTGGCAGCCGCTGGCGATGCGTCTGGCGCCCGACGTGGCGGCGCTGGCGCTGACCTTGCGGCCGGCCCAGATCGAACGGCTGTCGCAGCGGCTGGCCGAGTCGAACGACGAATGGCGGCGCGAACACATGCCGGCCGAGGCGCGGCGCCTGGAAAAGGCGCGCGTCGAGCGGCTGATCAAGCGCACGCGTTGGTTCGTGAAAGACC
>JAFKGG010000194.1 GCA_017307915.1 Burkholderiales bacterium | reverse complement strand
CACGCGCAGCCCGGCCGATCGATGGCACGGCGCAACCCGACGCTGTTGCTGGTCGGTATCTTGTCCGGCTTCGGCTCGGGCGTATCGGGCGCCGGCGGCCCGGTCTTCTCCGTGCCGTTGATGGTGACGCTTCGCTACGCATCGCTCGTCGCCATCGGCGCCAGCCAGATCCTGCAACTGGGTTCGGCGCTATCGGGATCGATCGGCAACTTGCAGCGAGGGCTGGTCGATTGGAAGATGGCAGCCCTGATCACGGTCTTTCAGTTGCTTGGCGTGGCGTTCGGCGTGCGGCTGGCCCACTCGATGCCCGAGCGATGGCTCAAGCGTATGACAGGCCTGCTGTGCGTGCTGGCGGGCGCGATGCTGATCGTCAGGGCGTGAACCGGGCGGCCTGGACTGAAGGCCGGGCCCGGGTGCAGCCCAGGGTTCAGGCCTTCAGCGCATCGGCCACCGCCGTCGACAGCGGCGTGGTCGGCTGGCCAAGCAGCACCGACAGCTGGCGGCCGTCATCGAACAGCGCCCCTTGCGAGGCGCCCACATCCCAGCCCGCAATCGCATCGGCCAGCGGTGCGGGCAGCCCGAACCCGGCGAGCGCGGCCGCATAGTCAGCCTGCGACAGGTTCTTGTACGGAATCTGCCTGCCGGTCTGCTTCGAGACCTCGGCCGCCAGCTCAGTCAGCGTATAGGCATCGTCGCCAGCCAGCTCGTAGACCTTGCCCGCATGGCCTTCACTCGTCAGCACGGCCACCGCCGCCGCCGCGAAATCGGCACGCGGCGCCGACGAGATCCGGCCATCGCCCGCACTGCCGATGAAGGCACCGCCTTGCAACGCGCCGCCGATCGAGCCGGTGTAATTCTCGGTGTACCAGCCGTTGCGCAGAATCGTGTGAGGCACGCCAGACGCTTTCAGCTCGGCTTCGGTCTGCCGATGCTCATCAGCCAGGCTCAGTGGCGAGCGGTCGGCATGCAGCAGGCTCGTGTAGATGATCTGCTTCACGCCCGCCCGCTTCGCGGCCGCGATCACATTGCGATGCTGCACGGCCCGCTGGCCGACCTCGCTGGACGAGATCAGCAGCAGCTTGTCGACGCCGGCCAGGGCTTTCTCCAGCGTGTCGGGCCGGCCGTAATCGGCCTCACGCACCGTCACGCCCAGATCGGCGGCCTTGGTGGTATCGCGCGCCAAGGCAACGATCTGCGCGGCCGGCAGCTTGTGCTTGAGCTGGGCGATGACGAGGCGCCCCAGTTGGCCGGTGGCGCCGGTAATGGCAATGGTCATGTCGATTTCCTGCTTGATGTGAACGAGGCACATGTATAGCATCCATACATACTTTTCGGAAGTACGTACAAGAAGGTAAGTATGAACAGAAAGTCATCAGCGGCCGGCCAGCCGCCGGCCGCCCTGTCCGAACGCATGGCGCGCGGCGACCTCATGGCCGTTGCCTGTCCGTCGCGCGACGTGCTCAAGCACCTGACCAGCCGCTGGGGCGTGCTGGTGCTGTTGGCGCTGCAGGGCGGCACCCACCGGTTCAGCGATCTGCGCCGCAAAGTGGCCGGCGTCAGCGAGCGCATGTTGTCGCAGACGCTGGACTGGCTGGTCAGCGACGGCATGATCGAGCGCAAGGCCTATCGCGTCGTGCCGCCGCATGTCGAATACACGCTGACGCCGCTGGGCGTCGAAGCCGCCGCCAGAGTGCGCGAACTGGCCGACTGGATCGAGCTCAACCTGCCCCGCATCGCCGAGCACTGGCACGAGGCGCCGCCACAGGCATGAGCCCGGCTCGGCAACCGGATTGTCCCCGCTTCGATCAGGGTGCTATCGCGCTGGCGGGTGCTGCGCCGCCAAGATACGGCAGTATGCTTTTTCCCCGCCCACCTGACGCAGCCACTCCGGCCAAGGAACGATCATGACGACCCAACTCGACAAAGTGCTCTACACCGCCCAGGCCCACACCACCGGCGGTCGCGACAACGGCGCCGGCAAGAGCAGCGACGGCGCGCTCGACGTCAAGCTCAGCCCGCCGGGTTCAGGCAAGCCCGGCACCAACCCTGAACAGTTGTTCGCCGTCGGCTACGCTGCCTGCTTCATCGGCGCGCTGAAGGCCGTGGGCCCGAAGATCGGCGTGAAGGTGCCCGATGACGTGGCGATCGATTCCAGCGTCTCGCTGGGCCCGATCAACGAAGGCAAGGCCTATGGCATCGCGGTCAAGCTGGCCATCACGCTGCCGGGGCTGGATGCCGAGTCGAAGAAAAAGCTGGTCGACACTGCGCACCAGGTCTGCCCGTATTCGAACGCCACGCGCGGCAACGTCGACGTCGAGCTGTCGATCGTCTGAAGATGTGGGACGCCGAGCGCCTGCGGGCGCTCGCTCAGTGCCGGCCTCTCGTCGCCCGCCCCGGTCAACCCGCCGCGTCGCCCAGCACCATCAGCATTTCAGCGACGACGGCGAATTCCTGCTCATCGGTGGCCAAATCGAGCACGATCGGCTCGAACCCGGGCTGATCGGAATCGGGATGCAAAGTGATTCGCTGATGGCGCCAGGCGCCATCGCCGTTGGCACGCTTCTCGCTGGCATAGCGTTTGATCGTGTACTGGCCGCCGGTTTCCGGATCAGCGATGTCACGATGCTGAACGACCACCACCTTTCCCTGCCGCGTTCCGCCCGGGTTGGCCCGGAACAGGCACCATGCGCCGTTCGGAATGCGGCGGTTCATCGATTCGCCCACCACCTGGGCAACGAACAGGCCAGGCTGGGGCCGCACCCAATCAGGCAGCGCCACCCAGTCACGCGCTTTGCTCTCGAGAGCCTGCGTATCGGAGAACGATCCGGCGGCGAAGCGCAGATCGACCACCGGCACGGCCGCAACGCCCGCGGCGCGTTCTTCCTCGGATACCCGCCGCAAGGCAATCACGTTCGACGGCAAGACGGTCGAGGCCGAACCGGCATCGTGCGCGGCGATGCGGGCGCGCGCGGGCCCGTCGCCGGCGGCCTGGCCGGCCGCTTGCAGACGGCTGCGCAGATAGGCGGCCAAAGAGGCGTCGGTGCAGTAGACGTAGCACCCTTTCATGCCTCGCGTCATCAGCGCTCGATAGGTGTTCTTGACGATCGAATCCGCCAGGGCGAGCGCCCGCTCCCGGTCGGTCTTCATCATCTGCTTGAGCCCTTTCACCGACTGATCGGAAGACGCCCGCTTCGTCGCATCCGTGACGATCCGGCCGTCCCGATGGACGAGATCCGGACCAATGATCACGCCGACGTAATCCAGCTCGAGCCCTTGGCAAGTGTGGATGCAACCTACCTGCTCCACGGAGCCCGGCGTCACGATCCATAGACTACTGTCCTTGTTCAGGTTCCAGCGGCGCCGATAGCCGAATTCGGGCAGCTCGATATCCCAAGCCTGATCGTTGCGCTTGCTCGGCCACGTCCAGCAATAACCGGCCACTACACGCGACCGATCGTTGGCCCGGTTCTTCAGCTCGATCAGCGCGTGCAGTTCGGCTGGATCATCGAAGACGCGAAAATCGTACTCGCCTGTGTCCAGAGTCGGATTGGCGGTCGGCCGGATGTCGAGCACGTCGTCGAGCCAGGCCAGGTATCCGTCGGAACCGTTGCAGCGAAACTGCGACGCAAGTTCCAGCTCCGTCACCTCGGCATCGAACTCGCGGGCACAGCGGCGCAATTCGCCGGTATGCCCGATATCATGCAGCGTGACGCGCTGGTCGTCATCGACGAAGAAGATGACGCAGCGGGCCGACCGTATCAGCTCGCGAACCTGGTTGTCGCCGAGATTTCGATACAGACCGCTCTTTTCGTTCAGGCGGTGCGCCTCGTCAACGATCAAGGCATCGTAGGTTTCCGGCTCGTCATTGAAGAACGCCCCCGAGCCGCTGAACAGATTGCTGATGCGCGTCTTGGTGAACGTGCCGGTCAGCTTGGCTTCATAGACCGCGCGCGGTGCCGCATTCTTGGAGACATAGCGCGCGTTGCTGCCGCGTGCGAGCAGGGCCCCGAGCAAATTGATCGCGACAACCGATTTTCCGGTACCCGGACCACCCTGCACGATCACCACTTGCTTACGCGTCGCCGCACGCGTCTGCGCTTGCAGTGCGGTCTCGTAGACGAGTTTCTGTTCGTCGATCAGAACGAACTCGGGCCTGCCTTGCAGCAGGCCAAGCACGCTGTCGGCCAGCATCTTCGACGGGCGAATGCGCCCGTTCTCGATCACATAGAGCGCGCCCCGGCGATCTCCATGCCGAACGTGCTCGCGAATGAACGCCTGCAGCTTCGCGCGTTCGCGTGCGAGAAAAAGCGGTGCACGTGCAAGATGCTCGCGGTAGTGCGGATGGTCGATCTCGCCGTCGCGCGGATGATTGTGCAGATAGGCGCAGGGTTGCAGGACCATGGCACCGTCTTGCACTGCAACGTTGAAATCCTGAAGGTACGCCGCGTATGACCAGGCCTGATACGAAGGGTGTGGACCTTCACGTGCATCACCCTGGCCACCCCGATGCGCCCATATGATTCCGTCCTTTTCGCTGCGGCGAGACTCCGACCATTGCTTGAGCTCGACGATGACCACCTTCGAACGATCGGCTGCGTCTTCGCCGGTGATGACGAAATCGATCCGCTTGGAGGTCTGGGGCAACTGATACTCGATGCCGACGCCGGCATCCGCGGGAATCTCTTCATCCGCCAGCACTTTCGCCATCTCGATCAGCGAGTGCTTCCATGACTGGATTTCTCCCCGGCCGGCATGCCGGCCGGTGGCACTGCGAAAATGGCGCGACACGACGTCTTCGATGTCGTCGTGCCACGCGTGCTGCAGAAACTGCGCCTTGGTCGCCTGGTAGATGATCACCGCCCGCCCCCGCACGCGCCCTTACAGTTCGTCGTATTTCTTGCTGCTGCCGCGCGCCCGATCGACCGGATACTTCTGCTCGTTGATCTTCAGCTTGGCTCGCGCCGCCGCGACCGGATCGATGCCGAGCGCACGCGATAACTGGATCAGGTAGAGCAGGACGTCGGCGATCTCGGCGCCCACCGCTTCGCGCTTCTCGGGCGGCAAGCCGCGGCTTTGCTCGTCCGTCAGCCATTGAAAATGCTCGAGCAGCTCGGCCGCTTCGACGATGAGCGCCGACGCGAGGTTCTTCGGTGAATGAAACTGCTCCCAGTCGCGCGCCTTGGCGAACTGTTCGAGCTGCCTGGCGAGGCCTTGCAGCGAGTCGGTCATGACGTCATGGGGTCGGTCGAAGTGGCCCGTATTGTCGCGTATTCCACCGGCGGCCGTCGCGCCCATGCCCGCGCGCCGCGCCCGCTGCGCGCCCGCCGCGGCCAAATTGCTAAACTCCGCCCCCACAGGAGATCGACACCCCATGCCCCGCGTACGCGCCGACGACTACGAACTCAAGAGCCAAGCCATCATGGATTGCGCGGCGGCGCTGTTCGCCAAGGAAGGCTACCCGGCGGCCAAGATGCAGGACGTGGCCAAGGCCTGCGGCGCGACCAAGTCGATGCTGTATCACTACTTTCCGACCAAAGACGATCTGCTGTTCGCGATGCTCGACGAACACCTGGAACGCGTGATCGCCGGGCTGCAAGAGGCGCTGGCGGCATCGGGCACGCCGCGCGACCGGCTGCTGGCGCTGGTGGAAACCTATACGCAGAAATCGGCGCAATCGCGCCGGCGCCACACGATCGCCATGCAGGACGTGAAGTATCTGCCCAAGTCCAAGCAGGCGCCGCTGATCGCGGCGCAGCGCAAGGTCACCGATCTGGTCGCCGATCTGCTGCGCGAGCTGAACCCCGGCTTGCCGGAGCACGTCTACAAACCGTACACGATGATGCTGCTGGGCATGCTCAACTGGGCCGACATCTGGTACAAGCCCGGCGGCCCGATGAAACCGCAGGAACTGTGCGACCGGCTGGCGCGCCTGTTCCTGAAGGGCTTCATGGCCGAAAAGGCCTGAAAAGAGACGAACGGCACCACGCCTGGCGCCGCCCGGCGCTTTCGGTCGACCTCAGCCGTGCGGATGCGCTTACAATAATCCGACGGGTCGGACTATATGAAGCCGGCCGATGAAATCCCGCAACCGAGGGAACAGGCATGACGCGCGTACGGGCTGAAGACTACGAGGAAAAGAAGCAGATCATCATCGACAAGGCCGCCGCGCTGATCGCGAAGAAGGGTTTCGACGTGGCGACGATGCTGGACGTGGCCAAGGCCTGCGGCGCCTCCAAATCGCACCTGTACCACTACTTCCCGAGCAAGGAAGACCTGCTCTACGCGATCGTCCACGACTACATCACGCACCAAGCCGCCGACCTGACGCGCATCCTGAAGCAGCCGCTGCCGGCCGAACAGCGCTTCGGGCTGTTCGTCGACAGCTTCGTACAGGGTGCAGCCCGCGCGCGCAACGAGCACGTCATCCTGATGAACGACCTGAAGTTCCTGCCCAGGGCGCAGCGCGAACATATCTACAAGCTCGAGGTCGAGATGACGCAGATGATGGAAGGCCTGCTGCGCGAGATCAACCCGCGCCTGATGGCCGAGGAGCGCTTGCAGACTCCCTATGCGCTACTGCTGTTCGGCATGATGATCTGGACCTTCACCTGGTATCGCCGCTCGGGGTCGATCTCGCCGAAAGAGCTGGCGCTGCGCATCTCGGAACTGTTCGTCAACGGTTTCAAGGCACAGCCGCCGACTTTGCTGAAGACTTAAGGCCTGTCAGCACTACGATCGCCCCGCGTGAGCCCGAGCCGCCGGTGCCCACGCCCCGATTCTTGATCCAGGTCAAGGTATTGGCCGCCGCGAGTCCCGATCATAAATAGACCGACACGTCGGTCTAAATTTGAATCACGACCGACGCGGGCTCAGGCACCACCAACCATCAGGAACAATCCATGAGCGAGGCAAGCATCGCCCTTCCCGCCCGGCGGCCGGACTGGGCGCATCTGATCCAGGCCGAGCACGTGCACGGCTCCGTCTACACCGATCCCGGCATCTATCAGGAAGAACTGCGCAACATCTGGCAGCGCGTCTGGGTCTACGTCGGGCACGTCAGCGAGATTCCCAATCCGCACGACTTCGTGATGAAATCGATCGGCCCCGACCCGGTGCTGATGACGCGCGACAAGGACGGCCAGGTGCACCTGCTGCACAACCGCTGTCCGCACCGCGGCAACCAGGTCTGCGAAAAGCCGCGCGGCAACCAGCGCAGCTTCACCTGCAACTATCACGGCTGGAACTTCGGCATCGACGGCAGCCTGCGCGGCTATCCGTTCCCGTCGGGATACGTGCAGGACAAGCGCAAGGAACTGAGCCTGGGCAGGGTAGCGCGCGTCGGCATCTACAAGGGATTCGTATTCGGCTCGATGGCCGCCGAAGGCCCGACGCTGGAGGAACAGCTCGGCGGCGCCAGGCAAGCCATCGACGCGCTGTGCCGCAACTCGCCCGAGGGCGAGGTGGAGGTGACGGCCGGCTTCCTGCAGCACAAGGTGTTCGCCAACTGGAAGTTCGTGATGGAAAACGAAACCGACGGCTATCACCCGGCGTTCGTGCACGCCTCGATCTTCGACGTGGCCGACAGCCAGATCGGCACGCTGTACGCCGACACTTCCAGCGCCGTGACCCGTTACTTCGGCAACGGCCACAGCGAGGTGGATCTGCGCCCCGAGTTCCGCAAGCGCGACCAGCCGCTGTCGTGGTTCGGCACCACGCCCGACAAGCTGCCCGACTACGTGGCGAACATGAACGCCGCCTATGGCGAGGAAGAAGCGCGCCGCATCATGATCGACGGCACGCCGCACATCATGATCTTTCCGAACCTGTTCATCGCCGAGATCCAGATCTTCGTGATCCAGCCGCTGAACGCGAACGAGACCGTGCAGCACGTCACCGCCTTGCAGTTCAAGGGCGCGCCCGATTTCAACCGGCGCCTGCGCCAGCAGACGATGGGCTCGGTCGGCCCGGCCGGCTTCCTGCTGGCCGACGACGCCGAGATGTACGAACGCTCCCATCGCGGCGTGCAGGAGAAGAATCCGGAGTGGGTCTATCTGGGCCGCGGCAGCCATCGCGAGCGCATCGACGACGACGGCTTCCGCATCGGCCACGCCACCGACGACCTGTGCTCGCGCGGCATGTGGCAGTACTACCGTTCCCTGATGGAGGCTGCGTGATGGGTGCTTCAGAGCGAATGATGACCACCGACCTCGCCGACCTGGTGCGCTACCACGGCATCGCCCAGTTCCTGTACCGCGAGGCACGCCTGCAAGACGAGCATCGCTTCCAGGAATGGGAGTCGCTGTGGACCGACGACGCCGTGTACTGGATACCTGCCAACGGCGAAGACACCGACCCGGAACGGCAGATGTCGATCGTCTACGACAACCGCTCGCGAATCGGGCTGCGCATCCGGCAGTTCCTGACCGGCAAGCGTTACAGCCAACTGCCGGTCTCGCGCCTGCGCCGCGTGATCGGCAACATCGAAGTGCTGGGCGACGAAGAAGGCGGCACGCGCGTGACGGCCAACATGCTGCTGTATGAGTCGCATCGCCGCGGCCAGATCATGTGGGCGGCCCGCAACGAATACCTGCTGCGCCAGGAAAGCGGCCAGTGGCGGTTGGCGTTCAAGAAGGTGGCGCTGGTGAACAACGAAGC
>JAFKGG010000193.1 GCA_017307915.1 Burkholderiales bacterium | reverse complement strand
TCAGCGCCGCCACGACGATGATGATCAGCGCGCGCAACACACCCAGCACCGCACCCAGCGAGCGGTCGACCGCGCCCAGCCCGACCTTGGCCAGGGCGCGCGCCAGCGCACCGCCGACCAAGCGCACCAGGATCAGGATCGCGAAGAACAGCAGCACCGTGATGAACAGCGGGTGCAGCGTCCAGCCGGTGGCGGCCAGCAGCGGCGCCGTGGCGATCGGTGCGCCGATCAGCGCAGCCACCCAGCCGGCCAGCGCGAACACGGTGCGCACCATGCCACGCAGCACGCCCAGCACGACCGAGATCAGCACGGTGGCGATGATGAAGTAATCCCATCCTGTCAGCTCCGCGCTCATCGGGCACCGGAAAGCTGGGGGGCGTTCACAGGCTCACCACGCTGGCGTCGATGCCGCCGTTCTTGAGCTTGGCGCGCGATTGTTCGGCGGCCTCGCGCGAATTGAACGGCCCCACGCGCACGCGGGTGCGCGCGCCCTGCGTCGTCTGCACGGTTTCGGTATAGGCGCGCACGCCGGCCTTGCTCGCCTTGTCGGCCTGCGCCTTGGCGCTGGCCGGATTGGCATAGGCGCCCAGTTGCAGCACGAAGCGCGTGGACTCGGGCTTGGCCTCTGCCGCCGGCTTGGCTTCGGCCGGACGCGGCTTGCTGTCGGCGCTGCGCGCCGGTTCGCGCGGCGGCGTCGGTGTCTCGCGGGGCGGTGCCTCGCGGCGCGGCGGATTGTCACGCTGCGCAGCGGCGGAATCGCTGCGACGCGCTGGCGACGATGCGCCCGAAGAGGATGAAGATGACCCGGCCGGGGGCGCGGCCTTCGATGCCGCGGCCGGCGCGGAGCTTTCGCGCGGTGCGGAAGCCGCCGATGACGCACCCGACGACGACCCAGTCGCCGGCACCGGGGGCACTGGCGGCACGGTGGCGCTCTTGCTGCCTGCCTCGGCCTTGCCCTCTGCGGGCGCTTCCGCCGCCAGCGGCGGCACCGCAGGCGGCTGGGCCGCGGTTGGCGGTGCCGGCGCATCGCGCGGCGGGATTTCGACCTGCACGTCGCTGATCGTCTGGCGCGGCTCGGAATCGAGCAGCAGCGGCAGCACGATGGCGGCGAGCACGCCGAGCGCCATCGCGCCGACCAGGCGGCGGCGCGCGCGTTTCTTCTGAGTCAGTGCCGGGTCGAGAGCGCCGTTGTCGCTCGACTTACGCTTGGCCATGGCTTTCCGTGAGCGCCGCCGGGCAGCCCCGCGGCCGGTTTGCTGCCGCGACGCAGGGGCCTGCCTTCAGCTTGGCTCGTTCACGAACGAGAAACCGACGTCGATTCACGAGAGGCAAGAATGTCGGCAACGGTGAGAAAGGAACCGAAGACTACGATTCTATCATTCTCATCTGCACGAAGACGCGCTGCAGCAAGGGCTTGGCTGGGGCTGCGAAAGCCCTCCGCCGCGTCCCCCGCCTCAGCGCCGAGGATCGCCGCCGGCGCCACCCCGGCCGCCAGCAATCGCTCGATGACCCACTGCGCCGAAGCCGCCCGCGCCCCCGGCAAGTCGGTGGGCAGCCAGTACTGCACGCGGCTTTTCAGCGCCGCGATGACCGCATCGACGTCCTTGTCGCGCATGATGCCGAGCACCGCATAGGTGTCCGGATAAAAACCCATGTTGTCGAGGTTCTGGGCCAGGTGAGCGGCCGCGTGCGGGTTGTGCGCCACGTCGAGCACCACTGCCGGCCTGCCAGCCAGCACCTGGAAGCGCCCCGGCAGCTCGACCACCGCCAAGCCCTGGCGCACCGCCTGCTGCGTCACCGGCAGCCGTGTGCGCAGCGCTTCCAGCGCGGCCAGCACGCCCGAGGCATTGAGCAACTGGTTGGCACCCCGCAGCGCCGGGTAGGCCAGACTGTTGCGCCGCTGGCCGCGGCCGCCGTAAGACCATTGCTGACGGTCGCCGGAATAATTGAAGTCGCGGCCGAACAGCCACAGGTCGGCATCGATCTCGCGCGCGTAATCGACCAGCAGCGGCGGCGGCATCGGATCGCTGCAGATCGCCGGCCGGCCAGTGCGGAAGATATGCGCCTTCTCCCAGCCGATCTTGTTACGGTCGGCGCCCAGGAACTCGGCATGATCGACGTCGATGCTGGTGACGATCGCGCAATCGGCGTCGATCAGGTTGACCGCGTCGAGCCGCCCGCCCAGCCCCACTTCCAGGATCACCACGTCGAGCGGCGCATGCTGAAACAGCCGCAGCGCCGCCAGCGTCGAAAATTCGAAATAGGTCAGCGCCGTGTCGCCGCGCGCCGCTTCGACGGCAGCGAACTGTTCGGCCAGCGCCGCGTCGGTGGCCGACTGGCCGTCGATGCGCACGCGCTCGTTGAAGTGCAGCAGATGCGGCGACGTATACAAGCCGACGTGATAGCCGGCCTGCAGCAGGATCGCTTCGAGCATCGCGCAGGTCGAGCCCTTGCCATTGGTGCCGCCCACGGTGATGACGACGCTCGACAGGGACAGGCCCATGCGCTGCGCAACGGCCGCCAGCCGCTGCAAGCCCAGTTCGATCGTTTTCGGATGCAGGCGCTCGATGTACGCCAGCCAATCATCCAGCGAGCGGGCGGCTGACGCGGTCTCGCCCAGCGGCGATGACGGAGCAGACATGTCGGATCCGTTCAGGCCCCGTCAGGCGACGGCTTCGCTCGATTGCTTGAGCATCAGCGCCAGCAGCTTGGCGATCTCGTCGCGCATCGCGCGGCGATCGACGATCATGTCGATCGCGCCCTTCTCCATCAGGAACTCGGCGCGCTGGAAGCCCTCGGGCAGTTTCTCGCGCACCGTCTGCTCGATCACGCGCGGCCCGGCGAAGCCGATCAGCGCCTTCGGCTCGGCCATCACCACGTCGCCGAGGAAGCAGAAGCTTGCCGACACGCCGCCCATCGTGGGGTCGGTCAGCACAGAAATGTACGGCAGGCGCTTCTCGGCCAGCTTGGTCAGCATCGCCGTGGTCTTGGCCATCTGCATCAGCGACAGCAAGCCTTCCTGCATGCGCGCGCCGCCCGAAGCGGCGATCGACACGAACGGCACTTTCTGCTCGACCGCCGTCTGCACGCCGCGCGCGAACCGCTCGCCGACCACCGAGCCCATCGAACCGCCCATGAACTCGAACTCGAAGCAGGCCACCACCGCCGGAATGGTGCGGATCGCCCCGCCCATCACGACCAGCGCGTCGGTTTCACCGGTTTCCTCGATCGCTTCCTGCAGTCGATCGGGATACTTGCGGCTGTCCTTGAATTTCAGCGCGTCGACGGCCAGCACCTCATGGCCGATCTCGTAGCGCCCTTCGGCGTCGAGCAGCAGATCGAGCCGCTTGCGCGCCGACAGCCGCATGTGATGCGTGCACTTCGGGCACACGTTCAGATTGGCTTCGAGGTCGGCCGAATACAGGACGGCATCGCACGACGGGCACTTGACCCAGACGCCTTCGGGCACCTTCTTGCCGCCCGCTTGCGAACGCTTGATGCGCGGCGGCAACAGCTTGTCGAGCCAGGTCATCGCTTCTCCCTCAAGGGTTGCCGGCGGGCGCGTCGAGCGCGGCCCGGATGCCGGCGATGAATGCCGCGGCGCGCTCGGGCGCCTGCGCCGGCGAGCCGTCTTCGAGCAACTGGATCATCCGGGTGCCGATGATCACCGCGTCGCCGGCCTGCGCCACCGCGCGCGCGGTCTCGCCATCGCGGATGCCGAAACCGATGCCGATCGGCAGCGCGGTGCGCGACTTGATCGCCGCCACGCGCCTGACCACGTCATCGCGATCGAGCGTACCGCCGGTGATGCCTTTCAACGACACGTAATACACATAACCACTGGCCAGTGCCAGCACCTTGCCGATGCGCTGTTCGGTCGAGGTGGGCGCCAGCAGAAAGATCGGCGCGATGCCGCACTCGCGCGCCGCGCGCGCGAACTCGTCGCATTCCTCGGGTGGGTAATCGACGACGATGACCCCGTCCACGCCCGCTTCTTGCGCGCGCTCCAGGAACGGCACGGTGCCCATGCGCTCGATCGGATTGGCGTAGCCCATCAGCACCACCGGCGTGCCGGCATCGCTGCGGCGAAACTCGCGCACCTGATCGAGCACGTCGCGCAGCCTGATGCCGGCGGCCAGCGCATGCTCGTTGGCGCGCTGTATCACCGGGCCGTCGGCCATCGGGTCGGAAAACGGCACGCCCAACTCGATGACGTCGGCGCCGGCACCGACCATCGCGTGCATGATCGGCACGGTGAGCTGGGCCTGCGGAAAACCGGCGGTGATGTAGGGAATCAGTGCCTTGCGACCGTCGGCGGCCAGGCGTTCGAAAGTGGCGTTCAGGCGCGACATCAGAAACGGATCCCCGCGCGCTGCGCGACGGTGTGCATGTCCTTGTCGCCGCGGCCCGACAGATTGACCAGAATGGTCTTGTCGCGCGACAGCGTCGGCGCCAGCTTCACCGCATGAGCGATGGCATGGCTCGATTCCAGCGCCGGGATGATGCCCTCGGTGCGGCAGCAGTCGTGGAAGGCACGCAGCGCTTCTTCATCGTCGATGGTGACGTACTGCGCGCGGCCGCAATCCTTCAGCCACGCGTGCTCGGGGCCCACGCCCGGATAATCGAGGCCGGCCGACACCGAATGCGTATCGATGATCTGGCCGTTTTCATCCTGCAGCAGATAGGTGCGGTTGCCGTGCAGCACGCCGGGCGTGCCGGCGGTGAGCGAGGCCGCATGGCGGCCGCTGGCCACGCCCTCGCCGGCCGCTTCGACGCCGACCAGCGCCACGTCGGGCACGTCGATGTACGGATAGAAGATGCCGATCGCGTTCGAGCCGCCGCCCACGCAGGCCACCACGTAATCGGGCTGGCGGCCGGTCATCACCGGCATCTGGCGTTTGCATTCCTCGCCGATCACCGACTGGAAATCACGCACCATCATCGGATACGGGTGCGGGCCGGCTACCGTGCCGATGATGTAGAAGGTATCTTCGACGTTGGTGACCCAGTCGCGCATGGCTTCGTTCAGCGCGTCTTTCAAGGTCTTGCTGCCCGACTCCACCGGCACCACTTCGGCGCCCAGCAGCTTCATCCGGTAGACGTTCTGCGCCTGGCGCGCCACGTCTTCCGAGCCCATGTAGACCACGCACTGCATGCCGTAGCGCGCCGCCACCGTGGCCGTGGCCACGCCGTGCTGGCCGGCGCCGGTTTCGGCGATGACGCGCGGCTTGCCCATGCGTTTGGCCAGCAAGGCCTGGCCGATCGTATTGTTGACCTTGTGCGCGCCGGTGTGGTTCAGGTCTTCGCGCTTGAAATAGATCTGCGCGCCGCCGAGCTTCTGCGACCAGCGCTTGGCGTGATACACCGGGCTGGGGCGGCCGACGAAGTGTTCGAGTTCGTCGTTGAATTCGGCGATGAATTCGGGGTCGACGCGATAGCGGTCATAGGCCAGGCGCAGCTCATCGAGCGCATGCACCAGCGTCTCGGCTACGAAGGTGCCGCCATAGGGGCCGAAATGGCCACTGGCGTCAGGAAGATCGTACGGCTTCATTCTCGTCCTGTATCAACGCATCGGCACGCAGCACTTCGGCCACGAACCGTTCCATCCGCTGCCGCGACTTGGCGCGGGGATCTGGCGGCTCGGCAGCCTGGATGCCGCTCGACACGTCGACCATCATCGGCCGCACGCAGCGAACGGCGGCGCCGACGCTTTCCGGCGTGAGCCCGCCCGACAATACGATCGGCAGCGCGGGTTGTGCCGGAATCCAGTTCCAGTCGAAACTGGCGCCGCTGCCGCCGTAGCCGGCGCTGAACGAATCCAGCAGCAGCGCCTCGGCGCCCGGCACAGCGCCCTGCGAGCCACGACCGAAACAAGCGAACGATTCTAGCAAATCAGCCTGGTTCCTCACCCGTACGGCACGCCAATAAGCCAGGCCCGGCGGCAGATCGCGTTCGCACTGCTCGCGCGGCTCGTCGCCATGAAACTGGATCACGTCCAGGCCGGCGGCCTGCGCCGTACGCGCGATGGTCTCGCCCGATCCACCGACGAACAGGCCCACTGCGGTCACATAGGAAGGCAGCAGCCGGCGCAGCGCGGCCGCTTCAGCCAGCTCGAGAAAGCGTGGGCTCTTCGGATAGAAGACGAAGCCGATCGCATCGACGCCGAGCGCGACGGCAGTGCGCACGTCGTCGGGGCGCACCAGCCCACAGAACTTGATCCGGGTTCGCATTGCGGCAAGTTTAACGGTTCGGGCGCGACATTCGCGAAGCGCGACCGTGGTTCGGTTCAGCGGCCAGCGGGCCGACCGGCCGCCGAACCGGGCCGAAAGGACCGAAGGGATTGAAGCCCGCACCGGCACACGATCTACGCAAAGGCCGTCAGCAGATCATCGCCCCACGACGCAAGACCGAAGCGAGCGTCGTACTCGACGCCGTCCAGATACAGGCCATCGGGCGCGAAGGTGGCTGCTGCCTGCCGCCGGTCGCGCGCGGCCAGCACCTCGCCCACCCATTCAGCACTGCGGCGGCCGTCACCGACCATCAGCAGGCAGCCCATCAGGTTGCGGATCATGTGATGCAGGAACGCGTTGCCGGTGAAGGTGAACACCAGGAACGGGCTGCGTTCATCGATCGTCAGCTCGTCGAGCCGGCGCACCGGCGAAGCCGCCTGGCACTCGGCCGAACGGAACGCGGAAAAATCGTGCTCGCCGATCAGCAACCGTGCCGCGGCGCGCATCGGCGCGAGCTGCAGCGGCCGGAACGTCCAGCCGGCACGGTCGATGAACAGCGGATGACGCACCGGCGAGCCGTGCAGCAGGTAACGATAGCGGCGGCGCAATGCGCCGAAGCGTGCATGGAAATCGTCAGCCACCGGCATGACGCTGCGCACCGCCACGCCAGCCGGCAAATGTGCGTTGACGCCGCGCACCCAGGCGGTGTCGGGCCGCTGCGTATCGGTGTCGAAATGCACCACTTGGCGCAGCGCGTGCACGCCGGCATCGGTGCGCCCGGCACAGATGGTCGGCACGCGGTGGCCGGCGATCACGGCCAACGCACGCTCCAGCGCGTCTTGCACGCTGCGGCCGTGCGGCTGCGTCTGCCAGCCGGCAAAGCGGCTGCCGTCGTAGGACAGCGTCAGAGCAAGACGGGGCATGTCGGTGCGGGATCCGGACGGGGCGGCGCCGGCCGCCGCCGCAAACAAAAAGGGGAAGCCGCAGCTTCCCCGCAGTGGATTCACCGGTCGGGATTATCCAATCTTCGAAAGCATGCTTCGAGCTTTCTGTTGTTGTCCGGCATCGCCGCCCTTGAGCACTTCTGCGCGCAGCTCGCGAGCACCTTCCTTGTCGCCGATCTCTTCGTAGGCCGAGGCCAGATCGAGCTTGGTGGCCATTTCCTGCCAACGCGCCGAATCGACGCTGGGCGCCGGATCCGCATCGCTGAGCGCCAGACCCAGGTCTTCGCCGCCCAGATCGATGGCCGGCGTTTCGGCAGCGGCCCCAGCGGGCGGACGGCGGTCGAGCCCTTCGAGCGATGGCAGGTCGATCTTGAAATCGCCCAGGTCCGCCAGCGCCGGCGGTTCGGCTTCGGTTTCCGCCTGCACCGGTTCGGCCGCAACGGCGTCTTGCCGGTTCAGATCCAGGTCGATATCGAGCGACGGCAGCTCGAAGCGGCCATCGATGGCACGCGCCAGTTCCGATTGCTCCGATTCGGCAGCTTGCGACGGCTCGGCTGCCTCGGCGCCGAGCCGGCTGCCGGCACGGCCGACCATCGTGTCGATGTCGAGGTTGAAATCCAGCGCCGGCATTTCCTCGACGGCGGATTGTTCGCCATCCATCGGCACGGTTTCGGCGAAGTTCGACGGCAGCGGCGCGCCCAGATCGACTTCCGGCGGCAGCCGACCGGTTTCGCCGTTCTGCATACGGTCGCCCAGCACCAGCGCCGCCGCGGTGGCCGCAGCCGACAGACCGGCAGCAGCACCGACGTCGGCATCGGACTTGGGCGCCTCGGCAAGGGCCGCGCCGCCGGCATCAGCCTCGGCCGGCACTTCGCCGTGGCCGGTATACAAGGGGTTGGCCGGATCGATCGACAGGCCCAGCGTAACGACCTTCGGCCATTCCTCGTTCTGGCCGCCGGTCATGTCGTACATTTCCTGCGCCAGCGCACCGAAGGCCAGTACGTCTTTGCGGCCGGCGTAGATCTCGAGCAGCTTCAGGCGGATCGCCTGGCGGTCGGGCTGCTTCTTCAGCGCCTCTTTCAGGATCTCTTCGGCCTGCGCTTCGCGGCCGTAGGCGATGTAGACCTCGGCTTCGGCGATCGGATCGACTTCGGTCGAATGCACGTCGACGCCGGAATCACGGATGTTCGACGCGAACATGCTGTTGTTCGTGTCGACGGCCTGGCCGCCGGTGGAACCGAACAGCGAGTTGGCGGTGAACGCGTCGGCCGCGCTCAGACTGTCTTCAAATTTCTCGGTCTTGCGGCGGCGACGCATCGCGTACAGGCCATACAGACCCAGCGCCAGCACGATGGCACCCAGGCCCGGCAAGGTCAGCGGGTTGGCCAGCAGATCGTCGAGGAAGCCGCGCTCGCCGCCCTCGGCCGACGCGGCGCTGGGCTGGGTCGGCGTGGCCGGCTCGGCGCTCGGCGGCGTGGTCGGTGCCGGAGCGGATGCAGCAGACGCCGGTGATGCTGCCG